>JAYVPO010000111.1:0-25981 GCA_043757325.1 bacterium
TTAAAAATTAATCATACTCTATTAGCGAGCTTATGACTGCTTTGGCGATTTAACCATTTAAAGACAATTTTATGCCCGCTTAGCCTAACTTTTAAATATACGTTGTCGTTTCTAAATCTTTAAAATTGGAACACGATTGCAAATTTTTTAAAGCTTGCGGTTTCGGTACAAACTTATTGACGGACCTGAATCAATCGAATATCAAGATGTATATTAAAGATGGAGCCTTGTAATGTTAGTTAAAATTTTGTTCGTTATAGTGACGGTGTCTGCTGCTTCGTGTGGAAAAAAAGGAGACAACACGCAATTCACAAAAGATATTACTTTGCGCGATATCCGCGATTCCGCCCAAGGAAAGATTCCTTCATACACCGTCTACCGAGTTCGACAGAAAGATAACAAAGCAAGGATTGACGATCAGGTAATTCTCGCCAAATGTGAGGATCTGACCTTAGATTGCACGCGAAATGCCGATCCGTCTCCAAAGGTTATAGGGATCTTATCGTACAAGGATTATGTTGGATCCTTGGCGCTTTTTTTTGATACAATTCCTGACTACGTTTTGCGTGAAGATGGTGAAGCTTATCTCGATAAGATGATGGAGATTGCTTTGGACAGTGAGAAGGGCATTGTTTCAGAACAAGATCGAAAAAATGGAAAACCTAGCCACTACCAAAATTTGATAGATCTTCACCAGAAATTTTTAAAGATGAAAGCTATTCTAAAATTCTTGGAAAAAGAGGCTGCAGTCAAGGAGGTTCCCTCCAACATGAATGCGTACAATGATACTTTATTGCCTTTTAATGCGGCTAAAATTTCTGGCACATTCGGGGAAGGTTATTTTTTTGAATTAGTAACTAAAACTAGGTTCCGAGTTGCTAGCAGTAACAGCGCTTTCTCTGAGACCTCAAGAGCTTGTGATAAAAAGCAAGGCGAAGATATTATGACCAGTGCAGATCTTGTAAAGTTACGTGTCGATAGCTGGTATAAAAATTCCGCTTTAATGGAAATGTTTAAGAAAAACCGAGTCGAGGAAATTGGCTTCTGGACATCAACTAACGCTGGCAGTGGTCCGCACCCAACGATTGCGTATCGGTCTGTTGCAAGCGGTCAATTTGTAAAAATAACCTCGGCGAGTATGCAATTAAAACCTGAAGTTGAGGTTTCTGGTCCTTATGACCATTACGGTGAACTTAAAGTTTTAATGTCGAATTTGCCTTTTTCAAATGAGATTTTATACAGCTCTCTTCGTGCGAAAGTTCCAGGATCACATGCTATCGTTTGTGTCAAAAAATAATCGGAATATTCTCCAAAGGTAAAATAATAATATGTCATTTAAAAGCATTGTATTCTTCGGACTTTTAACAGTTTCATGCGGGCAGAAAAACGTAGACAGTGATGTAAGCTCGGTCAGCTTTAGACAAGTTGACCCTGATGGAAGTTCAAGTCAACCGACGCGCGAAACGCTCATGGTTTTTTACGTCGAAGATGGATACATATTACGTGGAGTTTGTGATCATGGTCTATTTGCGGATCCTAAGAGTTGTGATCCGCGAGTTCCCGAAAACCGGCGCAATCTTAAGCACACGTTTGGTGTTAGACTTAAAAAATTTGAGCAGTTGTTTGAATTGATCGCTCCCGCTAAATCTCAAATACTATCCGTGTTAATTGAGACGGTTCGCAATCAAAACATTTTACTTAAAAATGAATTGAATGACGTCAATCGAAGCCAGTCACTGGACTCGTTGCGGGAGGCACAGTTAAAAAAAAATGAGCAAACTCTGCTTGACTATCAGAAGTTCAATTCAGATCGCGATTACTGGTTAGAAGCCCTGAAAAGTCCCATCGTTTATGAGATCGGATTCAATAAGGCGAATGATCTCGATAAACCGTTCGAAAAGATAAAGCCTTTTGTCGAAGTCACAAAGCAAGTTTTTATCTACGCTGAAAATTTAGAATACAAATTACACAATTGGACCTGCACAACTCAATGTAAAATAAAAACCGTAGGAACGTACACCAAAGATTTCAGCCAGGTAGGACCTCTTCGCGGTAGAATTGGTTATGCTGGCGATGTTTACGCAAATTACGAAACTCATGTGGCAACCTCGGCCACTGGCCATCAAACAGAAGCTGAAGCGAAGGCGGAGGCTTCGACTGCCTGTATGAAATACAGTGGTAGTGCAAGCTGGGGGAATTCTCAAGATCACCACGAGCGTGGTATTTTCAGAAATATTGATCCGTCAGGAATAGACGTTTCAGTTGCTACGATAGAATCGATAAGTTGCAATTTGAAAGATCCGAAACCAGTTTTCACGCCTCAAAAATTTCCGTATTGAAGAAAAAAAGGGAGGGGTTTTAAGACAGCTTGATTGCGCATGAGCTTAATCTGTGGTTAATGTTATATTCCTATGCATTAAAACATGCGACTTTGATGGTGACTTGAATCTAAAGGAATCGTGCAAGAATGCATGGCGCACACGTGAAGAAGCTTCACGGCGAAAGATGTTAAGGATAGCCAACGAATTTGGTCCTGATAATGAACTTAAAAAAATCGAGGTGCTCAAAAACCAAACTCTTTCGAAAGACGGAATAAAATTTTACAGTTTAGCGCAAGTAACCAATTATATTAGACGTATCGCAATTTCTAGGTTGATTTTGACAAAAGTCAGTTTACTCCCGTCGACATATTGCAGAATAAGCCGATATTTGATGCTCTCGTGTAAATGGTGCTTCAGAATTTTATATATGCCGCGTTATCACTAGTTGGCGTATCAAAATTTTGAATTTAGTCTGATAGAACGACTCTCCAAGTGATAAAGGAATAGTTGACATGTTTTGGCATAATCTGATTTTAGGAATGGCTTTATGGTTTGTAAACTCTCTTGGTTTTAGCGATTTTTTTGAGCCACAATTACGTGAAAAAACATTACCTGCGAATACAAATGGTAATCTATCTTTCCAATATTTGATCAAGATTGGGGTTGATGCTATAGGTGAGTGCCAAGGGACACTTGTCTACCGAAGCGGAGATATTTGCGGGTTTGCCTCGGCAGCTCACTGCATAAATGGCAACCAGGCAGTATCTGACGTTTTGATCTACACTGCGGACTACGGGGAATTTGCGGGAACGGCGCTAAGACCTCAAGAATTCATAGATCATTCGGTGCCTCCTGCAAACATGGTTTATAAAGATGTGTCGCTAATTTATTTCAGATCAGATCTTTGTAAAAAGAAAGCCAATGTTGCTATCATTCCGACTTATGACCGCGTGCTAAAAGATAATGTGCTCGGTTATGTTGCCAGTAAGTGGTTCCAAGGTCTTCATGTTGCTCGCACAGTCAGTCAGAACTTTGTTAAAAAGATTAATTATTTGCGTGGAGATACGAACGATAACTTTGAAAAGCGATTCGATATTTCAGAAATGCTAATCAGTGAGAGCGGTAGCGGCTTCCCGGGAATTAAACCTGGTGATTCAGGAGGCGGGTTTTTTATTTTAGAAGAGAATTTTCCAAAGTTAGCTGGAGTGTTGTCTACTTCTCCGCAAGGAAGAGATTTTAGCAAACAATCGACATATGCAACGAATGAATCGATAACGTGGCTTCGAAAAAGTATAGCAAGTTTGGAAAGATTATGGGGGCTTAACAATCCATTCGACCAAGTAGCAAAGAATATGGCTGCCGGAGCTCTACTTCCTCAGATCGCGGCCGTGAGAATAGCTCAATCTTCAAGATTGGGGTTGGAGAATAAAAAAGATTTCGGAGATGGTACGATTGCATTTTCAAAACCTTTGTTGCCGATTCCAGCTCAGTTGCCAAAACCTCCAGCTGATGCTCAATCTCCGAATTCTCCGGCAGAAACTGCAAAAAACCAAATGCTTGATTTTGGCGAATCGTGTCACGCGACCTCGAGTTTTTCAAGTAAGCCTCATCCGTGTGCTAACTTAAAAGTAGGAGATTCATGCGGCAATTATCAACCGATGCTTCGCTCATGCACACGCGCCCCGGCTTGTGGAAGCAAGGATGACACGTTTGGATATTGCATTCACACTTTGCGATCTGATCAAAAAAGCTATCACTGTTATTGTCCAATGCGCACTTAAGTTGTAGACACAAGTTATGCTTCGCGTTTTTAGTTTTTTACAGGTGTCTTAAGTTGGTTTTCATACACCCAACGTCACGGAACTGAAAGTCGTCGAATGGATTATGCAAACTCTTGTCAAATACTCTTCTAATCAAAAGACACTCGAGCAAAATGAAAAAGCGGTTATTGAGAAGAAGTCAGGAAAAGTCAGTTTACCAGTCAGTGCTTTTGCTACTCAAAAAGAAGTAAAGCCTGGCGATGTAGCTTGTCAAAGTATTTCACTCGAGAAGAAAATTGTCACTGACGCTACCCCAGAAAAAAGTTCTCTGTGAAACGACAACTATCGTCCTAGCCACGTTAACAGGGCGTATCCTTGAGGGCCTTTTTCGCTGCGTGCAAATTTCGAGAACTTTCGATCGCCAATATAGAATTCAACCGATGTTAAGCTAACAGTCTCAAGTCTTTTTTTGGAGTTCTTAAGCGCAGCTACCGTTAGTACTCCTTCCATCTAAATTTTAATTTTTTTTCCAATATTTTTATTTAGATAATCGGCAACCCAGTGATCGATTTCACTGAAGGTCTGCATGCAATTGCATGTTTGCGTCTGCACTTTCGGAGCGCAAGCGACGGTTGTTTTTTGTCATAAACTTTTACTTTTGTAAACCGTAGTTTCACTTCTTCTTTGTTAATCGTTCGCGATAAGAGCCTCCTTTAAGATTAATTTTTTTACTGGGGTTAATCATCCGGTCGACTATCGCGTCAGCGATGACCGGATCATCGAACAGTTTTTTCCAACCTTGTGGTTCGACTTGAGAAGTAATCATGATTGAAGCTTTTCCGTAGCGTTCTTCTAGCAAGTCCACCAAGATCATGGCTTCATCATGCGAGTAATTGCGCAGTCCGAAGTCATCTAGAATGATCAGGTTTGATTTCGCCACTTTTTTTACATACGTCACGTAACGTCCGGCAGCTTTATTTGCCAGTGCCTCTTCGAAAAGAAAGTTCACAGGGATAAATGCCACAGTTAAACTTTCGAGGCAGGCTTTTTTGCCAAGGGCAATGCTGAGGTGCGTTTTGCCAGATCCTGTAGACCCGATAAGTAAAACATTTTCGCCGTTTGCAATAAATCCAACGTGGGACAGGTCAAGCAGTTGGGCCTTTGATAGGCCTCGGTCGAAGGTTAAGTCCCAGTCTTCAAGGTCGATTGCGTTAGTTCTAAACTTGGCACGAGTAGTTAACATCTTTGCGCGCATACTTTTACGCAAGTTTATTTCGTCGTCTAAAATAAGCCTAAGAAACTCGGCCGGATGCAGTTGACTTGCCAAGGCTTCGTCAATGCGGCGGTGGAGGTTTTGGTGCAAGCCGAAAAGGCGCAGACTGTGGGTAATGGTTTTAAGTTGATCTATTGAGGTCATGATTTTTAGTTTCCTGTTTTGTTATTTTTTTATGCGAGATGGATTTCGTGAGATTGACGCTCTGGAGCCACTCCAGATTTAGACTGTGACTTTATACCTCCGTTGGTAAAATAATCTGCACACTGGCGCAGGTAACTTAAGCGAAGCCTCTGAAATTGCACGGCCTGTCTGGCCGCATACTCGAGGCTTTCCTTCGAGTACCGGGGCGACATCCTGAGAAAACCTTGAATTCGGCGCAAGTGCCTGAACGGATGATCGCCAGCAATGAGTGCCTCTATTAGTTGAACAGTATGAGGACCGATGATTTCAGCAGCGGTTCGTGCATGTCTTATTTCAAAGCGTGCTACCGCCGTTTTCTCTGGCGGATAGTGAGCCTGTAAAGTCGCCGTCTTGTGGATGCCTGACAACCGTGCGTGTGCGGCTATAGCGTTATTATCGTTGTCAAAGATTTCGATTAGTTTTTCACCAAGCCGCACACGTACGGTTTAAACATCCTCAACAATTCGGACTCTCAGTTAAGTTGATCTAGAATAGTAAAGATCAATTTAAAAAGGAGTCAAAAATGGAAAAGAAGAAAGCCGAAGGTAAGCAGCGTCGAGAGTATACCCGTGAGTTTAAATGTGACGCTGTGAATCTAGTTAAAACGCAGAACATGAAGATCTCTGATGTTGCTCGCAATTTGGGTATCAACGAGAATATTTTAAGACGTTGGATTCGAGAAATCGAGGGTGTTCCTTCTGACGCGGTATTTCCTGGAAAGGGAAATTTACCAGAATCTCATGCCAGGGTAGGAGAACTTGAGAAACAGGTTCGACGTTTAACCATGGAGCGAGATATTTTAAAAAAAGCAATGGCATTCTTTGTGGAACTCCCGAAGTGAAGTTTGCCTTTATAGAAAAGCATCGGGAGGAATTCTTAGTGCATGTTATGTGCAAGGTTTTAGAAGTTTCGAAAAGCGGGTTTTATAGTTGGTATAAGCAAAGTAGTGTCGTCAATGCAAAGGCTCAGCAACGTTACAAGATTGCCCGAACTATCGAAGATATTCATAGGTCAAGTCGTAAGGCATACGGTAGTCCACGGATTTTTATGCAGTTAAAGGCTCTAGGTTTTAAAATAGGCAAAACCTCGGTAGAGCGCATTATGCGAGAGGAAAATATTTTTGCTAAATCTAAACGAAAGTTTCGCGTTACGACAGATTCTAAGCACAATCACCCCGTTGCAAGCAATATTTTGAACAGAAATTTTTCACAAACGACTGCCTCAAACCAGGTCTGGCTCACCGACATCACTTATCTTGCTACGCAGCAAGGATGGCTATATCTGGCGGCTGTCATGGATCTGCATACCCGCAAAATTGTTGGCTGGAGTATTAAACCAAAAATGGAACAAAATTTAGTGATCGATGCATTAGAAATGGCTGTTAAACGCGAAAATCCCCAACGAGGGCTACTGCACCATAGCGATCGCGGCAGTCAGTATGCATCCCACGCATATCAACGCCGTCTCTGGTGTTATGGAATGACTTCCAGTATGAGCAGGAAGGGAAATTGTTGGGATAACAGCCCCATGGAAAGTTTCTTCCGAACGCTAAAAGTGGAACACGTATATCACGAAGTTTTTGAAACAAAGGATCAAGCAAGGGCGAGTATTTTTGAGTGGATTGAAGTGTGTTACAACCGACAAAGAATCCATTCTTCACTTGGTTATAAAACACCAGTTGAATTCGAAAGGGCAACAGTGCTAAAAGCAGCTTAACTTTCTGTCCGAAATTGAAGGGGAATATCAGTTTGCCCGACGTAGGAATATGGTACCGAGTAAAAGTTTTTCATCACCTGAATGTGGCAGTCAGGGTGGACTTTAGCTAGCTTCCACTCCGTGCGCGAGAAATCTTCTACAGCAAGCGGCAGTAGTAAGTTTTTTTCCTCGGCAAACCTAGCAGATCGCGATACGCCGTGATCTTTCATTATGCGGTTGTTGAAACCTTTCAGGAATTCCCAGAAACACCGATTCAGTTCGTCCACACTAAAAAACGTGCGGTCTCTTACTTCTTGGAAAAACGTTCGTTGAAATACATTGTTATGGGACTCATTTTTAGCCTTATCTTTCGGATGATAGGGTCTTGCAGCAAGCACCGCAAAGCCCCAGTGGTTAGCAAATTCCACGTAAGTTTGATTGACGTCCGGGTCGTACCGGTGAGCGGTTGTTACGGCAGCTTTTAAGTTGTCAGTTACCAGATACTTAGTCACTCCGTCGAAGTAGTGCCACATTCTTTCTTGAAGCGACATGAATGTCGGCTGCCTTTGGTCCAGGCAGAACTCGGCATACGTGTAGGAACTGAATGCCAGCACCCCGGTAAATAAATGGGTCTTTCTTCTTACCCCGGTTATACGGTCCGTAATATAAAGTCCGTCCGTAAAATCCACCTGCGTTCTTTCGCCCACGGGGTGATCCAGACGCAAGGTTACTGTTCGGTCAGACTTAAGGCAACGCTGCCAAACCACACGCCAAAATGTCGTGTAAGACACCTCAGGGCAGTACTCGGCGTGCAGTTGCTTAACCGTTACGCCTCGAACGTTTACCTCGTGACTAATCTTGCCCCAAGGGATCTTATCGACCCAGTCGTCACCAACAATTTCAACAGGCACAGGGCTTTCGCCCAGTGCCTTTCGAATCGTATGACGACTTACATGCAGCGCCTTAATAATCGCCCGCTGTGAATAGCCACGCGCTTTCAACTCAATAATCTGATCTTTCATTCGGTTAGACGTCCTTCCGGCAGCCATAAATTCCTCAAAGTTAAAATGAGGTTTATCCATAGCAGCTATTTAGGTCGACGTGCGGTCAATCAATGCAAATGGGTGCAGACGTTCGTTGCAAACGGGTGCAGACATTCGTCTGAAATTAGGTGCGGACGTTAAATGAAATTGGGTGCAGACGTAGAGTGCAATCGGTCAAACCCAGTACATTTCATTCCTTTGCTTGCCAGTAAATGTGTCGCAATAGAAATCTTCCTGTGTAAAACTGCAGATAGAAATACCGCAACCTCTACGCAACTATTTCGGCTCAAGATAAAGCTATGCATTACATCTCACACGGTGTCGCGTGGACTTCGAAAATTTGGCACAGGACTTTTTGCTCCAGCCAACGTTAAGATTCGCGATTAGATTTCTTCGGGAGCCGCAATAAGTGCAATCATTTGAAGAAATTTTATAGGGTGATACCAACACTTGAATTGTAACTCTTCAATGTTTTCAACAATATCTCGACTTTTCACATATTCAGGATGTTGATTCAGCCAATCTTCATTAAGTTTTGGGCTTAAATCTTTGCTATCCACAACTTCGCGCGCGTCTTTTTGGTACTTGACAACAACGTGACTGGCTCTGCGCGACAGCTTTTTCACTTTATCCAGTAATACATCCAGCTTTTCCATCTTAAGAGGGCTCAAACTTTTCCATTCTTTTAAAGCAATAAGTTCTAATTCTTTGTTGGAAATCTGACTGTCAATTTCAAGCTTTTCATGCTCTGCATCAGTGAGGTTGATTATATTATTTTCCGCCTGAGCTAGCTTTTTTTTAGCCGATTCGGCTTTTTTTTGCGCGTCACTCACAATCTATTCCAAATGGGCGATAGCTGCATCTGTGTAGTCTCCAGCAAGTAATGGTCTGGCCAGAATTTC
Organism: bacterium; assembly: GCA_043757325.1. Taxonomy (GTDB): domain Bacteria; phylum Bdellovibrionota_B; class Oligoflexia; order Oligoflexales; family RGVZ01; genus JAYVPO01. Next base: position 9,178 of record JAYVPO010000111.1, read on the forward strand.
TCCAAAGATTATGATCCATAAAACGTATTTAATATTTGCCCTGCATCGAGTATTTCGTTTTGAACCGTAACGAAATTCCTAGTTAATTACAACATAATCAGTTGATCAAGACATTTAGGTAGCTGGTGGACATCAATTAAAATGAATTTAATTTAACTGTATCCAACTCTCTGGGTTGAGTAGCCAAAACTCACGCAAGTCCGGGAACGAATATTGATTCCAAGTTAAAATTTTAATGCATTAACATTTTATGTGGAAAAAAACTGTATCGAAATAAAAAACTTACGGTCTTTTAAGTGTAGAACGTACGTCCTTACAGATAACAAAATCTGAGTAATTCTTTTCCCCGTTTCGTAGTTTTACTACTAGATTAACCGAATATACTGATGTCTTCTCTTTGAGATCATTGTTAGTCGAGGAAGCAATTTCTTTTTGTGTTACCGCATCAAAATAATAATCGGCGTTATTTACCTCGTTAGCGCCGTTAAGAGTTGTTTTGTAGACAATGTTTGAATCTACAGCCAGCTCGATCAGAGATTTACGCGGAGCGCCGCCATCTGGTGCATCATAAGAGTATTTTATCGTCTGTTCAGCATTAGAACATCGAGTTGTCCCTGCGGCAGCATTAAGAGATATAACTGCTGTAGAAATTAATGCAACAATTCCAAAATCTTTCGTCATAAAATCACCCTTTATAAAAATACTAACTACTTCCCAGGCAAGCGTAACATGCCAAAATTTTGGCCACCTTAGTTATATTTTATGCGATGTAATGCGTCCGTAAATAATTTTTATTTTTAGACCCTAGTGACTTATTTTGATTTTTAACTTATTTTGAACAATAATTTAAAAAATTAAATTGACTTTAAGATGAATTAATATATTCCGAGCTCATCCTTTAGCTGGAGAGCTTCATGTTCGCGTTTAATTTTTCGAAAAAAACATCAAAAATACCCTTCGATTTATTGGTTTTGATATCAATTATGGCCATATTTCCAGAAAATTCCAGCTTGGCCAATGACGATAACGTTAAGTCACAGTCAGATTTTAGATCAACTTTTTATAAACTTGAAATGAAGTCATCCCTCGCAAAATGTTTGGCATGCCATAAAAATACAAGCGGGCTGAGCGTTGAAGTAAAAAAAATCGAAACTCTTCAAAGTCTGTTAGGAACTATGAGTAAATCCTTAATCGATGACATGATTGAAAGAACAAAACTAAGCGATATTGAAGCGCAACGGTTGAGAGAAGTTATCAAAGTCGAACGTAATTTACGATCAATTGATAGTCCAGCGGAGTCAAAAAAAACTATAACAAATCCTGCATCTTGTTATTTGCCAGAAGAAAAACGAGATCTGTTGCTAAATAATCTTCCTAAAATGATTCAAAACAATTCGACTTTAATCGCGGCTTTGATGAAGGCCGTTGCAGATAAACAGCTAATTTTCTACGATCGCACTTCAGTGCCTTTGACTTTGCAGGGTGAAACAAATGATGATTATGGTACTGGTATATTGAGGTCAGAAAAAAATCCTTCAAATTTCAAGGCCCTTTCGGAGCAAAATTATTTTAGCGACGGAGCGCGAGAATTTCCTTGGAAATCAACTGCTGGCATTGATGTCTCAAATAACGGTAACGCACAGAAATTTATTATTGCCTCCACACAAGGCCCGTCCGTTAAATTAAAGTCGCGAACACGCTTAACGGATCCAAAGTATTTTGGACGTTCAACTAATGTAAACGGACCGCAACAAGGCTGGGAATTTAAAACTGACACAATTTTTGGAGAAATATTATTTGTCCAAAATTTTCGACATGCGAAATCTTATCCTTTTGAAATTCGTTTACGAAGAAAGTTATTGTCAGGATCTTGGCAATTTGACGTTTTGAGGCCTTTTGCTAGCCCTAACGAATTAGCTGCAAGCCTGATCTCTCTTTGCAGCTCAAGTGCGCCGCCGGCCGGTTGTAAAAAGATTCCGACTAATTTATATTCATTGATACAAACACCAAAAGCCGATTACACGTTAAACTCTAATTTTTTAAATTCCAACAGAATGAACACGATGCGTGATCCATTAAGTTTAAATACTAGCGCTATTGATGTAATTCAAGAGAGTGCAAATTTGCATTATCTTCCTGAATTAGAGCCTGATGTTGTGACGCAGCTTCTACTTACAACCCCTTTTAAATCGGTCTTCGAGAAAACTTGGATTGGAATCGACAGTTGGGCCCCTAGTACAGAATCGACTTTTCATATTGTACCTCAGCACTATTTTGCAGGACTGATACCCCACACCCACGATGGTTGCACGAAATGTCACGATAGTGCCGGACACCACGTTGATAATTTTGACCCATCTCCTTATCAAATGTTCGCGCCCATTGCTGGTGACGCAATTCGGCCAAGAACTTGGTATGACTTTATACCCGGTGACGACAATATCCTGTCTTGGCATCCATTCTCGCCCGAAGCGATTCGAGAGCGCAAAAAGGTTTTAGATAAAAATGCTTTAAACTCATGCTTATTAGAATCAAATTTTATTTCCATAGAATGAGCCTATGCTGACGACTATTTGAGAAAAAGAAAATAGTTCAAAGGTCTTGGCGCAAAAGCAATTCGCTCACAAAGATCGTCTTACTGATTGAGGAAAGTTTTTTCCAAACTTTGCTATCATACGCCTATTAAAAATAAAAATTTTTATTTTTTTTGATTTCGCTGTATGCAAGGCAAAGACAGAATGTTGGCGATTTGTCGCTACTGGCAATGCATAGGCCTTCTCCTTCATGTCCGACCCGACACGCGTCACCGATATTTTTATTTGGGCAGTCAGTTTGCCGATTATTTTTAATTGATGCATTAGCACTGCAAGATAATCCATAGGCCTTAAAATTTTCAGCGGCCACCACGGTTTTACTTTGTATTAATTCTGCTTTCGAACGAGCAGCAGCATCTACGTCAGAAAGAGGTTTATAAATCTCACGTAATACCTTAGGAAATGCTGGAATAAGTAACCGACTATCACTATCGCGAAGATTTGGGCTGTAGTCTCCCTGCGTACTTTCCTTCAACTCATTAACAATAGGTTTTGAGGCAGCAACAGTAGTGTCGTAATGGACGGGTAACTTATTTAGCCAGACGATATAAGAATTAAAACTTAGAGAGATACTACCATTAGTAAAAACAGTACTGAAAATATTGTTATCGGAACTTACTAGATCGATACTCAGGTTTTGATGATTCGTATGTTTGATCATGCCAGCAATTTTGACAGTACTAGGAATTAAATTCTGTGTGTTCAAACTCACGCTACTTACAGCGGGACGTTCATGTTTTTTCATCTGCAGTTTTCCAATAGACCCACCTATGCCAAGTGCAAAAACTTGGCAATTTATCTCACCGTTAAATTCACCCAAGACTTGTATAATCTGCCCTAATGCGTAATTTGGAAAATTTTCCAATGCAACAAGAATCCGTCCTGAAGCCGTCTTAGCAACGATGATTCCGTCTAATGGAACACTTGAATCCTTAATTTTTTCTAGGTGCTTTGCAGATGAAAAAGCAATGTCATGGTGACATCTAATGTAGCCTTCCTCGACCACGGGATCATTTGATCGAACAATGTAGCTGTGATTTACATTTGTAGCTTCCTGATACCGCATTCCCAAATGACTAATTTTAACGTTTAGTAGTCCATCAGATGCAGGTTGAGTTGTGATTTCAGAAGTTTTTTCTAAACTTTTTAACATCTTAAGCTTCTGCTCAAGCGTAGGCTGTAAGCTGTCTTGAGGAGGCATGCTGCCTTTTGTCATGCGCCTTTTAATCGCTGTCGAGAATTTTTCTAAGCTATCTGCGTCAGAAAAAGCAATAACGGGGTTTTCCTTTTGAGTGCTGGCATGGCAGCTCTGGCAGTATTGGTTGAAAAGTTGCGAAGGAGTTTTGTCCGTATCAGCGTTAAGCAAAGTCGAATCGGTTTTGATGCCATAAAAATCTAATAAGGCTGTGCGTGTCGGTAGCCAATTTTCTAGAAGTGCTTTGGTCTCATTATTGTAATTCCCATCGCCAAGCCTTTGGATTTTTGCGATACGTTCACGGGGCGAGATTTTTAAAAGATTGCGAGCGTCTTCTAAAGTCAAGCCCATGATTTCGAACGCCGTATCCCAAATCATGGCAACGGCAAGTTGGTCATCGATGGCCTGCAATGCGCCGCGCGAGGCAATAGGATCCAAAGTGTTAATCTGCGTGTCGCCTGCGATACCGAATGATGGATCGGTCAGAAGTTGGCTCACATAGGAAAACTGATCTACAGGCCACAAATTTAAGATCCTATCTTCGTAACGCAGAAAACTCTTGGGAATTAGTTTTTTTGAAAGTTTTAAATTTTGAAATGGGCCCTGCACAAAATCAACACCAAATGCACTATTGTCTATAACAAAATTTTTATGGATATAATTTGAATAATTGAGATTTGTTACCGCGGCTTCAACAATCATTCGGCGGCAATCTAGATCTTGTCGGCAGAGGCTTTTTATTAATGTTGTTATCTGAGCAAGGCGGTTTCCTGCACCGCTCGAACTATCTAAAGCTAGACCAGTATTATTCTCAACTGGAGTCAATTCGTCAGATATCAAAACGCCACGATCGCGGTATAATGCCTTGCCGGGAGTCGCCTTTTGGCTACGAGAAATGTCGTGTTTTTTCGCAGGATCGTGCACCATAACTTCGGTCCATGGCGGCAGCGTCCAAATTGGTGCTTCATTCTGGTGGCACTTCGTACAATTTTTACGTTGGGTGATTTCAACAACCTGAGGCTGTTTGTTGACGGCAAAATTACTGATGATGAAAAAATCAAAGCGATGGGAATCTTTATTCCAACTCAAACTTTCTATCTGCTCAGCATTTTCTGAGTGCCCAAAATAAAGTTTTCCTTCATAATCCGAACTAGGAAAACCTGCAAGATCTTCGAAACCTAAAGGGGCACGGCCCGTAACTTTGTTTGGGGTATGACTCGTTATGATAATTCGCGGTTTTTTTTCGTTAGCTTTATCTGCTTGAGCCGAACGACCGCGTGGAATAAATGCAGTAACTGGAGAGGCGTCAGCATAATTTAAATTCAAAACAATTTCTTCAGCTGTTTTTGGAAAACTAGATAGGTGGCGAACACGTAACCACTCAAATAGCATCGAATTAGACAGATGCGCGGGCGGCTTCTGCAAATTTGAAATTACTTCACCGGGTGATTCGCCTGTAAGATAACGTAATAAACAGACGATCAGTAAAAAAGAATTAGTTTGAAATTTCACGACAACGCCTTTGATAATTTTTAATCACCTTGCAATCGTTATCACGAAGGATTTGCTTTAACAAGATTTAATCAAGTTGAAAATTTGAGTTTTTTTTCAATCGCGCAGTTAAATTCTTTGAATTTTAAAAGCATGGTTTTGAACCTCCCCACTTTAGTGGACGACTCGAATACATAATCTAGAGTTGTCGAACGTAATAGTGTAATATGCGCCACGCACACCTAAAACCTTTGGAAGGGGTTAAGGGGAAAACTTCCTAAGGTTTCCCCTTAGTTGCGGTTGGCTGTTAACTGGAGGTTGATGTAATGACAGTAGAAAAAGCAAAACGGAAAAGGCATGACCGAACTTTTAAGATGGATGCAGCCCGCTTAATTGTGGAGGGCGGTAGAAAAGTGAGTGAAGTGGCAAGGGACCTTGGTGTTAGTTACCAGACGGCGAATACGTGGGTTAGGTCGTACCGTTTAGATAAAGAGCAGGCATTTCCTGGAAGTGGGAAAGTAACGGCTTCTGAGGCCGAATGGAAGAAGCTGGTGGAGGAGAACCGTCAGCTTAAAATGCAGACTGAATTTTTAAAAAAAACAATGTTTTACTTCGTGGAAAAGCCACGATGAAATTTTCGTTCATGGCGTCTCCGGACGCAGCTGAATACACGTTAGAATTCTTGAGTAAAAACCTTAATGTTTCGATCAGTGGTTTTTACAAATGGAAAAGCACCCAAGAACGCAGACTCCAAAAAGCGCAGAAAGAATATCTTTTGGTTCGAAAGATCGAAGATATTCACACTGGGTCAAAGAAAGTCTACGGTAGTCCTAGGATCCATGCTTATTTGAAGGGCTTAGAGCCAACCGTAAGCAAAAGAAAAGTTGAGTTGCTCATGCGCAAGTATGACATTAAGTCAAAGACCAAACGCAAGTTTAAGGTTACGACCTACTCAAAGCATAAACTCAAGGTTGCACCGAATCATCTATTACGAGACTTCACGGCACACGTGCCAAACCAAGTTTGGTCGTCAGACATAACGTACGTTCCAACAAAAAAAGGGTGGCTTTACCTTTGTGTGGTCATGGACCTTTTTTCTCGAAAAATTGTCGGTTGGACTTTGGCTGATCACATGCGGGCATCGTTGGTGTCGGACGCACTAAAATCTGCGATTAAAAGTCGCCGTCCAGATCCGCTTCTAACGTTTCACAGCGACCGAGGCGTCCAGTATGCTTCTGGAGAAGTTAAAAGCGTACTAGCTCAGCACAAGATCATCCCAAGCATGAGTCGCAAGGGGGACTGCTGGGACAACAGCATCACCGAAACATTCTTCGGAAAATTCAAAACCGAGCACATGTTCTGGGAAAGTTACGAAACCAAAGATGAGGCAAGACGAAAGATTTTTGAATGGATCGAAGTCGATTACAACAGGAAAAGACTTCATTCCGCCATCGGCTACGTCACGCCGGAAAAATTCGAGGAGGACAATCGAATGAAAGCAGTGTAAAGATTTGAGCTTCCACTTTTTTGGGGAAGGTCATTTTTTTATTATTACGAAAATAGCAAAAGGTTTCGAATTCCATTACAATCGTTTCTGCATGAATGGAGTAGCTTGTATCTGCAATCACATTTAACAAATTGAAATTTTAATGCACGAGTATAGATTAATAATTGCGATCCGATAATTGGCCTACTTGTCAGCTATTAAATCTTGGCCATAATGGTTTTCACAGAGACTTAAGACTCTTGATCGCCGCACCGGCTTTAGAAACGTTCCCTACCGGTCCGTTCTTAGAATTTTTCGTGGGTGGATTCAAGAAAAGATATGTTTTAAAAGATATTATTGAAGTATTTGAACTACTAAACTAAGAATTGAACCCAGAAACCATTTCCTGTGATTCAGGCCGGTTTCAATGGAGTCATTAAATTATTCGGAGTTTTCCATTGTTGAAAAAAATGTTTTCCCAAGCATTGAGATTATCTATCGGCTTAAGTGTAAGTACATTCTCTCTAGGACTTGCAGATGAGCCGAGATCAAAAGATGAGACAACTGGACCTGTGAATAATTCAGGTCAGCAAGACAATCCAGTTAAGTTTAATGCCAACGATGTTTCTTCATTTACTTGCAATAGAATACAAAAAAAAGTTGAACAAATTTTCGGGCTTTCGCCGCGCGCGAAAATTGGACTTTCAAGTTCAGAACTTAAAAAATTGGAAATATCAGTAGCCGTCATTGCGGAATTTACAACTGACGGTGACAAAGAACAATTTGCACTGGCGTACACAAGAGTTAAGAGTTACTCGACTGAATCACTCCCTTACCTTACGAAAGAGCTTCTCCGATTTAAATCTCCAACAACGGCGCCTAACTCGGTGGTGCAACGAACTCTTCTTAACTTAGCCAAAGAAGGTTTCGAAAAAGCCACGCGTGAAAATCAAACAGTACTGCTTTCTGCTTTAAGTGAAATAGAAAAAGTGCGCCCTGATGCACCAGTTTTTAAAGATGCTCTCGCCATGCTGTCGCAAAAACAAGTTCCATTAAAGGATTCTCAAAAAAGTGAGATAGCCTCGAGCGTCTCTGCGGAAGAAAAGTTTCCGTTGCCTATTCCGTTTAAAATTCGTGAAATTTTAAAACTCGCAAAAGAACAGCGACGCGATAAAGACTGGGCACGCATCGTGGAAGAGCTGCAAAGGGTCATGGATGGACCTGAAGTTTTGGAAGAAGGCAGGAGTCTTATAAGCGAAGTGGAAAGAGCTATAGCAGAGCTTCCCAAAGAAGGTGTGGAATTTTATCGGTTAATTTATGACCCGGTTGCTCGGCTCATGTTACAGAAGGTTAACGAAAAAGGTTACGATGAGGATTTTTTGAAGGAACTTTACTGGCGGTATAGCCATACTGCAGCGGGTCAAGGGGCAGCGAGTTTGGTAGGCGTTTTGAACGCGCAAAAAGGCAACAACTTTGTGGCACGCTTTTATTTGGGAATGGTGTTGGCACAATCTGAACTGTCTAACGAGGAGCGAGCCAATTTATTGATTTGTCAAGCGTCGGTAGTTTCACAACTGGGAGAAGTCGCCGATAAATTGTGGAAAGAGTTTGCGCAGATCTGGGGAGATCGGCCAATTATTGGAGAGAATGGAAAAGTATATTCATTGGCCGAAGTAAAATCCCAATATGATCCAATGCAATATGAAAAAGGCTCAATATCAACGACTGATTTAAAAGAATTATTTAAATTACAAACGTTTTTTAAAACCGGAGAAAAATATGCTCAGTACCGCCTTGAAACGGCTCAAAAAATTAAACCGTATTTAGTCAAAAGTATTGGCGAAAAGAATACAAAATGGATTTGGCATGAAGGTGAAGTCCCCATGTTGAAACAGTCTAAGTTAGTAACCGCAATATTCGAAATTTGGAACTTCGGGATGGAAAAAGATTTCGAGGTAAAATCACTGCAGTGGTTAGGCTCTGAAGCCGTTAAGCCTGAACTAAAGGTTGAATTTTTAGTACACCAAACTCCCGACCAAGTGACCGTGTTGGTTAAAGCACTACCCAACTCGGAGTTAAATTTAATTAAAGAATTGATGGGGCGAAGGCGAACTTCAAACATGGCGATGTTTGACGAGTTTAGCCGTAAAAAAAATATGCCTCGTTCGGTGATGAAAAGAGCAGATCCAAAAAGTTTTGAATTTGTCTCTTTTAAATTTCCATTGGAAGGTAAAAAAGTTGAATTAGGAAGCATGGAGGATGCGAATGAGCGAACCGTGACTTTAAAGAGTTCTTATGCGGCGCAGGTGACACCTGTAACTCAGCTGCAGTGGTATCTAGTTATGGGGAAAAATCCAGCTAAGTTTAATGACAGCGGTGAGGTACTAGGGCAGAGAAGCGCGGAAAAAGTAGATTTAAATCGCCCGATAGAAACTATTTCATGGGAAGATGCGAAAAAATTTATCGATAAACTAAGTGAACAGGATGAGTTTTATACTTACAGGTTGCCTACCGAGGCTGAATGGGAGTATGCAGCTCGAGGTGGCGATATGGTGGCTAAAAAGACACGTTATTCTTTTGGTGACGACGAGAATGACTTGGATAAAAATGGTTGGTATACGGGTAATTCGAGCAGCATGACTCAACCTGTCGCAACTAAACTTCCTAATCCAGTTGGCTTGTATGATATGCACGGAAACGTTTGGCAGTGGATGAGTGACTGGGACAGTAATTATGACGAAATTAAAAAAGTAACTGGAGTCGATCCAGTGGGGCCTCAAAATGGGGCGAACCGAGTTCTTCGAGGCGGGAGTTGGTTCTTCGACGCAGAGGACGCGCGATCGGCATCACGCTACAAACTTCCCCCTGTTGTTCGCGACAAATGTGTGGGTTTTCGACTTGTGAGAACTTCTAAATAATCCTTTAGGCAGGAATTTCCAAGCGTTCGAACACAAGAGAACTGTGACAGCACCGAAATCTGGTGGGTTATGTTTCCAAGGTGTTGAAGTTGGCGCGCAGATAATCCCTCATGCAAATATAAATATAGAAACAGTTCTGCCATACTCCTCGTCCGGCGCAAATGCGGCGATTTATTGTGACTGCACTAAATTGCTGCGGCATCATAAGGAAATAGCGTAAATCCAGAAAGGACAGTGTTTACGCGCACCTTATACTACTGGGCATTGCAAAATTATTTGTAGGGTAGAAGTCGTGTCAACTTCATCCTACCATTCTAAATAAAGCTAAAACCAACAAAGCGTATGATCAATTCGCTGATGTGACGATAAAAAAAAAGTGCAAGCACCTTTGGTAGATGAGCAGCGTCTTCTCTATTAAAAAAATACTTTTTTCGACCGCCCTACAGTCACCGTCTGACCAGTTACAGGAGCCAATAATAATCGCGCGATCTAAACCCATGGCCTGAACTTATCGCAGCGGCATTAGATCGGTATGGTGACGGGGTGTTAAGACTCCTAAAGGTTCAGTAACATGGAGCTACTTTTAACTTTAGGCCATCTACAGTCTGAGGGCACCACACTTTAAGTCATATCAGGAATTACTAACTACAGTGCTGAAAACTTTCTTTTCAACGTATAGTCTTAAATTTTAATTTCCTTGATACCTGATGATGACCATGTCAATGGGGCGTGATCCTGAATGCGTTTATCGTAATGACTTCTCAAAACTAACTGAGAGAACGTCTTAGCGGGCTGTGCAAGCCCACCGCTAAAAGAGGCTGAGAAAGTATACTGAGTAATATTTGAATGATTTTCATCGACGGCTGGAAAAATTTCGATCTTAACTGGACCTATGCGTCCTTTGCTCGCAAGCTGCTCAAACTCTTTCAGGTTTGCGGCAACTGCATTTAAAGCGGCTGTCATGTCGCCCTCAAGACTTACCGAGTCGCCAACCTCGCCTTTAAAAACAACGTCGCTAGTGACTTTTTTTTCTCCGCTATATCCAACACCACTCAAAAACGTTGCGCAAACAAATACTATCGTGTAGCAATTTTTCATAAAATCTCCTCAATATAATTTATAGCCATTACCATTAAAGGGTAACTGGACTGCTCTATTAGTCAATTAATTTTTAACGAAAGTTACCCCCGAAAGGAAAAATGCAATGCGGATCTGATGCGCATTAGGGAGGCATTGTGACTGCTGGAAAAAATCCACCCATTAGCAAAACTGCAGTATGTTGGTTATTGTTGACGAACCTGGAATGCTATCATTTGGATGAATGTTACGAAAAAAGATACTGGTATTCGCTACGCTGAAATGTTGATGTTTTTTGATAAATTTTAGATTTGGATGTGGCATTGAAAATGCGCAGGATAGGTGTATTAAGTGTGTCCCCATATATAGACCTGTTTGTATCTGCCATCACATTAAGTTGTTGAGCCTAATCAAACGATCAAAAAATTTATACAAACTATTAAATTTTTGTATCAATTATTTTCCGTAGAAAAGCACTCAACCGGCCGATAAACCAAAAGAAGTTTTGATTCATACAAGTCATAATTTTTGTTTTCGTTTCATAAATCTTCAGTTTGAATTTGCGCGAAAGAGCCAGCTATATTTCGAATAATTGGTCAAAAACTTTGAGGTAAAAATTGTGACAAACAGGTGGGTCGCTGCGGCCAACTATTAATTATAACAACTGTTCCTTTAAAGCCAATCCATGCAGTGCGATCTTTTCCGTCCACCAAAACCGAACGACTAGGTACACGCGCAGGACCTTCGTAGCTGTTCGCTTCTAATATAAGCCAACTTGATCCAAGTAATTTTTTTTGTTTTACTAACAGCGCTCCATCTTCAAGTATCAAGTCCACGCTGTAGAGCGCATTGCGCGAAAATACTTGGTCTCCGATTACTACACCTTCTGCATTCCCTACCACACTTACATAACGTTCAAACGGCAAAGTTTCATATTGCGAAACTTCAGTTAAAATTGTTCCCCGTTCGCCAACGGCAGTCACTATAGTTGGCTCAGCGCGATAGTACCAACCTGTCTTCGATGTGTGGGGACGCACAACCACAGCACTTCCCACTTTCACACCTTTAAAAGACTCCACAACACGTTCATACTCATTAGAGGAATATTCTTGTAGGTAAGAACTTTCCACCATTTCGGAAAATCTACCGATATGCTGCCATAAAACAGTTATTTTACCGCTTCCACAAATTCCGTGGACCTCTAGCGGCTTAGAAAATCGATTGCTGCCAGAATTAGTTAAAATAATTTTCGTGCCTGGTTGCAAATAAGGAGGATCAATCGATAGTTCTTCAGCAAGTACATTCATTGTAAAAGGCAAGAGAACCAAAAGGAAAAAGTTCATTCTAATGTCCTAAAAATAAGCAAATGCGTCATTTGTCAAGTAAGGTTGCCAGCTGACGTTACCAGATCTAATTAATATTTCAACCGTATTTAAAATCGAAGTTATCCGTACAAAAACGAGTCGAGTTCAACCTTCTTTCGATTCATAATAATTTGAACTGAAGTTGTTGGGGATAAAAAAATGTACCTCTACGCTGAAGTTATGCTGTAGACACCACGCTGAGCCGGAAAAATTGATGGACGGAGAGTAGTGAGGTATAAAAAACACGAAATCCATTTTTTCAGGTGGCTGGTTGCCGCCTACCTAGGGATTTATATTTTCGGGCCTGTTGTGGAACGCGCGCACCAGATCTTTCAAAAACTTGTCTCGCTGCCTTTTTTATCGGTAATTTGCATTTCGTTGGAAAATTCAATAGGAAAATACTCGACCCCAACGGATTCTAAAAGAGTTTCTACAAGGCCTGATGTTGCCAAAAAATTTCTCAAAATAGCTGAAATCTGTATTGTCGAATGCAGGATATTGTCGAATGCGCGAAGTTGAGCTATTGAAATCTTTCGGCGAGCTACGGGGTTGCTGAAAAAAACTGGGGTTGAGCTCCAGTCATGGGTCAATAGATAGACCTCGGCCCGTTTTGTCTCACTCCTAAGAAACCCGTCAAAAACAGATTTATTTTTCAACTCGGCATAAAATTCTAGTTTCTCAAAGATTTCCGGATGCTCTTCCAGTTTATCGCCAACAGCATCATCTCCAGTATGGACAATATGACTTCGATTCCAATAGTACATAATCCCTACATAGCGTCCATCACTGAAACTCCCATTGGTTGGACGGTTTAACTGCCACCAACGCTGTATATTTTGATCGGAGATTCCATAGGAATGTGTGACAAGACGGGCGTGGATGGCATTTAACAGATTGGACACATTTTGCGGTGCATGAGACCGACTCACATCTCGGGCTTCAATTCCCCATAAGTTTTGACCGGCGTATGTGTCTTTTCCTTTGAAGCTTGTGAAGCCTGAGTAGCCATCTCCTACAAGATCTCCATATTCGGCCTGACCCGAATGCCATAGAAATAGACGATCGTACATTTTATGAAAATCCTCGGAGTCTGCGTCAAGCCAATGTCTTGTAGTACGCAACCGAGTTTTGTTTTCTGAGTCACTGAACTTTATTATTTGACCGGTTGCACCTTCTGATATGGCAAGCGAGTAGCCACGGAGAACGGACAAAATTTGAAAAATAGTTTCCACGCGCTGTAAAAAATCAACGACCTTGAAAGTTTCTACTGAAGGGCTTAAACCAAGGGAGCTAGCGCGTGGCGGCATTTTAGCCACAAGATGAGTATGGATGTCTGGACTGTCCAACTGATGCAATTCAGCCCACTTAAATGCATTTCCAGCAATTTCACCAGCCGAGCTAAAATTCGGTTTTGACCGTAGATGAAACTCAAAACCGCCTCGGGAGAAACTTAAAATCGAATCACTGCCCATATACTCAATAGTTTTTTGAAGCGCGATATTGGGAAAGTTTTTATTGGCTTCAATGAGCATTTGATCGGTAAATTTCAAACCAGGAATTCGACGATTTTGTTCGAACAATTGAATGGCTTGCACACGTGCCACGTCGTCTTGTGGAAGCACCGCGGTAGTAGCCTGCATCCTTTTACTGCTAGCATAATCAAGTAAATCGGCTCTGTCTTCTAACGAAAGCTGATTAAATCGTAGATGCCAGATCGAAGTATTTTGTTTCGCAGCCTCATCCAAAAGCCAGTTGGGGGCAGGGTAACCGCGTAAAATCAACTCAACGTAACCATTTTCAGAATCTGTCATTTCCAAAAGCCTACTGCCTGAAATTTTTGATTCCACTTCTGCCCCTGAAGTGGCGTCGCGAGATATTTGGGCATCACCCGGGTGCATCGCTTTGAGCACAAAAGGATCTTCGCTGGAAAGCATTTCAGAGTTTTGTATGGTTGCTGCTTCGGCCTTGGTAAATTTCGACTTAAGAATCCGCACTTTTTTCGAGTAAGGCAAGGGGCTACGTCCGAGTTCGTGCACGAAATTTTGTTCGCTCAAGGTTAAAGATCTAGCAAGAATAGGTTCTAGCAAATCGGCAACTTGCAGATTAATTTTTATGCCTTGTGCTGAAAATTGCGTCGGGCATCTGTTCAAGTCGGTTGACGTATTTGCTAGACACGTAAAAGTAAAAGAACACGCCAAGGCGGATAGAAACATGCGAACATGGTTTAGGTTAAGAAGGTGCATGCGAATAGATATTCAATGCATTAAATGTTGTCAACTCAAATAATGTAAAGCTGGTATTTGATTGAAGTGGGTGAAATCAGAAGTAATGTGACAAACTAGTAGCTGACTAAACTTGAAAACGCTAAGTTTTGGGTCGACTTCCATTTTTTGGTCTGTCTCCTTCCTCATTTCTCCAGAGCTCAAAGTAATAAGCAAACACCGTAGATGCTTTTCAATTGATTCGTCTGGCATATTGATGATCAATGCTAGCAGTTTTTTGTTGCGTTCATTTTTGACGCAGACGATCGTTAAAATTTTATCTTTGTTCAATTTAGCTAGACGAATCTTTTTCCAACCCAACCGATGATTTTCTGATTTTTTTGGAAAGGTCAGTCGTACTAGTAAATCCAATAATTTTATCTGACGGGCAAAATCCTTGAGCCCGATTGGGTCTTCGGATTGAGATGACACAGAGTAGCCCCGGCGTAATCCCCGTAATTATAAAATTATTTCAACTTATCGACATCCTTATTCAATCAAGTTCGCAAACGGTTCGACGCTCATCTCCCGTCGGCAGAATTAAATCGATTCCTTGTATAGTGTCCAGTCGCGGAAGTATTGGGTAATCATTTGCAAGATTGTTGTATTTTCGAGGAATGTGGTTAGCGTTTTCAGTAACCGGAACGGAGGTCCACACAAACCAACGCGGCTTTGGCGAATCTCCTTTGGTAAATCCTATTGCAAGTGCCTTGAGAGCTGGGACAGTTTCATATGCTACCTTACTCCAAGGTATCATCGCAGTGTCTAATCTGCGAGACCAGCTAAAGTCTTCGTAAATACTTAATACTTCTTCTTTTGCATCCCACCAAGACGACTGTACAAATGGAAAATCAAAACGCTCCATCCGTCTAATTTTTTGAGTGTCTCCAAAATTATGAACGTATTCACTTGCAATATTTAATTGCCTCAAACGAGATTTTTTAAAAGATTGGCTCAATATTTGTTCATCCGCCACTGGAATGCCTTTAAAATATCCGCCGTGAATTTCAGCGTCTTTAAAAATTCCTTGCTCAGAACTGTAGATGCTTGCAAGAACGCTAAAACTGTCTTTCTCATTGATAATAAGCCGAAGCACGCAGCCCCTGTCTGGAGAAGTAGCCTCTTTCCCTCTAAAAGACAATGTCGTCGATATTTGTTTTGTCTTTTGACTTACCATGATGTCAGTCTAAAAAATCTGAAGCTACACTAGTGCCTTTAATTAAAAAAATATCAATTAGAGAAACGGCGGTTATCAATCGAATAATTTTCATTTTTTTCAAGACCTTTTTTATTACTCTGGCTATTAACGGGATGACAATACTCAATGATCACGTTTAATCAACTTTTTCGTACATGGGTAACTTTTATGTGAGATTCTTTTGCTAACGCTTGCCCAGCCATGGCAAATTTTAAATTTTTTCCACATCTAGTAAGGGTGGTCTTTCTAGGCCGCCCCGCAATCTTTTACCGCGGTGTCAGGATTTATTCCGCCGCCGTAACTCCACATAGAAGCCGTCCGATCATATGAAATGATTTGCACTCGTCAATTATTCTAAACAAAATGCACTCCTCTCTTTTGAAAGTGTAACTGGAGTGGGACATCCCTGCGGATCTTTATTCTTCAGGATCCATTTAAAACTTTCCTGGATCTGGTCGCGCCTATAGATGTTAAAGCCGTCTTCACGCACAATATAATCCTTGTTGGTCAACCCTCTAGGTAAAGTTGTACTAGCGCCGCCACCGCAAAAACCTTCAATTTCGATTGCGCGCTGTTTCCAGATCGAGGGCGGTATAGGAGTCTCGGGACGACCTGCCAACTGGCCTTGTGTGCGCCGTAAAATAGCGGATACTCTTCCAAGCTTTAAGCAGATCGCATCGATTTGATTGTCCGCATTTGCGGCGCTCATTTTTTTGATGAGTTCGTAACTTTCGCACTCCAGCCCTAAAGCCTGACTTATTTTATTGACGGGGCATTCCTCTGCCCCGTTAGCTGCTTGAGCGAAGAGAATACTGACAAGAAATATATTGTTTTTAAATTTCACTATCTGACTCCATACAATCGTTATAATTGAGATCCGCTATTTTTTTTGAATCGCTTGTTTGATAGTCAAATTGCCCAAAAAGTTTGTGGGTGGTCAAATACGCAAACTGCTTTAATTCTAGGTGGCAGAAGGTGCGCTCGCGATCGGAACCCTCGGAGATAATTCCCCATGATTTATACTCAATCAGTTTGATCGATATTCCTGCTTTTACTTTCTTACCGGCAAACTCATTTTGTAGAAGTGTTTGATCTGAGATGCATGGTCCATCATACAGTCGAAGAACCTGAGTGACAGGAAATGCCGTCTCAAATTTTAAATTTTTGACCACTAGCACAAGCTCGCTTTGTCCCCAAAAGTCGATTTTTGAACACATGAT
>JAYVPO010000112.1:0-25154 GCA_043757325.1 bacterium
TGTCGCGGACAAACTCCGGTATTTTTTGCCAAGAAAACTTTCAAATCTGAACACAACTTGTCGGCAAGAAGCACAACTTATTTTGTGACGGGCCCTAAATGAAAACTTTTTCCAATCGCACAGTAAATTTACTGCCTTTTCCGAGTTCACTTTCCACAAAAATTTGGCCTCCCATTCCGGAAACTAAATGTTTAACAATAGAAAGCCCTAAGCCCGTGCCGCCAACTTCCCGTGAGCGCGCTTTGTCAACTCGGTAAAAGCGTTCAAAAATTCGGCCAAGATGCTCAGGCCCAATCCCAAGTCCGGAATCGATAACTTCGATGGTGACACATTTTGAATCCTCGCCAAGGCGAAGTTGAATACTGCCGTTCTCACCCGTGTATTTAATTGCGTTTGTTAACAAGTTATCCACAATTTGATGCAAGGATTCGCGGTCTCCCAAAATACTGCCGTCTTTTTTTTCTAAATCATTTTGCAAATTAAAATTTAAATTTCTTTTTAGAATATCATCTTCGCGAGCGTGCGTAACCGAATAAATAACCTCACGAATAGAGGTCGGTTCAAGTTGAAGTTTTGCTTCCGACGATTCCACACTCGCCATTACTAAAATATCCTGGACAAGATCAACCAGACGATTGACGTTATTTTCGATTTTTTGCAGAAATTTATTGGCCATTTCGGAATCGGCAGCGTCGCCCGAAAGAAGAGTTTCTACGTAACCTTTTATGGATGTCAATGGGGTTTTAAGTTCGTGTGAAACGTTGGCAACAAAATCTCTGCGCACGCGTTCAAGCCGTCTTAATTCGGTAATATCATGCATAACGGCTACAACACCTGCTGTTTCAAGACCCTTAAACGGTGATGCTTTCACAGACAAGATGACTGGATGATCCTCGGTGCCTAAAACAAGCTCTTTTTGGACAAGTTTCTTTCGAGTTCGGGCTTCAGTAATCAACGGCAATATGGGATTTAATCCTCGCACTTCGTGCACCGGGCGCCCAACATTGTCTGCGGCATTACTCTTCAATAGTTGATCGGTTGCTTGATTACAAAAAAGAATTCTATCGTCATCACTTGCTGCCACGATGCCTTCCACCATTCCTTGAAACATGGCCTTCATTTGAATTCGCTCTTGAGAAATCGTCGCGAGCCGCCGAGTTAATTCTTCACTCATGCGATTTAGGGTGACACCTAGTAGTCCTAGTTCATCATTAGGTAATGTCCGTACGCGTTTGGAATAATCTCCTTTGCGCAGGGATTCTGCTACATCCACCATTTGTTCAATCGGAATAATAATTTTACGCGCTATCCAAAACCCGATGAGCAAAAACAAAATCACACCGACAATATTCGAAAGAAACATAATCAATCCCACCCCAAAAAGATCCGTGGGAGTAAGAAAAAGTTTTATTTTTGATGTCACATCAGGCTGAAAAAACTTTAAGCCTTGCACAAAAAGCCAACTCATCAAAAGTATGATCAGAATAAATAAAGCGGTAAAAGTAAAATAAACTTTACGAAGAAGTTTCGATTTCAGAATGGTCTTAAGATCGTGAACCTTATACTTCACGACATTTATAACCAATGCCGCGCACCGTCAAAATAAAATCTGCATCTTCATCAAATTTTTTGCGCAACGCTCTAATATGAACATCGACATTGCGGTCGATTACAAAAGCTTCACCACCCGTTATTTTTTCTAAAAGTTGATCTCGAGTAAATACCCGGCCAGGTTTTTGGACAAGAGTTGAAAGCAAACGAAATTCTGCCAAAGTTAGGCTGACGGGTTTGCCGCGAACTTGGACTTCATGCCGACTAAGATCCAGTTCAACCGGTCCACAGGCCAATTTTTGCGCGGCTTCGGAAGATTCAACGGGTTTTGTTCTTCGAATCGAAGCTTTCACCCGCGCAAGAAGTTCTTTCATACTAAAAGGCTTAATAATGTAATCGTCGGCGCCCAGTTCTAGTCCGATTACAATATCAGTTTCCTCACCTTTTGCGGTCACAAGTATGACCGGTAGCTGCGGTAATTTATTCTTCAAGGCTTTCAAAACTTGCAGCCCGTCGGTTCCTGGAAGCATCAAATCCAGCAGTACAAGTTGCGGATTTTCTTGCTCAAATTTAGAAACGGCATCTGTGCCGTTGGCAAGCGCTGTAACTTTATAACCGTTCTTTTCTAAGTGAAACTGTAATAATTCGCGAATATCTAATTCATCTTCGACGATCATGACTTTTTCGGTCGCAGACATATGTGAAAATCCCCAAAGAAAATTTTCTTCACGCTAGATGAATTTTTGAACTATGGAAAGTTAATCTTTTATATTTACTATTATTTTTGAAAGTTTTACATATTCTTAATCATGTTTTTGATTCTTAGGTGATATAAAAATGACCAGGAGATTTTATGAAAATTCAAAATATAACGTTACTTACACTTTTTCTTGCTACGAAAGCCGCCGCAACGGCTGATATTAAGCCTGTCATTGTCGACGGCTCAAGCACGGTTTTTCCACTTACGGAGGCGGTTGCGGAAGAATTTAATAAGAAATTTCCTAAAATCCGTATTTCTGTAGGTTCTTCGGGAACGGGTGGAGGATTTAAGAAGTTTCTCGCCGAAGAAATCCCAATCTGTGATGCTTCGCGACCCATCAGCGCTTCGGAACTTAAAATTGCTCAAGATAAAAAAATTGAGTTTATAGTGTTGCCAGTTGCTTACGATGCTTTAAGTGTTGCCGTTAGCTTAAAAAACAAATTTTTAACTACAATTTCCATAGCTGATTTGAAAAAAATGTGGGAGCCGGGTAGCAAGATCAAAAAATGGTCGGACTTAAATCCAAGTTTCCCTAACAAAGACCTTAAACTTTTTGGGCCAGGACCAGATTCAGGCACGTTCGATTATTTTACGGAACACGTTGTTGGCAAAGCGAAACTTTCACGTCCGGATTTTACCGCGAGCGAAGACGACAATATTTTAGTCAAAGGAGTTGCGGGAAGCGAATTTGCCCTTGGATATTTCGGTCATGCTTATATTGAAAATAATAAAACCACGATTAGAGCTTTGACCCTAGATGCAGGCGCTGGAGCCGTAGAACCTTCTGGCGCAAATATTCGAAATAAAAAATATCCGCTATCAAGACTTTTATATATTTATGTAAACAAAAAATCTTTGGAACGTCCTGAAGTAAAAAACTTTGTGGATTTTTATTTAGAAAATGCTAGTAGTCTTTCCGTTTCGGTGGGCTATTTGAATTTAGAAGTCGCAGATGCTGCCATGGCCGTTAAAAAGTTAACAGATCGAACTGTCGGAATTTAGATTCCTAAAAAAATATGGAAGCCCTTCTTCGCAAGAAACATTCGCTGCAGATTTCTCCAACACGTCTAAAAGAAGTGTTGATTTTCTTAAGTTTAGGGTCAATTTCGGCCGTTTCCATTCTGACGGTTGTCTCTGTAATTTTTGTTTTAGTCCATGAGAGCTTAGCTTTTTTTCAACATATCACTCCCGCTGATTTTTTACTTGGCAAAAATTGGTCGCCATTAATCGAACCAAAATCCTATGGTATTCTGCCCCTTGTTTCTGGGACATTTCTGGTGTCGACCGGTGCACTCATTCTGGCCGTTCCGCTGGGATTAGGCGGGGCTTTTTTCTTGAGTGAATTTTGTTCCTACCGGCAGCGCCGGATTCTTAAGCCAATCGTAGAACTACTAGCCGGAATTCCGAGTGTTGTGTTCGGTTATTTTGCGGTGACAAGTATTACGCCACTTTTGCAAAAATTTATTCCTGGATTAGAAGTTTTTAATGCGCTCAGCGCATCTATTGTTTTAGGGATTATGATTTTGCCTATGATGATTTCTTTGTGTGACGATACATTGCAGTCACAGCCTGCGGTTCTAAGGCAGGCTGCCTATGCGATGGGGGCTACAAAATCAGAAGTATGTTTTGGAATATTATTGCGCGCAGCACTTTCTGGATTTGCAACTGCAATTTTGTTGTCTTTTTCAAGGGGAATAGGCGAGACGATGGCTGTCGCCTTGGCTGCTGGATCCACACCTAACTTAACTTTAAATCCCCTGACCAGTATCCAAACCATGACCGGTTATATCGTGCAAGTAAGTATGGGCGATACGCCCCACGGGTCGATTGAATATCAGTCGCTTTTTGTTGTGGCGATGTATTTATTTTTTGTCACCCTCGCTATAAATTTATTTTCACGCTGGGTGGTAAAGCGATTTGGACAACGCTATGACTAATCTATCTGCAGAGCTATCTTTTCGACGAAAATGCGGCCAAGCGATATTCAAAAACTTCTCGTTGTGCTGCGTGGTTTTTGCTTTAATTGTGCTTGTTGTTTTAATATTTTCAAGTTTTTATCAAGGTTGGAAGTATTTAAGCTGGGATTTTTTAAATCGCTATCCGTCTCGTTTTCCCGACCGCGCAGGTTTAAAAGCTGCGCTTTTTGGAAGTGCCTGGGTGATAGGTTTTACTGGTATTATCACCTTGGTAATTGGGACTGGCACTGCGGTTTTTTTAGAAGAATTAACCAGCCGCAATAAATTTTCTAGAATTTTGGAAGTTTGTATTGTGAACCTGGCGGGAGTGCCATCTATTATCTACGGAATTTTAGGTCTTGCGGTTTTTGCCCGCGGTTTTAATTTTGAGAGGAGTATCTTAACCGCTGCGCTGACTTTGGCATTACTGATTTTGCCGGTAGTGACAATTTCTGCTCGTGAAGCTCTGCGCGCGGTTCCGCAGTCCATCCGTTTGGCAGCATTTTCGCTTGGTGCTTCGCGGTGGCAAACAGCCGCTGCTCATGTTCTGCCTGCGGCAACACCTGGAATCTTGACTGGGTTTATTTTATCTCTGTCTCGGGCAATGGGTGAAGCCGCGCCGTTGATTTTAGTTGGCGGACTGGTGTATGTGACCTATATTCCGAATAGTATTTTTGACGGATTCACCGTGCTTCCCATTCAAATTTTTAGTTGGGCCTCTCGTCCGCAGGAGGAATTTCAAAATCTTGCGGCGGCTGGTGTTGTGGTACTTTTAGGGTTGCTTTTGATTTTAAATAGCATCGTTATTGTTATCAGAACTCGGTTCGAAAGTAGACAACGCTGGTAACAAAATATGACCAAACAAATAGTATTAAAAACTTCCAACTTGACGATTGGATACAATAAACAACCGACGATTAGCGCTGTGAATTTTCAAGTCGAAGAAAAATCGGTAACGTCGTTAATTGGTCCTTCTGGATGCGGTAAAAGTACGTTACTTCGAACTTTTAATCGTATGAATGATTTTATTGATGGTTTTTACATCGCGTCCGGTGATGTTTCTTATCGTGATCAAGATATTTACGCAACCGGGGTTAATCCAGCAATTGTTCGCCAGAAAATTGGAATGGTTTTTCAAAAAGCCAATCCATTTCCAACGTCAATTTTTAAAAATATATGTTGGGGTCCAAAGGTTAATCGATTTAAATTTGATCCAGCAACTTTAGTTGAGGAATGCCTTCGCAAGGCCGCACTGTGGGATGAGGTGAAGGATAAACTGCATACTTCTGGTTTGTCTTTATCGGGTGGTCAGCAGCAAAGACTATGTATCGCAAGAGCCATTGCAATGAATCCCGATGTGATATTGATGGATGAGCCGTGCTCGGCTTTAGATCCTGCTTCGACTAGTAGGATAGAAGAGTTGATTACACAGATGAAAGAGAATTACACAATATTGATTGTGACGCATAATATGCAGCAAGCGGCGCGCATTTCTGATCAAACAGCTTTTTTATATCAAGGGGCTTTGATTGAGCTTGGTGAAACTTCACAGGTTTTTAAAGAACCAAAAAATAAACTCACTTCGGACTATATTTCAGGTCGATTTGGTTAGGGCCCGTCACAAAATAACTTATACTTCTTGCCTTCTGTACACGTAAAAATCCGCTGCATTTTCTTGAAAATCTTTAATTCCCTCGTGCCAAAATTTTTCTTTGATGGAAAATTTCTCGGCACTGAACTTTGTTAATGCTAATTTTGAACCAATTAATAACTCAATAGGAAGTTGGTCGTAGACATACTCATAAGGCGGCTCTTGCCACTTGAAATGTTTGGGATACAGCTCCATCGCCGCTCGAATCATCGCCACACTAAGATCAAAACTTCGGACCTTTTTTGCATCGGTCACAATAATATTCAATCCATTACAGATTTTACCAACGTGTTTATTAAACATGGGTTTAAATTGGGCTTCTCTTAAAAAAACTCCAGGCAAGTCATTTTTTAAAATCTGTAAAATCCGATTTTTCCACGTTTTTACATCTTTGATATAATCTGCACCAATAAACTGGAAAGGCAAGGTTGTGCCGCGTCCTTCTGACAAGTTTGTGCCTTCAAAAAGCACCGTACCCGGATAAACAACCACCGAGTCGTAGGTTGGTAGTCCAATCGTCAGAACCACCCAAGGCCTGTGTAAATCTTCCCAGAAAAATTCCGCGCTCCAGCTTTTCATTGTAATAACTTCTAATTCTGCATGGATGGTAGAATTAAAAAACCGCGCGCATTCACCAGTAGTCAAGCCGTGCCGCATAGGAATCGCAAAATTTCCCACAAACGATTTGCAATTTTCATCCAAAGTCCGACCTTCGCAAATTTCGCCACCCAGGGGATTTGGTCGATCGAGAACAACAACTTTTTTACCCTGCTCTCTAGCTGCTTCTAGACAAGCTCCAATGGTTTGTTTAAATGTATAAATGCGGCAGCCCGATAATTGCAAATCGATAATAAGAGTATCGATATTTGCAAACATTTCAGCGGTGGGTTTTCTAGTTTCAGAATACAGACTGTAAATGGGAATTTGCAATTTCGGGTGAATCTCATGTTTAGACTCTTCCATATTATACTGAAGTGTTCCAAAAAAACCCTGTTGAGGCCCAAACAAAGTTGTGAGATTTTTTTTGAGAATTTTTTGTAAAACAACCCAGCTTGGAGCAAAATCTTTTGCTACAGAAGCTTGGTTACATAGTAGACCACAGCGTCCCCAAGTTTTTGCGACTGCCGGATTTCCTTGCAAAACATCTAAACCATTTAAAAATTTCTTTGGGTCTACTGTTCCGGCGGTTGTTTTTTTGTATAGCTTAGGCGTCACGGCCAACGATTTTTTTAACAAGCCCATCTAGGCATTCAGGTAAAGTTTTTCCGCTGACAGATTCAACGTAAAAGTTCTTATCAGTTGAATGTTCACCATATCCCGCAAAATGACCGTCTAGATATTCATCAATTTCCAAGGAATAATTACTACCTTTATGAATGAAAGTGAAATGATGCATTTTAAAAAGCTTTGCTCCTGCGGGAAGCGTTAAATTTTTCCATTCCATTTTGCGATAATCCTTGTATGGGTGTGCAGCTTTAATTTTAGCTTATTATTAATGCAAAAACAAAATACTAGTAAATTAACAGAAAAAAAATTAATTTTCCCAAAATTTTGCTATACTATAATCAGATGCGCGCTGGTGCACATCATAGGCTATATGTCTAGGAAAGGAGGTGGTGCTGTGAGATTGATATGTCTGTACCCTTGTAGCACGGAGGTGAGTGTCTCTTAACGAATTTCGATTCGATATGAAGACCTTACTTCCGTATGCTAATCGGCATCCCTCCTTTGTTAGTGATTTTTGGCAAAGATACATGAAATCTTTGGGGTGCCGACCCTCCTGTACTGTTCTTGGACACTTAAATTTGACCTAAGTCATTGAAATTACTTACTCTTTAATCAAGCGTAGTTTTTGCATTATTTCATTGCACTATGAAATATTTGCTCACAACTTTTGCGGTATTAGTCTCTTTACACTCGGCATCAACCGAAGGTTTGCTGCCCAGTCCAAAATTAAAAATCTACGAATTTAACACCGATGGCGATCCTAAACATTTTGTGTATATCCAAGGTGGTTTACACGGAAATGAATTTTTGGCTTCCGAGTTTGTGGTTTATTTAAAAGAGCAACTAAAGAAAAAATCAGGACCACTTGCGGCCCTAAAAAATTACCAGTTTACTTTACTGCCTTATGCAAACCCAAATGGCACTATTTTAGCAAGTCGCTACAATGCCAACAAAATAAATCTCAACCGAAATTTCGGAATGTTTTGGAGTGAATCTCGCGAAAAATTTGGTGACGAAGCCTTTTCCGAAAGTGAAACTTCCCAAATCAGAGATATCTTGAAATCAAAAAAATATACAACCGCCATCGATATTCACGGATATATTAATTGGGTTGTGATGCCTTCGAGCCCCGACAAAGCATCTCGCAAACAGAAAGTTTCCGACGATGATAAAAAGCGCTTTGAGATACTGGAAAAAACTTTAGCCGTCAATTTGCCTTCTGACTATCAACTAAAAAAGGCACTGGAATTAGGAGATGGCGGCGCATTTGAAGATTGGGCCTTTTGGACGCAAAAGATTCCGGCTTTTTGCTTGGAAATGTTTGATGACCAGCGGATTTCTTCGCAAAGTTTAAGTGCTGGTTTCGACATGGTAAAAGACTTTGTTTTAAATCCTTACCAAAAGTTAGCTGTCGCAAAACCAGGAACTGTAGATCAATTTGTGTTATTCGAAAAGAAACTTGCGGAAATTCTTATAGATTTATCGAAAAATACCGATTTTAATACATATGTCTCAAGCAAAGATCATTCCCCATGACCCGACTTCGTTCTGCACTTTTTTGGTGCAAAAGTTTTCGGAATTTTATCGCCTGGAATTTCAGGTAGAATCCCACCTGGGAAATAATGAAACTTTAATTTTAATTCAATGGAATGATTCTCATTACTCCGCCTCTCAAACTGGCGGCCTTGGATTTTTTCTAAGTAAAGATAAAAACTCCCTGAATGTAAAAATTTTCGATCATTTTCAATTTGGCATTATACTTCCCCGTATTTGGGCCCAAATTTATGAATACCTGAGTGCCCCTAGTCGCTCACCAATCACAAATTCATTCCACCACATTGCTAGTCCAAGTTTGCAGGTCGCAGAACTAATTAAAAATCAATATAAAATGACCATTCATTCTCTTGAGGATCGGGCAGAGAAAGTTGATTATTTAGCGGAATTAATTTTTTCAGCAGATCAAATAATTCCTATCGATTCATTACCGAAAATAAAAAATATTCACAGTTTATTTTACCTGCGAAGAATTGCTAGCAATCCATCCGAAGAATTATTAAACCTTTTAGATTTTCCCGAAATAGCACGGGCTATTGAGCTTGAGCCCGAGCAGCATTCACTGCAGTTTTTACGCACAACTTTGGCCATGCATTTTCAAAATGAGAATCTCGCGCTCGAGTCTTTTTCTAAAGCCTTGAAAAATTTAAGCTCGCGCATGAATGATTCAAGCGACAGTAACATTCTGAAAGATTTTCCATTGGAAAAACTAGGAGACCTATGGCGCCATGATTCTTTGACAAAAAGTTACTCCTGTTACAAAGAAGTTAATAAAATTCGCGCCCCTCATGAAAGCTTGTTATCTAAACTCAGCTTACTTGCGGCAGACTTAAAAGATTTTAAGGGTGAGGTGAGGTACTTAAAAAGTCTTATTCAGCTCGCATCTGACGATTTGCAAAGCCATTACTTGCGGCTATCTAAAAATCTTATTTTTGAGCAAAAAGACCTAAGATCTGCGCAAGTGTACTTAGATCTTCTAGCCCAACTAAAAAATTTAACCGTAAATTCAATTTTATGCTTGTCTGAGCTCTACTGTGAAATTGCTGCTCCCATTCAGGCAGCAAACCTCATGCAAGAATTTCTTTCCCCTTATGTGGAATCAAAAATATTCGAAGGTGAGATTGAAAAATGCGGGTATTTTTACAACAACGTTATTCTAGCTCAACTGGGGCGCCCGGATCTAAAGATTATTTTGCACGAACTTCCGCCGCCACCTGAACCACCAACTTTTCAATTTTCTCAAGCCGTAGATTCTGCAAGCGACTTAGGCAAGAGTTACTTAGCGCCTCAAGATTTAGGCGAAGAAGTTTTTGCGAAAACATTTACTCAACATTTAAAGTTGCTCGAATACGCCCAGGCTACTCAGTTTATTAATCGTACCAGTCGATCGGAAATCGAAATTGGCCAAATTATGCTTTATTTTAGTTTGGCTATCGAATTGTTAGATATGAAAAATTTTGAACACGCAAAAATAGCCGATTATATTTTACAAAAACTTTTAGACTGCGGAGAACAGCCCTATGTTGTCGCGCGCATGGCTTCGCGCTTGTTTGCCGAACCTGCTTCACAGGAACTTATGCAAGTTTATACGCCTGTTTTGGAACAGGAAAAAATGCCAGAAATTTTGCCTGATGAACAGTCAAGCACTGACTCAGAATTACCTTTGGAAGAGTATGTTCCGAGCTGGGAACAAACGCCTCAACAGACAACTGACGAAATCGCCAGCGAGACATTTCAAGAAACACCTCAGGAAACGCCCAAGGAAGAAATAGCTTCGGGAGCACTCGTAGAAAGCCTTAGCATAAGTCCTTTAAAATTAAATTTAGTGATTCCGAGCGTCGTTTCTCAAGGTGACTTAGATTCTACAGTTCCTGAACAGTCAGAAAATCCCACAGAGGAACCCGAGGCGATTACTGATAATGTTTTCAAAATTAGTCTTGCGCCTCGCGTTACTTCCAGCCCAGAGATGGTTGTTGCAGCCGACGAAGTGAAACAAGCTGAGCCTGTTTTGCAAACTCCAATTTTTTCTTTTGGACCTGCAATCAACCAGGACCAAGAAGAAAAAACTTCTATTGTAGATCTGTCTATGTTAGCACCTCAATCTGCAGAGGGCAGCCCGAAAGTAGACAAAGAGGTTGTGGTCGAACAACCCGCCAAGATTTTTAACTGGCGTGTAGAATTGCAAAATCAGGCGCCTTCTAATCTGGAAGATTTTAAAACACAATTTTTAAACAACGCATTTGCAAATTCTATTGAGAAATCTCTCGCCATTCAGGGTCTAGCATTACAACTTAAAGATATTGCCATTCTTGATTTCGCAGAACAAAAATACTGGCGAACTTGGAGCGAGTGGGGTGCACAGTTCAAAAATCGTAATTATAAAATTATTGATTCCAAAATAATTGAAAGTCCAATAGTACAACTTCTTGCAACTTTAGAACCGGCTTTAGCTGTCTTTTTCGGAGAGAAATTTGGTTTTGATGCAATGATTGGCGTTACGGGATTGGATCCGCAAGTTATTTCGCGCATTGCACGCAAAATCACTCCGCAAGACCCGCTCTATTTAAATTCTCCTATAAAATTTATTGCAAAGAGAATTGAATCGGCTCAGCTGTCTTTAATTGACTTGCCGGGTATTGGAAAAGAAATTTATTTCGATTTAAATCAAAAGAATATTTATTTAGATCGGAAGTATATTCTAGAAAATCCAAGCTCACTTTTCTTTCATAAAATCAATCAAATCCTTTGGCAAATTAGAAATCGCTTTTACTGCGGCATTCGCCTACAAGTTCAGCACGAACTTATGCCTTTATTGAGAAAACTGATGGTTCTGTCTCAAGAAAAGCCGGCGTTAAAAATGACAAAGGTTTTTAAGCATAGGTCTGCCTTGGACGAAAGACTATATCAGTTGGCCCAAATGCCCGATGTGCAAAAACATTTGAATTTTATTAGGACGCCTAATGAAAACATGCTGCTTCAAGCTTTGCAGGAAATGGAGCTGTACTGCGTTCAACTCGATTTAATTGAAAGTTTGGATCTAATCGGGATCGTAGAAAATTATCTAAATATCGACATTCTCAAAACAGGTGCCTTTAATGTTCAAAGAATTTTTAAAGCGATGCCAACCCTTTCCACATTGATACAAACACTAACCAAAATTGACGTCATTTAAGTTTTTTGTAAAAAATGTCTTATCTTCTAGGAATAAAATAAAGTATGATTTTATTTTCGATTAAAGGACATTTACGCGTGAAAGAATTAACACTCTCTATTATAAAACCTGACGGCACCAAAAGAAATCTTTTGGGAAAAATCATTTCTCGATTTGAAGAACAAAAACTTAGCATTGCTGCCATGCGCATGGCTTGGCTTTCGACCAAAGAAGCAGAAGGCTTTTACGCCGAGCACAAAGCACGTCCTTTTTTCCGCGAACTTGTGGATTTTATGACTAGCGGACCGGTTGTTCTGATGGTTTTGGAAGGCGAAAACGCAATTTCTAGAAATCGTGAAATCATGGGCGCAACGGACCCTGCAAAAGCGGTTGCTGGAACAATTCGCAGAGATTTTTCTCCTTCAATCGGCGAAAATACTGTGCACGGATCTGATAGTCCTGCAAGCGCCGCACGGGAAGTTCATTATTTTTTCTCCGATACTGCAATAATGCCAAAACTAACACTGTGAGTTAAATCATGGCGCTAGATATTTTATCGCGAATCGCCCAAGAATTAAGCCTGCAGCCATTTCAGGTTGTGAATACGGCACGGCTACTTTTTCAAGAAGAGTGTACGGTGCCTTTTGTTGCGCGCTATCGCAAGGAAGTTACTGGCGCAATCGACGAGGTTCAAATTCGAAATATTCGTGATCGTTATTCATACTTAACCGAAGTAGAAACCACGAAAGCTAAATATTTAAAAGTCATTGAAGAATTTGTCCAAAAAAATCCAACCTGGAAAGCTAAATTTCCGGAAATAAAAGATAAATTATTAAAGGCTCTAACCAAGCAAGAATTGGAAGATATCTATCTCCCGTTTAAGCCAAAACGCCGAACTCGAGCACAAATTGCCAAGGAAAAAGGTTTAGAATTATTGCTAAACTCAATTCTAGAAGCTCGCGCAACCTTAACAACTTTGGATATTTTGGCAAAAGATTTTGTTACTCCTGCGGATTCCAAAATTGATCCGAGCATAAAAGTTGCCGATATTGCTGCAGCCCTTGCAGGGGCCGGCGATATTTACGCCGAAACTATTGCAGAAACTTCCGATTGGCGAGTTTTGGTTCGAAAACTAAGTTTTGAGTCAGCCTATTTAGTTGCAAAGAAAAACGAAACCTCTGAAGACACCGAAAAAAAACCCGAGGCTACCGGCAAAAATTCCAAACACGACAAGAAAAACAACGCCTTGGTTTACCAGAATTATTTCGACTACCGGGAATCGATTCATTCGTCTCCTGCCCACCGCGTTATGGCGGTACGACGTGGTGAAGCCGAAAAGTTTTTGCGCGTCTCCATAGAAGTCAACCGCGAGCAGATTATTAGCGAATTGCAAAATAAAATTGTTCGTGGAGTTCCGACGAGTCCGGTTGTAGCTTCTTGGCTTAATAATGTGGTTTTAGATGCCTATGACAGATTGGTGAGTCCATCCATCGAAACTGAAATTCGGCTAGATTTAAAAACCAAAGCCGAAACCGAATCGATGAAAGTTTTTACAAAAAATTTAGAAAAACTTTTACTTTTGCCGCCTGTTCCAAAAAAAGTTGTGATGGGTGTGGATCCAGGTTTTCGAACGGGTTCGAAACTTGCTGTTATAAACGAAACCGGAGCGATGCTCGAAGCCACCACTGTTTATCCGGATTTTAATCAAGGCGAAAGCAGTCAAAATGCAAAGACAACTGCCGCAAAAGAAACACTTTTAGGTCTATTGAAAAAGCATTCCGTCGATTGTGTTGCCATCGGAAATGGGACAGGTGGTCGCGAAATGGATAAACTTGTGAATCAAGTTTTAAAAGACAATAATTTAAGTCAAATTAAACGCATCACTGTTAACGAAGCCGGAGCCAGTGTTTATTCAACCGATGAAATTGCACGGGAAGAATTTCCGGATTTGGATCCAACTATTCGTTCGGCTATCAGCATTGCCAGACGTTTACAAGATCCACTAGCCGAGTTGGTTAAAATCGATCCACGCTCCATTGGTGTTGGGCAGTATCAGCACGACGTTAACGTTAATAAGTTAAAACAAAGTCTGGAAGAAGTTGTGGAAAGTTGTGTAAACAAAGTAGGTGTTAATTTAAACACGGCTTCGTATAAACTTTTAGGATATGTGTCGGGAATTGGCGCAACTTTGGCAAAAAGCATCGTCACTTTTCGCGGCAAAAACGGACGTTTTGAATGCCGTTCGGATTTGCAAAAAATTCCTGGCTTCGGTCCGAAATGTTACCAACAAGCTGCAGGTTTTCTACGAGTTCCGGATTCGGCCAATCCCCTAGATAATTCGGCTGTTCATCCTGAACGCTATGATTTAGTAGAACAGGTTGCCAAGGCTCAAGCCAGCACCGTGTCTGATTTGGTGGGCAAGCCCGAAGTAATTCAGCGGATTGCGTGGGAAAAATTCGTGACGGAGTCTTTAGGTTTACCGACCTTGCGGGATATCGCAGCGGAGCTTATTAAGCCGGGGCGCGATCCTAGGGAAGATGGCGTTCAAGTAACTTTTTCGGACGATATTCTAGAACTCGAAGACCTGAAACCAAATATGAGCTTAAAAGGCACCGTTACGAATGTTACAAATTTTGGGGCGTTTGTGGACATCGGCGTGCATCAAGATGGACTTATTCATATCAGTGAATTGTCGGATCAATTTGTGAAAGATCCTTCTACGGTAGTTGCGGTTGGTGATGTTTTATCGGTTCGAGTTTTGGAAGTAGATAAGCTACGTAGACGCATCAGTTTAAGCGCAAGATCTCAGCCTGTGGCGCAAGCAAAACCCGATACCAGTCGGGATCAGCCGCGCCCTCAAAACAACAACAAACAAAACCAAAGACAAAAACCGCCAGAACAGCATTTTACCATGAACGATCTCCTGGCGAAATTTGGAAAGTAATAGGAAAAGACCGACTTGCAGACAAGTCCCTCAAAAAAAGTAATCCTCGGCGTAATCGGTGGCTCTGGTGTTTACAAATTAAAAAATGCCAAAGTTATTGGTGAGCATTTTATTACAACACCTTTTGGCGAGCCCAGTGATGCGATCTTAGAGTGCGAAATAAGCGGAAAACGGGTTTATTTTCTGCCCAGACACGGCCGTGGCCATGTTTTTACTCCTTCCGAAGTTAATACCAGAGCGAATATTTATGCCCTAAAGATTTTTGGTGTCACTTATGTTTTAGCGGTGAGTGCTTGCGGAATTATGCAAGAAAATATCAAACCTGGTGATATGGTGATTCCCGACCAGATTTTTGATCGCACCAGTGGCATGAGAAAAAATTCTTTTTTCGGTAATGGCGTCGTCGGGCACGTTGCTTTTGCGGATCCTTTTTGTTCTGAGTTAAGAAAAATTATTTATGATGCTGCCGTGGGTAGTGGTGTCAACGTGCATCAAAAAGGGACTTACGTATGCATCGAGGGCCCGACATTTTCCAGCCGAGCGGAGAGTCATTTTTACAGAAAAACCTTAAGTCCCGCTGTGATTGGAATGACGGCCATACCCGAAGCAAAGTTAGCTCGCGAAGCCGAAATGTGTTATGGGATGTTGGCATTGGCAACGGACTACGATTGCTGGAATGAGCACGAAGAAGACGTATCGGTTGAAGCTGTAATGGCTGTTGTAAACGCGAATTCTGAAAAGGCCAACTCTATTGTGGAGAGGGTTTGTGAGATATTGCCCGAAACTTCGAGTTCGCCAATTCTCTATGCGGCGCAGTATGCGATTATGACAGATCGAGCGAAGATCGCGGTGAAAGCTAAGAATGAATTGAGTTTGCTGTATTCGCGCTATTTTTAGGCCTTTGGCCTAAAAATAGCGCGATCCCGAGGCGCAACGCGCCGTGGGGATCCCCTGATTTCAACCCCAAATGTTGTCCCTCTTCCTCCCCCCTTTTCTTCCCCCTTCCACGCGAGTAAATTAGGCATATACCTAATTTACTCGCGTGTAATTTTGGTATATACTGAAATTACTAGCAAACTTCTTAGGATATTACTCATGCCATTTTCATCTCGTTACATCCAAAAATATATTGCCGAAGATCTTGACGACAAAAAAATGGTTTTCGTTGGCGGCCCGCGCCAAGTCGGAAAAACGACTTTATCTCTCTCGTTTCTAAACCCTCCAACCATAGACAACCCAGCCTATTTGAACTGGGACAGCCGACGCGGGAGAGAGATCATCCAAAAATCTCAAATTCCACCGGTCGCTCCGTGCCTAGTTTTTGACGAAGTTCATAAATATCCTCGGTGGAGAAATCTTCTAAAAGGTTGGCATGACACTCTTAAAGATCGCACCAAGATATTAGTCACGGGCTCGGCTCGCCTCGATCAGTACAAAAAAGGGGGTGACTCACTATTTGGTAGATACCATTACTATAGATTGCATCCGCTATCACTTTTGGAAATTTCAAAAAGCCCCAATAAATCCGACCTCCAGGATCTTTTAAAATTTGGGGGATTTCCTGAGCCATTTTTCAATGCAAACGACAAAACCAGAAGGCGCTGGAGCAACGAACGCTTAGACCGCGTCACTCATGAAGATATACGTGATCTGCACAACCTAAAAGACATCTCTAAAATGCAACTATTAATGGAAACACTGCCATCACGAGTCGGCTCGACGCTTTCTATTCAAAATCTCCGCGAAGATTTAGAGGCTGCACATGATTCGGTGGATCGATGGGTAAGAATTCTGGAACAAGTATATTTTTGTTACCGCATTCCACCATTTGGTACTTCCAAACTTAGAGCCGTGAAAAAGGAACAAAAGCTCTATCTTTGGGATTTTGGAGACATCGAAAATCCAGGCACCAAATTTGAAAATTTGGTAGCAAATCAGTTGTTAAAATACTGTCACTTTCTTGAAGACTCAGAAGGATATCGCATGGATTTGCGTTTTTTCCGAGATGTGGATATGCGCGAAGTGGATTTTGTGGTCATGAAAAACAAGAAGCCAATTTTTGCTGTAGAATGTAAAACCGGCGAGAAGAATATTTCCTCCAGCCTAAGTTATTTGTCAAAGCGAACTGCCGGACTTTCTTGCTATCAAATTCACCTTGGAAGCAAAGATTATATCGACAAAAGCACCGGCATTCGACTTTTACCTTTTATTACATTTTGCAGAGAAATGAATTTCCCTTGAAAATTTCCCCAGCGATTACTTTATCAAAGCTTTAACTTCCGACTTGGAATTTTTTAACTCATTGCGAAAATTCGGTCTTAACAAAACCATCTGCGACAAACTTTGAGATTGCTTACCTTGCAGAAAAAACCCGGCCGGTGCCTGCATTTTTCCGTCGATTTGGGCATCGGCAAAGTCAAATTTTGTCGATGAGACAGCCGTAAAATCATCAGCATTTGCAACGTTCGCTGATAAAACCTCTAAAATTAAAACCAAACCTAAAATAACTTGCATCATACTTTCCTCCCGTATTTACTGTTCTATAAAGTTTTCAAGATCGGCTTGCTCTGCATCTTTTGGCTTCTCTGCTGCTACCGGCGTCTGAGCTTTTGCTACCTGAGATTTTTTCAAATCGACTTGCTCACCCAAATTTCTCACTTCG
Source organism: bacterium (assembly GCA_043757325.1). Lineage (GTDB taxonomy): Bacteria > Bdellovibrionota_B > Oligoflexia > Oligoflexales > RGVZ01 > JAYVPO01. The sequence goes on from JAYVPO010000112.1 coordinate 17,456, forward strand.
GGGTCGACTGGTTTTACACCGTGTGCCGCGCGCTCTTGCTGAATTTCCTCTAACATAGCAAAAGCCTGATCCGTACTGCCAGACTGCCGAGAAGCAAATCGGATGGATTCTCTAAATAACCGCTCCGATTCGTCCAAGTGATTTTTTCGACGTTCGACAACACCTAGATTAAACAATGCCAAGTAATTCATTTTGTCGTGAACCAAAACATCTTTTAGCAAACTGTCTGCTCCCGCCAAATCTCCACGCGCAGATTTAACAATTCCCAAATGGAGCTTTGCATCAACGTTTGCAGGGTCGATTTTTAAAACTCTTTCAAACTCGACTCCTGCTGCAGCGATCTGGCGATATTTTAAATATAATGAACCCAGATTCAGCCTAGTAGCCACATCGTTTGGATTTAGAATGAGTGACTGCTTAAAAAGTTTTGATGCCAGTGCGTTTTGATTTCGTCCTAAAGCAATCAATGCCGATAAGTTTAAAACCTGGGCATCTTTCGAAAGATTTCCACCTAATGGAATCAAATATATTTCCGCTAGATCAAGTTCAATTTTATGAATAGAAACTTCGCTTAAAATCTTTCTTGCTTCTTGATTTTTGGTATCCACTCGCAAAGCGTTCCGGGCTAATTCGGCGGCTTGAGTAAAACTTCCTCGACTTAAGGCGACTTGCGCCAAAGAGATCATTGCGTTAGCGTCTTTCGGATTATCCCGCAAATCCGAAGCCAAAGATTTTTCTGCCCTAGTCAGGGTTTGCTTATTTTTGTCGCTAGAAAACTCCGAACGTTTATCCGTTGAAGAAGTTATATATAATTCCTTTTTTTCCGTATCGACTCGAGTTGCGGTTTTTGTCTCAGTCGTTGCACAGTGGGCCAAAAAAACCGGCACAATAATAGCAACGTTTCTATAAAAATACTTCATAATTCCTCCAATTTTTTAGTGAGCTAACATATCCGTTGATTCCGTTAACGAGAGCTTTCTGGTTACATAGGTCGGGGTCAAAAAATCTTCCGCAAGTTCTGGGTACTTTTTAGGTTGCAGGGTTGCTACTTTTGCATAAGCTTTCTGCGTCCAATCGGTGAAAGTTTCTATTTCCTGCGAACGTTTATAAGCTGTTTCATAAAACTTACTCGATTCATTTGCTAATGGAGCCGCCAAATCCGCAAGGGCCTTTTTGAAGGACTTAACTTGAGCCGGAGTAGCCGCACTGGGAGGTTTGGCTGTCAAAAGACTTTGTGCAAAATTTTCATGAAGCTCTCCTAATCTGAATAGTGATGCTACCAAATATTCGCCATCGTTAAGACTGATGATCGTGTCAAACTGTGCCGCCAAAAATTCCAATCTTTTCTGTTTTTTCTTTAACTGTGCCTCGATCTGATCACCATTTTCTAGATTTACATTTTTGAAGTTCCTGACAGTACCTTCTTGCTCTTTAAAAATTATTTCAGCAATAATATGTCTCGCTTCAAAGGCGGCCGGCGCATTTTTCCTTGTCAATGCGCGAATAATTTTCCACATGTCTTTTTGAGCGGTTTCTTTTTTGTCGAGCTGAAATCTCAGCTCTGTAGCCTTAGCGTAGGCAAACCAGTACTGATCGTTTTTATCATCGTCTTTTTTCAAAAATTCCGTGTACTCAGAAAGAGCGCCGTTTTTGTCATTTTTAACTAATTTAATTTCGGCAACTTGAAAATGAGCATCATGCGAATACTGGGTCATCGGGTATATTTTTATAACGCGCTGAAAACTGGCAATGGACACGTCGTATTTTTTTAAACCCTTATAAAGTGTCCCGCTATTGTAAAGAGCCATCACAGATCTTCGATCTTGCGGAAACATGGTTGCAAGTCGAACATATATTTCTGCCGCTTTCTCAAATAAAGTAAGAGCTTCGTAGGTTTCTCCCATGGATGCTACAACGTCAGGTGCAAGTTTAGAATTTGGGTACTCGTCTAAAATCATCTTACTTACAATCAAGGAATCTTCTAACTTACCAAGTTTAAAATAATTCTGGGTTGCATTGTAAAGGGCGCGATCGGCGTTCGGATCTTTTGGAAAAGATTTTTTAAATTCAACAAAACCTTTGGCCGCATTATTAAAATCACCGGTTTTTTCAAAGGCCAGAGCTCGAGTAAACAAAGCCTGCTTTAAAACTTGATCAGAGAATTTTTTAAAGTCTTCGTTTGCCGCCAGAGATTTTACCTGTTGAAAAGATTTTCCATACTTAATGACCTCTTCCCAATGGCCTTTTTCGGAGTGAAATATTAAAATCACTTTCGCACTTGCCAGCGCCTGTTTGGTGTCAGGAATATCTTTTATTATTTTGACAAATCGTTCTTCTGACTTGGAGTAATGACCATATTCGAAAAGTATCTGCGCCGCAGTATAGCGCATAGCAAAACCATCTTTTTCGGTTGGGTTCATTGCAACGAATTGGTCTATTCGTTCGATATAAAGATTCTTAATTCGCGGCAAGTCGACAGGTTTGCTAACTTTTCCCGCTTCCGGCAATGCCGTAAACTTCGTGCTTTCATTAAGTGCTGCTATTGTCGAAACCGAACTTAAGCTTGCAGCTTTGTAATTTTTTCCTTTGAGGTCAGCTTTGGCAACTGCAGCATAATTTGCCGATGCAGCCTCGTATTTTTTTTGATCGTATTGAATTTCTGCCAAATAAAAGCGTAAATCATAAGCTGCAGGTTCCTGCGCAAAATGGTTTAAGTAGATTTCGTACCCCTTGGCTGCCAGAGCCATCATTTTATCATTTTTTGCTTTTTGACCTCGATCATGCATCAAAGTACTTTGGCGGTGAATCGTTTTTGCTACAGTTTGCCGCGCGTCAGATAAAATATCTTTCTTCTCGCCTTGGGCTTTAACCCATTCGGAATTTTCTAAATAGATTTCACTCATTGTCCGAAGTGATTCGATTTCTGCCGAAAAATTATTAGTCAAATCTTGCAGCAGGACAACCTTTGCGTAAATTTGCGGATTATTGGGTCTCAATGGCGATTCTTTCAGTAGTCGCGAATAAACTTCTATGGATTTGTCGTTTTTTCCTTGCTCCATATAGATGTTACCCAGACGCTCAAGCATGGTGTAAAAACGCTGTTTTTCGCCAATGGTTTGAAAGTACGCCCAGGCTCCGTCAATATCTTCGGCATCCGCCCAAACCATAATAAGATCTTTGATAGCCTCTTCACGCAGATCGAAATTCGTATGAACTTTCGACTGACTTGCGATTTTTACAACGAGTTTAAAAGCTGCGATCGCCTTTTTGTAATTTTCACCTTCATACTTTAAATTGGACGTATCAGAGTTGTAATTAGCCCATCCGAGTTTATAAATTGCATAAGGATAGGACCGATGTGTTTTATATTTCATGACTTTTTGATAGGAATCAATGGCCTGCGGAATTTGGTGCTTGTCGAAGTAAAATTCTCCCATTGCCAAGTAGGCATCCGGCATCAAAGGAGACTGGGAATGATTTTTCACCAACAGTTCGTAGTATTTAATTGCCCCGTCATCTTGCAATCTAGACATAGCTTTCGCCAACGCATAAAGGGCCATGTCAGAACGAGTGTGCTTAGGATATTTCGCAACAAGCTTGGTTAAAATATTAATTGCGGTGCGAAGTTCTGCATCGCTTTTCTTGTAAGTAAGCTTAGGCTCTGGGCCACGTTTTTTGGTGTCGAGTTTTTGCCAAGACGAAAAGTTTTTCGTATATTCATCAAGCTCAACATCACGCATATAGTCGTAACGTTCGGCATAAAGTTCTGAGAGCCGAAGCGTAAGTTCATACTCGTTTTGTTGCCTTGCTTTTTTCTTTTCTGACAATATAGCAACAATAGATTTAATGGTTTTTAAGCGCAGATCGTCCGCTTTTTTTAAATCGGCATCACTAATTTTTGCTCGCGGTGTTGCCACGAAATGATCATAATCTGCCATTGACGGCGCAATCATTTTACCGGTTGTAAGGTCGTTGGTTTCACGAACAAGACCAAAGGCTTCGACACTTGTAATATTTAATACGATTAGTCCTAGAATTTTATAAAACTTTAACATAATTCTTTCCTCTAAAGTGATTAGTGACTTAATTTACACTGGGGCGCTAAGCGAAAAATGTGATAACCAATTTCGTCTTTCCAGAACTCGTCGATCTTCTCAGATTCACCCCAACTTTGAGCTTTATTTGCCCATCCTTTGATATTTTCTTTTTGTGCAACGTGATCAATTTTTGTAGAAGCATGAAGTTCTTTGCCCATAAGCTGGTTTTTTTCAGACATCAACAATTCTACGTATAGAAATTTCCCTTGTTCTTTAAGTCTCTCAAAATCACTTTTCATCGATTTTAACTCTGCCAAATATTTTCTTCCGACATCTTGCCGCAATGCTGCAATCCATCGCTCAAGGTAATCAACGGGCACTTCCGTATTCAGTTTTGAACCAAAAATTCCCGAGCGACTTAGGCGTTGCTTTTCTCCCAACACGGCGGCGTATTGATTTCGTACCAGCATCATATTTTCTTTATTAGCAGCTGTTTCCAGTAGCACCCGAGACAAGCCCAACGATGAATCCGAAACACCGGAAATATAATCTTCAAATAAAGTATAAGCTCGCACTTCGTCAAGATTACTGCGGTCGAGAAATTCACCTAGAGAATTTACGTCTTTTTGATATTTTTCAATAAATTCTGCTAACTCGTAGCGACTGTCTTCGTAGCGACACATCCAGTAATGAATAATCGATGCGAGCATTTTTGCTTCGGGATTAAACCGCGTTTTAAAAAAGGGACTTTCAACATCATGAAGCATTCCCAGTGCATGGTTCGGATAACCAGCCATAAAAAAAGCCCACGACTGCTCAAATAACGAATCATAAAAATATTTGCTAGAGCGGGTAATGGACCTAAAGTAACGCACGGAATCCTGAAATTTTTTCTGTTCGTATGATACCCTTGCTAAAGCTAAATTTGCCTGGTTAGAAATTTCAATAATAGACGCCGAATCAAGTGTAGCAGCCGAGTGAATGTCTTCGTTTAGTACTGTTTTCAAAGCCACTCGAGCATCGTTTAGTTTATCTTTGTCAACAAGCATCATTGCTGTTTGATATTTTGCGGGCAAAAAATAACGGTCGGTTGGTGTTAATTTTTTGTAGTCTGCTATGGCGTCTTCAAATTTTCCTGACCGAGCTCTCATGTTGCCTCGAAAGTAAAACCAATCTTTGCCAAAGGCTGGTGCAGGGTCGTTACCCATTTGTAGTTCTGAAGCAAGAATTTCAACTAGATTGTGAATCGGCTGATTTTTCGATGTTTCGCTTAATATTTGCCAAGATCTTGCTGCATTTTTAGCTTGGGGATTTTCAGTTGATTTTAAAGCTTGAACCGCTAAAATTGCGGCCGTAATAGGGTATTCCGCTTTGACCAGCATTTGAGCTTCGACCTGCAAGTAAATAGCGCGCTGGTCTTTGGTTAAATTTCCCACCTGCGTCGCATACTCGCTTAAAGCTGCCCAATACTGAAGATCGTTAAAATCTCCTTCGCGGTATTTTTTTTGTATTTGAGTGAATTTTCCAACTGCTTTTTCATGCGCTGTTGGATTTTTTCTTGTTTTTTTGTCCGCAAAAATTTCTGACGGATTTTGCAAAAGCAAAATGCTTAAGCAAAAAGCTTTTAAATATAATTTTTTTATGCCTCTAAGATTTTGCATAAGATATTCCAATTAAAAGAGAAATACACTAAGACCTAAATCAAAACTCCAAGCTTTGCGACGCGACGTCTGGTCCGCTCTGGTTTCGTCAAACATTCGGTTACGCACGTCAGCTCGAAAAGAAAGTCTTTCGCCTAAGTAGAATCTCGCACCCATACCGAACAGAAATGCGTTCTTGTCGCCTTGGTCTGTTGCCAACCTAGACATACCCAACGTACCGTAAAGATCTGTGTACACAATGGCCAGATCAAGAAAATTTAATTTGCCATAGAACGGTGCCGCCACGAAGTTGTAGTCAATCATTTGACTAATCGCATTGACCTCAGGATCCGGCGTAACGATGGTATTTCCAGTTGGATCGTCGATGGGTTTATATTTCAGTCGATTCAAGACTTTTCGGTCGATCGAGTCACGGACGCGGACTTTAATATATTGGGCTTCTGCACCAACCCATTCATTAAAAAACAAGCCGATTCGACCCCCGTAGTTTACCGAGTCGGTATAAGTTTCGTTTAGCATAGAGCCACCTAGGATTCCAAATTCGGGGCGCCATGCTTTTAAGAAAAATCTATTTTGTAAAACTGTTATAGTTTTTTTGGATTGGGTTCCACGAATATCATCTGGATTTAATTCAAGTCCTTGTGCGAACAAAGGACGCGAAATTACCGATAAAAACAAAACACATGAATAATAAATTTTATTCCATGACCGCATAACAATATTCCTCTATTTATACTTCTCTGTATTAAGTAGCCCACATGGCTTCCCTTCATTGTAGGTATTCGGTGAATCCATACAAAAGTTAAGCGGCAAGAAAATTTTCCAATTATTTTAGATAGTTAAAGCATATAGAAACAGGTATTTTTGAACTTTCAACTGAGTCTATACTAAGTTATTGGTAGATAACTCGACAGTTCGGCCTTGGCATAAAGTTTGCTTAACTCAAGGTAAGTGATCATAGTGAATCACTTAAAAAATTAAATGGAGGATTTATGCGAGTTAATTTTCATATGCAAATGTGGCGAGAAAAAATTTCAGGCCGAGTTATGCCACCATTACTACTGTGGATGTTCGGTGTTCCTGGTGGACTTTGTTTGATCCTTTGGTTGTTCTTCTTCCGCGGGAACTGAATTGTTTAAATTGGAATTCTTTACAGCTAGGACTCGCTCAGGTGTTACAGCATAAATTTGCGTATAGTCCGATATACAAACATCGGCACCACCTGCTAGCGAGCTAAAAGCCGGCATAATTAATGATTTCTCGGTTAGCGCAAAGCATGCCGTTCTTATGTTTAGTCGATTATTTTTTAATCTAATAGTTGGATGCAAATGTCCGCTGAAGCAAAATTTTTCTGAGTTTTGTTTGATTACTTCGTGAACGAATTCAAATGGTCCTTCTTGCAATTTATTTTCGAGATTTATTCTCCAATTTGATGGTAGTAAACTTTTAATCCCACGATCATGGTTGCCCAAGATTAATATCATTTCTACTGGATTTTCCCGTCGAAACCCTTCGATTAATTTGACTCCAGACGAGATAGTTTTCAGTGCTGTAAAGTGATGGATGAGATCTCCAAGTACAATGATTCGGCGAGGCTGAAATTGGTGTAAAACATTCGTCAGACGTGCTAAGTCAGTTTCCAAACTTTTTTGCGGCCAAGCACATCCTGAAGCTTGTGCCACTTCTTCTCGTAACCAATGCAAATCAGCAATTAAAAGCGTTTTTTCTTCAACCCAAAATGCCGCTCGATGTCGGCTTAAAATAATACTCTGGCTGCAAATTGTGATATTTAGATCGGATTCCATGATGCTGTTTTAGCTTAATCGAGATTAATAAGAAAGCTTCAAACTGATTTTGTGAGTGTCTGTGAAACTCAACTTTTGGCGAAGAGTGTGCTTACGGGGAAATCGGTGCCACCCGCACTATTAATATTTAGACAGCTGTCTAGATATTAATAGTGCGGGTGGCACCGATTTAAGATTATTTTTTACAAAACTGCTA
>JAYVPO010000113.1:0-25118 GCA_043757325.1 bacterium
GTAATCGTTTCTAATAGGCGGAGCTCGTCGTCTACTTGTAGATCTGAGTCAATCGGACGCAACTGAGAGAACTTCTGACTGTACGCATTAGTGTTGGAAGGAATGAGTGGCACACCATCGTTGGATCGTTGTAAAGATGAAGCCGGCAAACGCAACTTAAACTCAACTCCAATTGTAGGATTTGGCTCACACCAAATCGTTCCTCCTTGTGATTGCATGACTTTTTTTGCAATTGCCAAGCCTAAGCCAGTACCACCGCGTTTATCTTTAGTATAAAACGCGTCAAACAATTTAGTTTGATCTTCGGGAGAAATCGGTTGACCGGAATTGCCAATCACAATTTCAACAAATTCTTTTCGCTCAATAGTTTTGTTTACAGCACTAATCCATATTCTTCCGGACCCACTTAGGGCTTGTTGGGCATTGTTTAAAATATTCGAGAAGGCCCTGCCAGTTTTATTAACGTCGAGCATCACTTTGGTGGAGTGCAGGAATTCGGTCACTATTTCGATATTCGAATGAACTAATGTGCTGAAGACTTCCGATAGTGAATCATCGAAGACTTTTATGAGCTCCGCATCCTCTAAGCGAATTTTTGGGACCTTACCTACTTCAACAATATCTTGAAGCATGATGCTTACGGATCTGAGCGCTTTATCAACTTCAGGAAGCATTTTTGCTATTAATTCCCGGACTTCTTCCAGACTTTTGGTGCTTCTCAGCATGCTGATAACAGCCCGTAGCATACTAAAAGGCTTGCGAACATCGTGGGCAACCATTTGCGTCGTTCGAGCGATCGCTTCCGAAGTTCGAAGCCTGGATATTTCAGAAATATTTTGCAAAACAATATCTCTGAAATGGCCGATCGATGTTTTTAGAATCCGAACCTCTTCGCAGTTTTCTTCCCAGAGTGATAAATCAATCTCTTGTAGGGATGCTTCGAAAGATTTGCCGCTCTGGTTAAAGTTCGCAAGTTTTTCTGCCATGGTGGTCAGAGGTTTTGTAAGTTTGTTTGTGATTATAAGAATGATCACAAACAATGCTAGTGATGCGCAAATAGCACCGACGACGGATAAAACTTGGGCATAAATAATATCATTCAGTTGAGACTGTATATTGAATCCAAAGACCACGCTGCCAATCGATTTCTTATTTCTGATCAAATCGTACTTCAGTTCTAATATTCTTGAATTTTTCTTGACTGCCTCTGCACCAATCCGCGCCAGATCTTCTTTTAGCACATAAGTGGACTGGTGGACGGAAGAAAACTCGTCGCTTAGCTCAAGAAATTTCGACTTTTTACTTTCAACGAGTCCTTTAGGAATAAGAATAGCCTTAAAATTATCCACACTTTCACCAGTGAATCGCAATAGATTTGAAACTTTAATTAATCGAGTGTCGTTGGTCACATAGAAGTAGTCCAGGTCCGGTAGCTCGACAACGAGCGGTTTAATATTGCCCTCAATAAAGGCCCAATTGGACATGTAAGCTACTTCTGCAATCCGAGTGGCAAACGAATACGCTTGAGCTGCGTATCGTTCTTTTTCTACAGCCATGTATTTGCGTTCAGTTACTTTAATCGCTACGACTGCAGTCAGAATACAAATAACGCCCAATGCCAATGATATATTAGTTGCGAGAAGATAACCTAATTTACGGGTTCGCATTGAAAGATTTAAGATCCAGAGATGACGGCAATACTTAAGACATGAAAAATAGATTTCATCTCTCGAGGCTCGCCTTCTTTAAAAACGACAAAAGGGCCGCCTTCGTACACCGGAATTTCTTTGCCATTTCTGAGCCAAGCGACAGAATAATTTTCTATTTCTTTAATAGAAAGTTCTTCGGCCGGATTTTTCTGAGAAAAAGTTTCTATTTTCACTTTCATCTTCCCGTTTTTTAAATTGTCGAAAATGCTACCAAGAGGAAAGTAAGAAATTTTAGCTTTCAACGCGTTGCCTTCCGTTTTGCCCAATCTTCTCCCACGCGGGCTTGGTAGTACGATTTCCTTCGATGTATTGCCTTTGGTTTTCACAAGGTTTGACCAGACTATCCTTTTTTTTAACCCTTTTTCTAATACAAATCTAATGGATGGTTTTTGAACTTCACCGACAACTATACTCTCAATGTACCAGGGGTAGCGGTCTTTAGCTAACTCGACATTGTGAACTAAAGTTATGGGCCCTCCGAAATTGTCCAGAATCCGTTCGCCATCCCACTTATTTGCGACCAGAGAATTATGCGCTAACATATTTTTATAGGTATCTGCATACAGGTACGAATCACGGCAAATAAACGTGACGATGTCCTCAGGCATTAATTTTTCGTCCTTTACAACTTCCGACACGAGGATTCCTGAATAATACGATTCAGGCCGCGCGGCAAAATTAGGATCCTTGGTTTTGTAGCTAGTGATATGTTTTTGATAATCGGTTGCGTTTAACTTTTTTAATAATTTTATTTGATCTTTAACTGAATAAACAGTTTGTCCGTAAGCAAAACTATGACACATGAGAATAACAGAAACGTGAAAAAACCAAAAAAGTACCATCTAAGTATCCCTTTCAAACATAAACATCCAAGCTCGAAAATCGGAAAGTCGATAACCCTGGCTTGTGAGATCAGCGAAAACTCTAGATGAGGCACGCTCGCCAATATTTGGTACATGGATTTCGACGAAAATCAGCCTAGGCTTTGCCTTGAGCTCGCAACGAAATAGCCCAACTTCTGCGCCTTCAATATCCACTATCAACACATCCGCTGGATATTTTTCAAGTGAAACAGCAAGGCCCATTGCGGGAACCTTTGAGACTTTTTTATACTGACTTTCTGCAGGAGTTGTTGTTGAACGCCAAAACTCCTCATGAAAGTAAAAATCGAGCTGTTCTCTTAATTCTTCATTTGCAACAACTGCGCCAAACACCGGCTCTACAACAACAGAATTTACCTCTGCCTGCTTTAAAATCAAATTATGAAGCGACTTATTTGCTTCAACCACAACAACTGGTTTTTTTGATTTTTTTGCACAGAACGCTGCGGCAATACCGATCCCTCCACCAATGTCGACGACTCGGTCGCCGGATTGGATATAAAGATCAAATAGATCAAGGTCCATGAGTTCGTAATCGCCAGTTCTAATAAGGCTTGCCAGCTTCTCCCCAACAAACTTAGGATCTAAATACACTCGGAAATCGAAATAAGGATGGTTGAAAACGAATGGTGGACCTGATAGGTCAAATGTACAATTGCTTTCGTCACTTGGCCATTTCATAAGCGCTCGTTTCGAGATCGTATTCCAAAGTTCAGAATCGCGTGAGGATAAATTTGGTTTTCGCAACGAAGTCATTTTACTTCTAGAGGTGTTAAAATTAAATTACTTCTGCGGAGTATACTTATTGTTTGGGTAGAAACGAAACAGTTATTTCGGAATAAGACTAATTTAATAAAATGACTAACTAAAATCCCTCACGCAAAGTTTATATTTTTACCACTGCAGTACCTTAGATGCGCAGTCAAAAAACTATTCAATGTCTCATGGTTTTGGATTTTGGATAATTCTCGTGCTACCTTGGGTGGAAGAAGCGGCCTTTGGACCATTCATACCGGTTTTGAAGCAGCCCGGATTCATGGAAAATTCCGTGAATTATTTAGATTTTGCACTTAAGTTTTTTGTGAACAAATTGGTCGCGGATTTAGACATGCGATAGCCATAACATCCGCCGCCAAAATTGTCTGCATCAGACTTCTTTGCGAGATATTACTCCAACTTATCTGCCTTGTATAACTCTGGAAAAAGCCGCGTCCAAAAAACCGCCACAAAAATTGTCCCGACTCCACCTATAACCACCGAAGGCACAGTTCCAAACCAGTGCGCTGTCACTCCTGATTCAAACTCTCCAAGTTCGTTGGAAGCCCCAATAAAAATACTGCTAACGGCACTGACTCTTCCACGCATTGCGTCAGGCGTATGAAGTTGCACCAAAGTTCCTCGTACATAAACACTAATTTCATCACAGATTCCAAGCAAAAATAATGCAAACAACGACAAGTAAAAATTTCTCGAAAGACCGAAAATAATGGTCGCTATACCAAATCCCATTATGGCCACAATCATTTTCTTCCCAACCGCACTTTGGCTGGGCCGTCGCGCTAAAACAAGCGCCATCAGCACAGCCCCTAACGCCGGAGCAGAGCGCAAAAAACCTAAACCCTGCGGCCCAATTTTTAAAATGTCATCGGCAAAAACTGGCAAAAGTCCAACAGATCCACCAAGTAAAACCGCAAAAAGATCCAGCGAAGTTGCACCTAAAATAATCTTGCGATCTTTAACAAATTGCAGTCCTTCAAGAAAGCGTGTCCACATTCGCGTTGTAACCACCACTGGAATATGTTTGTACTGCACAAAGGACAGAAATAAACTTGCGACCAAAGTCAAAACAAGAACTAATCCGAACACAACATACGATCGTCCCGTGTATCCATAAATTAACCCGCCAATAGCCGGCCCTGAAATTGTCGCGGTCTGCCATATGGCAGATCCCAAACTATAGGCTCTTGCCAGATCATCTCGTTTAACTATAAACGGCAGAATGGAATTCATTGACGGCGAATAAAAACCTCGTCCAAGTCCAACAAAAATCAGCGTCAAATAAATAAAATTAACATTGCGAAAATCAAACCACCCGGCTAAAAATAAACCCGAAGAAGCCAGAAAAAATGCGATGTAAGCAAATAAAACGATTTTTTTACGGTTAAACCGATCTGCGGCGTCGCCACCTAAAATTGTACTGCTGGCCTGGGCAAGAAATAATACAAGACCTGAGTAGCCCAAGGCTAGTTTGCTTCCCGTAATTTCATAAACATGCCATCCAACCGCAACACTTTGCATTTGGATGCCAATCATAAACAGAAATTTTGCAATTTGCAGATTGACGTAGTTTTTATTTAAGAGAATATTTCGCATAAAGGTTTTTACCTGGGATTTGCGCTGTATAAGTTTTCATCGTTAGTGCTATTGATAGAATTGAAACAGCTTTCCTTGAATTCTAACAATAGTCTGCTACGAAGTCTTTAAAATTGGTCGGCAGATGTTTATATGCATCAGATAATTCCGCTTCACAAAAGTCTTGTTGTTGCGCACAATTGTAAGCAAGTTACTAAATAAGGATCATGTCTTGGAATCATGTCGTGTTTGTGGCAGCCAACAATCGTCACCTGTTTTAAGCATCACTGCTTTCGGGTTTACCTCTAGTTGGGTTGAGTGTTTGGGCTGCAAAGTCGAACGCATCAGCCCCTACCCATCTTCGAAAGAAATTTTTAATTATTATAATAATTCTTATTTGCAAAAAGTGTGCAGCGACTCGGTCAGCCACCGAGTGCGTTTTGCGCCCGAATATAAATCTACCGTTTTTGATGAGTACCGTTATTCCCTGCAAGATGTTGGGATTGACCTTGCCGCGCTAAGAAATAAAAAGATTCTCGACTTCGGCTGCGCCAACGGTGTCTTCCTGGAGTTTTTAGCATCCGAAGGCTGTACGAAGAGTGATCTTGTCGGGGTTGACATCGCACAAGAGATGGTTCAAGATGCGGTCGGTCGAGGTTTTAAAGGTTTCCAAACCGAAACATTTTTTGAAACGGTCAATTTAAAATTTGATGCAGTCTTTTTATGGGATGTGATCGAGCATTTAGAATACCCATATGATAATTTATTGGCACTTAAAAAATACTTGGCACCTGGCGGCACAATCTTTTTTCAGACACCACGAATCGGGCAGCTGTCAAAGGCGCTGAAAGAAAAATTCGAGCATTACTTACCTGTAGAACATCTCCATCTTTTTCCGCGAGATACGCTGATTGAATGCGTCACGAATTGTGGTTTTCAGTTGGTCAATAAAGGATCTTTTGGAGCTAACTGCCCTGAAAAAATCATCCCTCAGCCCTGGAAAAAGACCTTTGACAATTTAGCAAAACAATACGACCAGGGGGCGACCCAGGTTGCACTGTTTAAGCTCATTTAGTTGCTGCAAATAGACTTTAGTTTCTAAATTTATCGCTGCAATATTGCAAATCGGTCACCTTTTCCCATAAAAGTTGTTAATTAAATTTGCCCGTCGTCGTCTCACTTGATTGCTTAACTGCAAAATCAGTTCTGTTGAGACATTGTGCCTTGAGTTATTGTCAGAGTCTGGTCTGCAGATTCGATTGTTGAAAGACGATGGGCAATAACTAAAACCGTTCGCGATCTAAAAATTTTTAAAGTTGCTTCCTGTATCATTCGCTCAGCCTCGGGGTCCACGGAAGATGTTGCTTCATCTAAAATAATAAAATCCGGACGACTAGCCAAAGCCCTAGCGAAAACAATTAATTGCCTTTGACCGTGAGAAAGATTGCTCCCACCTTCTCTAAGCGAATGTTGAAAACCAAGCGCAAACTTTTTAACAAAAATATCCGCGCCAACTGTTTTGGCCGCGTTTTCGATATCTTCACTCGTTATTCCCTGACGGTTAAGGCTGATATTGAACGCGATTGTCCCTTCAAAAATAACCACATCTTGAGGCACAAATCCTACGTTCCTTAAAAAATTCTCGCGGTTTATATTTTTTAATTCTACGTTTCCAACCGTAATGCTTCCGCCGTATCCCTGATAAAGTTGCGAAAGAATTTTTACAATCGTCGATTTACCACCGCCAGTTTTTCCAATTAAGGCCACAGTTTGTTGTGGCAATATTTTAAATGAAATATTCTTTAACTCGGGTTGTGAATCTTCATGATCACCAGCATTATAACTAAAAGTCACATTTTTAAATTCTATAGCTGAAGTCTTTAAATTTGGACAAGGCTGTAAGTTTTGCGGTTTCGCAAAAAGTGGCTCATTTAACAAAGAAAAAACTCGGTCGATGGATGCAAAAGCACCCTGCAGCAAAGCAATTTTATTGCTAAGTTGTTTGAGCGGCTCAAATATTTGCTGGAGATACTGGGCAAACCCAACCAGAACTCCGGCCGACAAATGATCGATTGCAAAGTAATAATGCGCCACTACCCATAGCACTAAACCAAACGTCACCGAAGACAAGCCATCCAATATCGCAAACAACACTGAGTCGAGCCAAACACTTTGCATCTGCGCATCGCGAAATTCATAAGCGTACTTTTGATATTTTATACCAACGGTTTCTTGGGCATTTAAAAGTTTGATGGTGGTCAAGCCGACCATGCACTCTTGAGCAAATGCATTTGCCACAGCACTTTTTTTGCGGGCCAAAATCATGGCTTCGCGCATTTTCTTCGAAAACCATTGAACCGTAAAAAACACCACAGGAAATACAACAATGACGATCAGCGCTAATTTATAGTTCAAAATAAATAAACCAGCAAGACAACTGCCTAATACAGCAAGATCGGCAACCGAATTTAAAACGCCCTGATTTAATGACTCGCTTAAATTATCCACGTCGCTTGTTAACCGCGTGGTTAAATTCCCGCTCATGTTTTTGTCATGAAAGCGTAAAGGTAATGCCAGAACGTGGGCCAAGGTTGCGCGCCGCATTTCTCTAATCATACGGTGCACAGCGGTTTGAGACAAAACCGTTTGGAAACCCTTGAGCGCATAATCTAGAACTACAAAAATAAAAAAGTACAACACCCCTTTTTTAATCATGTTCATATCTCGTGCTACGACGCCGAGGTCTACTGTTTTTGATAAAATCATTGGCAAGGCAAGTTGAGTTAAACCCATGAGCGGAACGAGGCAGGCTGAAGTGAACACAAGTTTTTTATGTGGTCGCAAAAAAGGCCACAGTTTTTTTAACGAGAGCCAATCTGATGATTTGATTTTTATTTTATCCATCTGATTTTAACATCAAGTGTTTAATTTCTTCATAAGAGCCTAAACCAATTTGATAACCATCCTTCAGCACAAGAATTCTTGAACAGTGTTTCAATACACTTATTTTACTGGAAATAATCAAAGCGGTCTGATTGAGTTCGGCAATGACCTTGAGAATATTTGCCTCGGTGACTTCATCCACCGCAGACAGAACATCGTCGAGAAGAAAAATACTTTCCTTATCGATAACTTCATGCACTCGTGCAAACGCTCGTGCCAAAGCAAGGCGCTGCTTTTGACCGCCGGAAAGTCTCAACCCACGCTCGCCAACTGTTGTTTCGAGTCCTTGAGCAAAACCCATGACCTCATCGTAAATCATAGCATTTTGCAGAATTTTCTCGTAAGTGACGTCGGATTTAGGTCCGCCGTAAGTTAAATTCTCACGAATGGATTCCGAGAACAAAAAAGATGTTTGCTCAACAAGATGAATTTGCTGTCGCAAAGTTTTGACGTCAAGTTTAGCAATGTCATGACCTTTTAAAAAAATGGAATCTTTTGGTGGGTCATAGATTCTTGTTAAAAGATTGAATAAAGTTGTTTTGCCGCTCGCAATGGTGCCAAATATTCCGAAGTGTTCGCCTTTTTTAATTTCGAAATTTATGTTTTTAAGCACTTCATGATGTTCAAAAGAAAATGTAAGGTTATGAATTTTTAACGGCGTTTCGGCAGTGCTAAATATAACGTTTGCACCCCCAGAAGTTTCTTCAGTGGGAGCTGCCATGATTTCATCCATGCGAACTAATGCGGTTTTGGCACGCTGGAAAGTCGATAAAATAATCCCAACGGCGGTTAGTGGAAACGACAACGAAGCCACGTAGATATTAAAGGCCAAAATATCTCCCACCGATATTTGTTCCTGGATAACTAAATAGCCGCCGTATCCTAAAATCACAATCTGGGAAATCCCGCTCAGGAATGAAATTAACGGAAACAAAACATTTCGAGTAATCAAAGCTCCCATATTTGTTTGATAAACTTGTTCATTATCAATTTCAACTCGGTCGATAAATTGTTTCTCGGCATTATAAGCTTGCAACACATGAACGCGCGCGATAGTTTCTGAAATTTTATTGGTTAAAAGGCCCACGGCCTGCTGATTTTTGCGGCTGAATTCTTGAAACTTAGGCATGATCATCCGCGAAATGACCAACATTAATCCAAGTGGCAGTAGGGTCAAAACCGCAAGCTGAATATTTGTACTCACCATTTTTGCAACAATAAAAACCGATAAAAAAACTAAGTTCGCGAGTTGCAATACCCCAAAAGCAAAAAACACCCGCAAATGGGTCACGTCGTTTGCCATTCGCGAAACCAAATCTCCCAGCCCGAGTTTTTGGATAAATTGTTGCTGGATCAGAAGTGTTCGCTTAAAGATATCAATCTTCGCTTGGGCTTCGATATTTCGACCTGGCCAAAACAGAAACAACCTGGACATACTTCGAATCAAAATCTGTGCCACACCAAATCCAACCATGGCCCAAGCTAGCCTATCAAAGCGTGCCGAATTCATTTCGGTCATCGATAGTAAGTTGACCATTTCTTTTGCGAATTGCGGAATTTCGAGCATGATCCATGACGAAAGGGCAAGCATCACCACTCCGGCAAGGTACCATTTCCACAGCGGAAACGCGTATTTTCTAGTAAAACTTGGGAAATTTATGATGATCAAACCTTTCAAAGTATCTGTAGATTACCTCAAGAATTCTCAATGAGCCAGGTAGGTTTTTCGTTAAAAAAATTGACTTCCCGTAAAATCCTGCTATCCTCCCGTAAATCAAAACTAACTTAAAGGGTGCGAAATTATGAGAGTTGGAATTTTTAGCAAGTATTTACTGGCAATATTATTGACCTCTTGCAGCTTTTTTGGACACAGGTCAGACGACGATCAATCCTCATCAGCGCCAATTCCTAGTCCTGGCCCAGGTGTAAAAATACCTAGTTTTAAGACTCCTGCAGCTGCAGTGGATTACTTGAATTTGCAAAACCCAGCAACACCAGTAGATGCCGAAACATTTGACAAAGCTGTGGATGCGTTTACGGATTCTGGAACAATTTACAGTCGACTAAGTTCCGACGATGCACGTAAGGCTTTTATCACAGCTTTATTAAAAAAAGACGCGACTTGCTCGGCCAAGTATGAATCAAAGGCCGTTTGTTCTGAGCCTTTTATTTGTGCGCATTTTAGTTTGAAAATGTATCTAAAATACCGCGAAGACGATGTTCCTCAAACCGTATTGAAAAGCACCATCGAAAAATATAATGTCACGCAAGTTGAGCGTAAAAAACGCATTCCAATTTATGACGTATCGGTAAACATTCGCGATGATGAAGGTTATCATGCGATCAATGCAATCAAACTTAGCTCAAAAACTTTAACAGATCCAAGTAACTGGCAATTTTTAGAACCTCAAGGTTGCAAGCCGTTATTTGTTAATCCAGGCTGGTCTGAAAGCAATCTTGTTTCTCCTGGAAATGTTTATTTAGTTATGGATCATTACTTTCAAGGCCTAGGCATAGACACTGGAAAGTTTGATGATACCAATGACTACTTTATCGCATTAAACAAACTTATTTTGAAAAAGCCTGATGAGTTGGGAAACATTGTAAGTTTTGAAGTTGACGATAATTACTTACTGAAACAAGGAATTCCTCATTGGAAGAAGATCGTGAAATCAAAGCTTAATAGCTGGAAGTATAAAGAACACAGATACGACAAGGCACTAATGATTTTTCAATTAGGTCTTAGCCATCCGTCGATTCGCACTGACTTGCGAACGGAACTATTAAAATATTCAAGTTCGAACGCACTAACCGTAATTTCGGCATTAGATTTTATGTCGTCTTCAGAACTCGCAACCTTTAAAGCTCAACTTAAAGACGATGAGTCAAAGAAATATTTTTCGGACGACGTGATTATTAAAGTGATAAACGCTGTCATTTCACAGAAAGATTCTTCGTCTACGAAGACGGTTGGTGTGTTAGAAAGTTTTGCAATTTCGGGAGCATCTGACACCCAAATTTTTGCTGAAAAAGGTCCGGCTTTCCAGAAAAATTTTGAAAGTTTCTTTGAGCTTGGTTTTATTAAATCGCAAGTTAGCTGGGAAGAGCGGAGAATAATTACCAAGATTGCAACCGCAGTCAAGAAACCTATCGAGCCGGTTATCCCGCCAGCTGTATTCTCAATTTGCAAAGATGCGACCATGAACAAAGTTCATGGAGCGCTGCCAGTTTTAGTAGCTGAGCAAGTGCCAACAATTTGTTTTAAATTTCGTACGCTTGAAGAGAATATGAACGCGGAATATTTGAAACAGGCACAATATACGGCATGTTTAAACTTGGTACATCATACATTCAGAATAGAAACTCAAAGTTGCTATCTAGCTGATCAAACTTGGTTTTACGATAATTGCCGTGAAAGGTACTCGGAGCTATTTAAGATCGCCTGCCAGGAGAGGCTAGCCAAGTCTGTACCACAACGTTAAATTCATCTTTGACGCAACTGCTGCGACTTTAACGTCGCCGCAGTAACCGCATCCATCAACATCGCACGAATGCCGTGTTTTTCTAACTCATGTAATCCGGCTATCGTGGTCCCAGCAGGCGTAACAACTTGATCCCGTAAAACCGCCGGATGAAGCCCCGTCTGTTTGACTAACTTCGCCGCACCAAGTACCGTTTGAGTCGCCAGTGCCAAAGCTAACTGCCGAGGTAAGCCCATTTTTACACCACCATCCGCAAGACCTTCGATAAATAAATACACATACGCCGGGCCGCTTCCAGAAAGTCCCGTCACGGCATCAAGTAAAGATTCTTTTACCCAGTGGCATGTTCCGATTGAGTTGAAAATCTGCTCAATAATGTGTTCTTGTTGTTCGGTAACATGGGAATTTTTTGTTAAGGCTGTTGCAGCTTCACTAACTGTGGCGGCAATATTTGGCATACAACGAATAATTGGCCCCGAGAAATTTAATTCATTTTGAATCTGATCGATTGTTTTGCCGGCTAACGTAGAGACAACCAATGTAGAGTGATTTAAATCGGCTTTATAACTGCAAAAATCAGAAAAATCCTGAGGTTTTATACATAAAAAAATCACATCAAAATTCAAGGCTAGTTGTTCTTTCTGAATATTTAAAAACTTTACTTTCTTGTCCCACGGTTTGGCTTTGTTTTTTTGGATATCAAAAACTTTTATATCAAAATCGCTGGCGCTTGATAGTAGGCCATTAATTAAAGACCCGCCCATATTGCCAAGTCCCACCACAAGTACCTGAAGCTTTTTCATAGGGTGCTGTTCCTCTTATTCTTTTACTTCGTAGAAGGTAACGACGGGTTGAGCCTTTGCGTTTTGGATTTCGACTTTTGGGCTTGGACTCGAATCTTTCACCGCCGAATACTTCCATGTTCTTTGATATTTTAATGCCCGATTTAACTCAACCGCTTCGTCGATTAAGCCCAAGAATTTTTTACTACGGAGAATTGCATCTGAGTTTTCAAACCATTTAGTGATTTTAGGATCCTCGTCGCGCTGCGCCGCATTAATGTAGATACCGCTAAGTTCATCTTGTGAAATAAGAATATTTTTCAAAGCTTGAAGACGTGCCGCCGGATGCCCATACTGTAAAGAAAGTCGCATAAAATACATTTCACCAGCTGTCAGAGATTTTTTTTCGTAGCGTTTGAGATAATTCGCCAACGTTGCTTTGCGCACACCAAAAAAAACTTTTTTAATCTCCGCTTCAGAGGTACTCATATCAGCGTCTGCAAGACCAATCAACGAATTAGCTTTTATCCACAAATGAGGTTGATTCAGCGCGTCGCGCAAAAGTTCCTGACTGCCAAAAAACCTTTCGCGGCGAACTTTTTCTATAGCCTGATAACGTTGGTAGAAGTACTGATGCTTCATTTTTATCTTAAGATCTTCTTCTTCCTTTAAACTCCATTGGGGCTTTGGCGGCTTGGCTTGTGCGATGACAAAATTCGGTAGAAGTCCATAAGGTGAATTTCTATCGGATAGATTTGGCGGAAGTTTTTTCTCGAATTTGTCGTTGAACTCAGTCGGTACATTGGCAATGGTTGCTGCTACTTTTGAAGATATATTTGGTTTTTGCGGCAGAGTATTTTTCACGGATTGTTCGGATATTTTGTTAGCCACGGTCAGGTATTTTTTTGCGTTCTCTAGTCCTGACTGGACCACAGAAAATTGTTCGATGGGAAACATAAAATAAATAATGGCTGCCGTAACAACCAGCAGCAGAGGTAGCAGTATTTTTAACTTGCTGGAAGATTTTCCGACTGTAAGTGAAGAATCATAAACATTAAGTATGTCTGTTCCAACATTTTGCGCCATGGTGTCCCAATTGTCGTAGAGAGGCTGGGAATTGTTTGCTCCGGTTCGATGATATTCCCCAGGACCTTCTGCAAGTTCGGCGGATTGGATAATCGGCTGATGGACAACATTAATGATTGGAGGCTGTAAATTTGCAACCGTATGCGATGTAGTCTCAAGAATGTGAGTCATGTCGTTCGATAAAATTGGTGGTTGGGACATAAAGACAATCCTTTGTCAGGTGAAAAAATCACATCACACAGAGTTGTAATCGTTATGAAAACGGGTTTACTTTAGGTTTTTTTAATAGATTTTCGGGAGAAATTTTAAGACGCATCGAAAAGAGTTGATCTTTGGATGGGTTACATTTAAATTTTCAGTTCAAATTTAAAAATCTTAAGAGGTTTGGACTTAATTTTATGGCTAAAAAGTTAGAAAACATTCGAAATATTGGTATATCAGCCCACATCGACTCAGGTAAAACCACGTTATCAGAGCGTATTTTGTATTACACCGGCCGAATTCATAAAATTGAAGAGGTTAAAGGTGGCGGCGATGGTGCAACTATGGACCATATGGAACTTGAAAAAGAGCGAGGAATTACAATCACTTCCGCCGCAACTTCGGTCCAATGGAAGGAAATGTACATCAATTTGATCGATACACCTGGGCACGTGGATTTTACGGTAGAGGTTGAGAGGTCTCTGCGAGTGCTCGACGGCGCCGTGTTGGTTCTGTGCGGAGTTTCAGGAGTCCAAAGCCAGTCGATCACAGTTGACAGGCAGATGAAGCGTTATAAAGTGCCTTGTTTGGCGTTTATAAATAAACTCGACCGCCAAGGAGCCGATCCTTTTCGGGTTATGGGCCAGCTTAGAGAGAAACTAGGACACAACGCCGTTCCGGTGCAAATTCCTATGGGAGTTGAAGCGGAACTCGAAGGTGTAATCGATTTGATTACGATGAAAGCGCATTATTTTGATGGTGAAAAAGGCGAAGAAATTCGAGTCACCGAAATTCCAGAAAAGTACCTCGAAAAAGCCAAAGAAGTGCGCGGAATTATGATGGATAAAGTTTCCATGGTTTCCGATGAAATCACCGAGCTTATGTTGGATGAAAAAGAAGTCCCGCTTGAATTGATCCACAAAACAATTCGCAAAGCCGTGGTCGGTCGTGAAATGACTCCGGTGTTTGTCGGTTCAGCCTACAAAAACAAGGGCGTGCAAATGCTTCTTGATGGTGTGAAAGCATACCTGCCGAGCCCTTTAGATAGAACTTACATAGGCACAAATAACGATAAAAAAGAAGAGATGGAAGTTTTCCCTGATCCCGCTATGCCGATGATTGCCATGGCATTTAAAATTACCGATGAAATTTACGGCCAGCTGACTTACACAAGGATTTATCAAGGTACTTTAAAAAAGGGTGACACGTGTTTTAATCCTCGGATGGGAAAATCGCAGCGTATTGGCCGTATTGTGCGGATGCATTCCAACGACAAAGAAGAAATTTCCGAGGCAACTCCAGGCGATATTATCGCAATGGTAGGTGTGGAATGCGCATCTGGCGATTCTTATTGCGACGAGAAAATCAATGTTTCGATGGAAAGTATTTTTGTTCCAGAGCCAGTTATTGAATTAGCGTTAAAACCCGCTAAACAAGATGATTTGGTAAAAATTTCAAAAGCACTAAACCGTTTTATGAAAGAAGACCCGACGTTCAGGGTTAAAGTCGACGAAGAAAATAACGAGACGATTATTCGTGGTATGGGCGAACTTCACTTAGAAATTTATGTGGAGCGAATAAAACGCGAGTATAAAGCCGAAGTCATTGTTGGTAAGCCAAAAGTAAATTACCGCGAAGCACCAACGCAAATTGCCGAATATGATTATAAGCATAAGAAGCAAACCGGTGGTTCTGGACAGTATGCCCACATCGTTGGCAAACTTATTCCGTTGCCCGAAGATTCTGCTGAGACATTTATTTTTACAAATAAAACAGTCGGTGGTTCGGTTCCAAAAGAATATATTCCTGGATGTGAAAAGGGTTTCAAAGAAGCCGTCGATAAAGGACCGTTGGCTGGTTGTCAGGTCATTAGAACATCCATTGAATTGGATGATGGCGGCTATCACCCGGTCGACTCCTCGGAAATGGCATTTAAAATTGCAGCTCGCGCTGCGTTTAAAGAGGCGTTTTTAGCATCGAAGCCGGTGCTTTTAGAGCCAATTATGAAGGTAGAAGTAGAAACTCCGGTTGAATTTCAAGGTCCTGTGCAGGGTGATTTGTCTTCTAGACGTGGACTTTTAATGGGAAGCGATATGCGAGACGAATATGTGGTGATCTTGGCTGAAGTACCGTTGGCGGAAATGTTTGGTTACTCGACGGATTTGCGTTCGCGAACGCAGGGGAAAGCAAGCTTTACGATGGAGTTTGCACGGTATAGGGGTGTGCCGCAGAGTATCCAAGAACAAATTTCTGCGAAATATAAAGAAGAGCAAGCAAGAGGTAATAAGTAGGATCAAAATAAGCGATGGGTGGGCTAAAAATCAGTCATCTGGCTTCAGCGCAAAAAGTGACGTTCTTTAGTTTTTTGTTAGATTTTTAATTTATTTCTATTTTTGAAAAAGGTTTTCGGGGGATGATTCGACCGGGTTGACTTCTGTGGACAAGAGATCACGGGGTCGGTCTGCATATATTCCCCAAAAACCTTTTTCAAAAATAGAAATAAATTAAAAATCTAACAATAAATTTGAGAACGTCGGTTTTTGCGCTGAAGCTAGATGGCTGATTATTTTTTTTGAGGCTTATTTTGAGGTGTGAGAGGGGGAAGAGGGGGAAGAGGGAGAAAGGAGGGGTGAAACTAAACGAACGGAAGTAAAAATTACTCCTTTAAGTGCGATCAAATTCCAACCATTGAAGCCGTTTTTGCGCAAAGCGCCTCTGATTTCAGAAAGAGCCTGAAATCTGCTAGATAAGTTGGAGCTAACTCCGCCAGTGAAAAAATATGTGACAGTAAGATTGGGTAGGTGTAACGGATCCTCTTGTTTTAAAACCCGCAAAAGAAAATCATAGTCTGCGGTAATTTTAAAAGCCTTGTCGAAGACACCGAACTTTTCAAAAGCGCTTTTGCGGGTGAAAACGCCCTGGTGAGGAAGACAAGAGGTCTTGAAAAAACGCTTTTTAAGCTGGCTCCACGGTGAGCTGCATTCTTTGATAAAGTTTTCATTTTCGCCAACTAGTAGAACTTTTCCGTAGACGATGTTGTGCGGAGTGTTTTTGACACTTTCGAGAAATTTCTCAAACACGTAGGGGTCGTAGAGATAATCATCACTTCCTATGAAAAAAACCCATTCGGCTGTGATGAGATACAATGCTTTGTTCCAAGCATCGGTAATTCCCTCATCTTTTTCCGAAATCAGTTTTGCAATCTGGGGGTAACGACTTAGGATGGAGATGGTTTCGTCGGTAGAGTCACCATCGATAACAATTAGTTCTACTAAGTCGAAAACACTTTGGGTAATAATGCTTTCTAACGTGCGCTGGATGGTTTTCGCAGAATTAAAACACGGTAAGATCACACTGATTTTTTTATTTTCCAAGACTTTAATATTTTAATCCTAAAAATGCAGTTAATTTTGCTAACGATTCTTCCCGGGGATTCGAGAAAATCTGACCAATATTGTCTCGGAGTAATTGTGAAATAAACTCAGAATCTAATGAGATTAGATTCTGACTAGAGCACTTAATCCCCCATCCTTTCTCACACAACTGCGCAGCAAGAGTTCCGTCAGACCCCACGTAAAATATCGGTAATCCAAGACTTAAATAGGTAAAGGCCTTGCTCGGAACGGCAATCCCTTCCATACCGCCTGTCAAAGAGACAATACCAAAATCATGGGAGGTTAAAATGTCATACAAGCTTTGAATATTTTCGAGGCGCCCCAAGGTTTTGATTTCAACTGATGGTATTTTCTTTAAACGTTCTGATACTTTCAAAACGTCTCCAACTGGCATACCCACAAAAGTTATTTGAATTGCTTTGGTTCTTTGCAGGGCTGTTTCTTCTAGGACCGCGCAGAAAAGATCTAAAGAATGGGCGTGGCCAAAATTTCCGGCGTATATAAATTTTAAAGGGCTGTCTTTTTGGAGTTTAAGATGCAATTCTTTGCCTGGTTCGAGATATGTTATCCACGGTGGAATTTCGACAGTTGGGATTTTCCCACGAGTTTTTGTTTCCAGAAACAATTTGCTAGCAGGATCGAGAGCAATAAATCCTCGACAGAGGCTAAGAATTTTAACATCAAGAAAAGCGCAAAAGCGGCCGAGAAGCTTAGGTAAAAAAAGCCTTATTTCTAACTCTGGATGAGCATCCATGTACCATACAAAAACTGGAATATTGAAAATTCTACCAAAAATCAAAGCCGACCAATGCGCCAACGGTGGACTTGTTAGAGAAACCACCACGGGGTTTTTGTGTGTCAGTATAAACCGCAACAAAATAAATGGCAGAACTGCATGAAAATAAATGAAATTTAACAGCCGAGAAAACCGCAGTCCGCCAGGTTTGTAATCAGTACGCAAAGAGAAATAGTTTGAATCAAATCCAGAGCTGCGCAGAAAACCGTGCAAATCGTTCAGCAGCTTTCCGGTGGGGCTAGACCCTCCGAAGTACTCGTTGATAAATAAAACGTTCGATTGCATGCCCTCTAAGGATACTACGGAATTATTATGTGATTCAACTACACAGTCAGGTTTTGCATCAAGGCTTGAGCGATAGCAAAGTCCAACTTTGTATCGATATCAAGAGAATTAATACGATCCATCTTTAAAAGCTCGGCATGAGCAATCGGGATTTTTTTACTTTGTAAAAATTCAGCCACAGAAAAAACATAAATGGACCCATTTATAAAATAAAAGTTTTCGGAATAGCTCTGCCTTTGATTTATTGGGGAATCAGGCTGCGCTAGATAGGACCAACTGGAGTCTTCGACTTTGATACATTCAAATGGGTGCGTCCACATAGGACTAACACCAAGCACTGATTTGCCGCTGGTAGTTGCAAGCGCAAGAGCATTTAAAATATCTTCGGTCTTTCTAAATGGCGATGTTGGTTGCAGCAAAACCACATGGGTGTCGCTAAAATGCCTAGCTTTTCTCCAATTTAAGGCATGGGCCACTACTTCTGACATGGTCGATTCATCTTGTGAAAGCTCTGTAGGCCGTTTGTATTCGGAATTTAAGCCTAACTGTTTCGCAAGCTGCAGAATGTCTTCGTCATCGGTAGAAATATGGATATTTTCAATTGCAAAGCAATCTTTAGCGGCTTGCAAAGTGTATTCAATAAGAGGTTTTCCGGCTAAAAGTTTTTTATTTTTGCCAGGGACACCTTTAGAGCCCTTTCGCGCAGGAATCAAAGCCAAAAAATTTGCCATTACATTAATACACCAGTGACAATTCGGACGATTTTTTCTGCCATTTCATGCACTTGCTTTTCAGTCCAGCTGACCATGACCGGTAGCGAAACACAGCGGTTCAAAAGTTCCTCACTTTTTTTCCACTGTGTTTTGTAACTGTTCGCATAATGAGGAACTTCGCGCCAAATATGATCCCAGCGCGCTGCAAAATGCCAATTCATTGCGTCAGGAACGTTTTTTGTGCCCAAAGATTCGGCCGCCAAACCGGCTACAACTTTTTCTGCCAACTGCGCTGTTGGGAGAAAAAACATCAACGTATCAGCAAGCTCACCAACCGCATCCGTCAACTCTCGAAAAGTTAATCCCGGTATTTTTTTTAATGAATCTTTGAGAATTTTTTTGTGGGCGCGATTTTTTGCTATGATGGTGTCTAGTTTTTTTAGTTGCGCGATACCTACCGCAGCCTGAAGTTCTGACATGCGATAATTAAATCCGGCCATCAGGCCTGAATCTTTGCCGCGAGGGACTGAAGGGTCATTTATGTGGCCGTGATCATGATAGGCTGACATTCGTTTATACAGGTTTTCGTTATTGGTGGTTATAAATCCACCCTCTCCACAGGTGATAGTTTTGCCAAAATCAAGACTAAAAAAACCAGCTTCGCAAAGAGAACCTATAGGTTTTCCGTTTAAACTTGCACCAAGTGCTTCACAGGCATCTTCAAAAACGGGAATGTTTTTTTGGGCGCAAATTCTCATTATTTCATTCATCCGTGCAGGATTACCAAGCATATGAACAGGTATGACGCATTTGGTTTTCGAAGTTAATGCTTTTTCTAAAGCTTTAGGACACATGTTTAGGGTCTCATCCACGTCGACTAAAATCGGAACCGCCCCGCACTCAAGAATGGCTTCTACTGTGGCTACAAAAGTAAAAGCCTGGGTGATAACCTCATCGCCAGATTTAATTCCAAATGCTTTTAAGGCCACTAGCTGAGCTGCGGTCCCTGAGGTTACAGCCTGACAGTATTTGACACCAAAACGTTTAGCCAATAGCTGCTCAAATTCCCGAACTAGAAAATGCCCGTTTCTTCTATCGTGAAAACCATGAGCAAACAAAACTCCGCCGTGGTCTTCAAAAATACTTTGGATCGACTGCAATTCTTCTTTTCCTATAAGTTCAAAACCTGGCATTTATAACTTTCCCTCTGCTAATGCTTTTTCTGCACGCGCTTTAACTTGATTTGCAAGCTGTGTTTCATAGTGTGAAAGCATTGCTTTGTCAATTTCTGCATGATCCGATTGATACTGAAGGGTCATTCCGCGTCTGCTTTTGCCACTGGTATTTGCCCCGCTATAGTGCACGGTCAAAGAATCGTGAACTAGGGCGTCACCTGGTGCCAGTTGCAAACAAATAGCCTGCATTTGCGAAATGGAATTTTGATCGGAAATGGTCTGCGAACTTCCTGGAGCATAAGAGTCAACGTGATCTAAAATACCCAATTTGTGAGAACCTTTTAAATACGTAACGCCACCATTTTCAGGTCCACACTCATCCAGCGCAATCCAAATTGTAAGCGCCGTTCCGGGGGCAACTGGTTTTAAACACCAATAAAAATTATCCTGATGGGCTGGACTTGGAAGGCCCTTCTGTGCTGGTTTTGCAAACATTTCAGAAGCTCGACCGACAGCTTTTCCGACCAAAAATTCACTTCCAACCGCGCGCATACGTTCAGATCCAAGAAGTTTTGTAAAATACCCGTTGGGATTTCCGTGAAGTTTATGGATTGAGTTAATAATTTTTTTTTCTTTATCAGCATAATTAATATCCCGACCGGATAAATGCTGGGCTTCGTTTTTTACAAAATCTAAATACGCTGCTTGCACTTCGGTTAGCTGTTCTGGGCTTAGCAGTTGGCGAATAACCGTAAAACCGTCGGCATAAAATTCAGCTACTTGTTTTTGTAGGGCCGACATAAATACTGTAACTCCTGGGGATTTTGTATACGACTTTATAACAAACTATATACTAATAATAACCACGCAAAAAAGCCAACATTATCAATCCTAGGTCGTTTCAAGTGACAAAAGTCTAAAAAAACCTGCGTAAAGTGTTGCTCCGAATTCCAATATTCGGTTATTGTTTCCCCCAATGCTTTTCAATTCCCTAGAATTTATTTTTATTTTTCTGCCACTAGTACTCGCGGTATTTTATTTTATCGGTGCCTCGGGTTATGCTTATTCCGCACAGATTTTTCTAACGGTTGCATCGTTCGGATTTTACTCGTACTGGAACCCCGCTTTTCTGCCCTTTCTTGTGGTTTCAATCATTTTTAATTTTGTTTTGTCGCGAACCATTTTGCAAACTGGTTCGCGCTCTGATAGCCAGATAAAATGGCTTATGGGATTTCGGATTGCACTAAATCTTTTGTTTCTTGGTTTTTTTAAATATACAAACTTTTTCGTCAATAATTTAAACAGTATTTTTGAAATGCATATTCCACACCAAGAAATTAAGCTGCCACTGGCAATTTCATTCTACACTTTTACCGAAATAGCTTATCTAGTAGATGTTTATAAACGGCGGACAGAACCTGCAAATTTTAAAAACTACTGTTTTTTTGTCGTTTTTTTTCCCCATTTGATCGCTGGCCCTATTGTGCACTACCGCGATTTAATGCCGCGGTTTTTAAAGAATTTCAAACCTGAAATTAGTACGAAAAAAACATACTTTTCTTTTGATCAGGAAGACTTCTTAAAAGGCCTTTATTTGTTTATTTTTGGCTTATTCAAAAAAGTAGTGATTGCAGATTTCGTAGCCAAATATTCCAGTCCCGTATTTCATCTTGCTGATAGTGGACTTTCACCTATTGGTGTTGCCGCCTGGGGAGGTGCTTTTGCCTACACTTTTCAGATTTATTTTGATTTCTCAGGTTATTCTGATATGGCAATTGGCTTGGCCAGAATGTTTCGAATTCGTTTTCCGTTGAACTTTAATTCTCCTTATCAGGCCGAATCGATTATTGATTTTTGGCGGCGCTGGCATATTACTCTTTCGACATTTTTGCGTGACTATCTGTATATTCCTTTGGGCGGAAACAGAAAAGGGCCCACACGGCGATACGTTAATTTGAGCATCACCATGTTGCTTGGTGGATTATGGCACGGAGCTGGGTGGAATTTTATTATTTGGGGCTTATTGCATGCAATCTACTTAGTTGTTAACCACAGCTGGCACAACTTGCGAACATCTTCGCAAAATGGTGAGTCGTTCCTGAAGTCAGTTGTAAGTCGAGGTATAAGCTTTCTTGCGGTATTAATTGCCTGGGTTTTCTTTCGTGCCGAGACGTTTTCAGGAGCGCTTCGGATGTTGAAAAGCATGTTCGGAGTTGGTGGGTTTAGTTTGCCTTTACAATATGAAACAAAGCTCGGGCCTGTCTCTAAAATTCTTAAATCCGCAGGTGCCAGGTTTACACCAATTGCCGAAGGACAATTTGAAGGCGGCAAAGAAATCGCTGTTTTGGTGTTGTTATTTCTTATCACGCAATTTCTGCCAAATTCGCAAGAAATCGTCGGTATCGTTGATCCACACGTCGCGCATCAGCCGACTTTGGCGATGACTCGTTTCAAGGGTATGAATAGATTGTTTCAACTGACTTTTTCACCGGGTGTAGCTTCTGGTTTTTTAACCGGTTTAATTCTAATGTTAGCGATTATGTCGATACTGTTAAATCGTGCGAGTGAATTTTTATATTTTAATTTTTGAGAACGAAATATGACAAAATTTATTCCTTTAAAAAACGATCTTCCTAAACAAAAAATATTTGACGAGTCAAGAAAGTTCATCACTACCAAATCAAATTTATTCTTATTTTATTGCGTACTATTTCTACCGTTGATCACTGTATTGAGTTGCCTTTTTTTACTTACTTATTATTCTCGGGAATTTTTCACGACTTCCGATGGTTTGAAGCAGCAACTAAAAAACAGCGGTTTGTATGGTCGATCGACGATCAACGATACGGCTTACTTTAAATTAAAATTGACTGAAGCCATCCAGCCCAAGATTCTGGCAATTGGAAATTCACGGACCATGCAGTTTAGAAATGCGTTCTTTACGAAGGATTCAAATTTTGTAACAGCTGGTGGCGCAATGCAAAATTTAGAAGAAGGATTGGCTTTTTTTAAACGCTTAAATCCAGATATAAAATTTTCTACAGTTATTATTGGATTAGAATTTTGGTGGTTTAACGCCGAGCGACCAGTTGAGGGCGCATTCCAATGGAATGATCGAAGCTACGATTCTTATTTCTATGTGGTCGGAGCTTCTATCCCTTTTGCTAAATCACTCTGGCAGAAAATCCGCTCGCTACCCGCTTTAGATTCCCTTGCAAATAAAAATCCTGGCTTAATTGGTTCCCGCGCGGCTGCCTATGAAGATGGATTTCGGCTTGATGGAAGTCACCGTGCTGGGGGATATGCAAAAGGAATTGGAGAACTTGACAAAGACTACGAGTTTACAAAACAGCGTATAAAAAGCGAAATTCTTTACATGGAAGGTGGTATTCACATCTCCTCAAAAGCCGAACAAGATTACCAAAAACTGCTTTTTGAAATCAAAAAAAGAACTGATCAAATTGTGGTTTTTTGGCCGCCATTTGCTCCACAAATAAAAATTTTTTTACTGCAATCCCCTCGCCATGAAATAGTGGCTCATTTTGCCGATTTTGCGAAGGATTTTCATGCGCGCAACAATATACCATTTTATGATTTTTCGCGCGTCCCATTTGAGGATAGAAAATGCTTCATAGACGGAATCCACGCGAACCAATTTGTTTATGGATGGATGGTTTCAAATATGGAAAGTTTGCGTCAGTTTAAATCAAACGAGCTTGAAACGATGCAAAAAGACGTCAATCGTTATTGCGAATTGATGGAAGATTAAATTCCGTTTGATTGTTCGAGATTAATAACGCTGGTGCAATAATCCAGAATCGACTTCTTATGACTTACGATTAGACATGTTGTTGTGCCTTTTAATTTCTGAATAGAAACCATAATATCCTGCTCGGTTTTCGCGTCTAAGTTTGCAGTTGCTTCGTCGAGAATAAGAAGTTTTGGTTTTCGCAACAGAGCACGAGCTAACGAAAGTCGTTGTTTTTGACCCGTGGAGAACCCTTCTAGTAGGCTTGTTATTTCGGTTTGAAGGCCACCGTTTCTGGCTAGGATGACTTCTTTTAAGCCGACTTGATCTAAGACCTGAATCAGCTCTTCAGGCTTAATGGTGCGAGAATTTCCATAAATCAAATTCTCTGTAATCGTACCCGCAAAAATTAGCGGATCAGGTCCAACATAAGATACAAGATGAGAAAACGTTTTAATGTAGTCAAAAGCATTTTTATTATTTATGAGCACCGTCCCCAGGCGCGGCTCCATCAGACCTAAAACCAAACTAAGAAGAGTTGATTTTCCAGATCCACTTGGACCATACAGTCCGATATGTTCACCTGACCGGAAGTGATGGGTTAAATTAACAAATGTATCGTGACCCAAAGTGTAACCAAAACTAAGATTGTCCACGTGAATTGAAGGCGCTAACTCCGTAGTAGCAACAAGATGATCTATACTGTTTATTTTCGTACTCTCGGTGTCTTTTTCCCAAGGCAACAAGACGAGCGGAAGGACGGCGTCAACTTGAGCCGCATAGGATGACATGCCGCCAAGATTTTGGGTGAGGCTTGCTAAGTTTTGGATAAACCGAAGAAATAAGTAAAAAAAAGTAAGCAAGTTCGCATGGCTTGAACTGTTATTTTGTACGGCAATATACAAAATAAATGCCAACAAAAATGACCCAAGACAAGATGGCAAGACTGAGGTCACCGCAACCATTTTACCGGTCAATATCGAAAATCGCGTATAACCTTCAATTTGGTGAGCGAGTTTTGATTGTTCGGCTTTGTTGGTTTTATAAATACGAATTAAAAGCCAATTTCGCGTGATCATTTCAACACGATTTAATAGGTTTTTTTGAAAGTCGATAACTCGTTCGGAAAAACCATAAACTTTGCGATTTAAAAAAGTGGTTAGCAATCCAATAACCAATAAACCTAGTAGCGCAACCAGAGATTCGAATCGGCTGATGTAAAACATAACTGCTAATAGGATTGCGCATTGCATCGCCGCAGGAATCACAAGACTCAAATAATAAGCGTAATTGGATGCCTTTGGAAAATACTCGCCAAAATCCAAATTTATTTCGGCTGCAGATTTCAGCAGCATTCGTTGCTGATCAGAGAGCAGAAGGGCCAGAGATTTTAATCTAAGACGCCGATTAATGAGTTCTTTTACTACGCCAGAACCCGAATAAATAAAGAACTGCAGCAGCATGCGTATGATTCCTAGCCCACAAAATACACCGCATATCCAGGCAATAGAAATCGCGCCGCCCAAATGCAGGGTATCCAGTAAATTATTTGTAAAAACCACAGTTGTTC
>JAYVPO010000114.1:0-6683 GCA_043757325.1 bacterium
TCGTCGCCTTGTCCTTTTTTCATTTGGCGCCAGCTCAGTTAGTCGGTTGGGCGGAAGAGAGTAATTTATCGGTTGAGAGCATGAGAGTAGGAGGTGGAAGAGCATGAGAGCTTGAGAGTAGGAGGTTGGAGAACATGGGCAGAAATTAGATTCGATGTTTTTGCTTTTATTGGCAGAAGTTTGCGTGATAGAGTTATGAATAACTCATTATCATATAAAATTTGAAGGTCAACCGTGAAGCCTGATCAAGTCGAACTGCCCATCTCTCATATTGCGCAACCGGAAATCCGAACATCGTTTGCTATTCACGACAGAAATCAAGCAGAAATCAAAGTTTCATACCCGTTGAATAATCGAACCTTGGGTAAAAATATTACGCAGCTTTATGACGTGGATTTGTTTTTGTTTTTTCCGCGAGCTGCCGGTTTAAATTCTACAACTTACCCTAAAGAGCGATTTTATCAGGACTTACGGCCACTTTTAAGGTTGCGTGAACCACAGCTAAATTATCTCGAACTGACTGGCCACAGTGAGGATATTTTTCGTTCGCCCATGTTATTTTTAAATAATTTTTTTCAGAAGAAAAAATCCGGACTAGAAACTTCGCCGCAAGAGATTGCATGCGAAGAGGCCTACGTCATTGCCAGCGCTTTTTCCAGCTACTTGGCTAAAAAAATGCTTAAATGTCGCAAATCTGTCTTACAGGCAACTCATAGAACCGCTTTGAGCGAGCGCTCTGCGGAAGTTAAAAAAGCCATTGAATCATGTACGCTACTGACCAAAAGAGGTGTCAAGGCGTTGCATAGTCTACGAAACTTGTGTAAAAAATCTTTGGAATTTTCTGATGAAATGGAATTGACCAAAGCTTTGCAAATTGCAGACGAATACTCAACCTACGCATTTCGCGATTTTCTGTCGGGAATTTTTGAGTTGCTGCATGCCTCAAAAGATTTTTTAACACCTCAGGTTTATCAAAAACTTATGCGGGATTCTTTGCCCATTATTCGCTATGAAAAGTGGTATGCGCGCAAGAAAAACTATTACTGGATTCACGACGAAAGCCCCACTAGTCATCATGAGTTATTTGTCATTCGCCGCAGCAATTTAAAAAAACACGTACAAAAAGTTTTTTATTTGAACCTTCGAACAAAACCCATTTTTACATTTCAGCGTCAAATGGCCTCGATACTTGCAGCAGCTTTTGCGGCACTTTGGGCTGGAGCCGCGGATCTTTTTATTCGCTTCCGCATGATGCAAGCCTCAAATTTTTCGCTTCTAAGTATGTCGGGCTTCTTAATTTTAACCGCTATTGTTATGGCCTATATTTTAAAAGACCGCATCAAAGAACTTGGTCGAGGTTATTTTAGCGACACGATATTTGCTGCCATACCCGATCACAGCAACGACATCGATTATCATTCTAATATCGGCAAAAAAGTTAATATTGGAAATATTCAGGAGTACACAAAATTTACCTATCACAACGCTCTACCAGAAGCGGTGCAGGATTGCCGGAAGAAATTCAGTTTGTCATTGGACTCTGGAGACGACCAGGATCCTGTGATTCATTACCGCAAAAAAATGCGCATAAACAGTAGACATTTGCATTCCGCCTATCACCCGATTGAAGCGATAAATGACATTATTCGAATTAATTTTGACTTTTTTTTGCCAAAACTTGGAGAACCATTACACAAAGAATATCTGCTGTCGTTAGATGGGCAAACTCAAGATGTTTTGATGCCTCGGGTTTATTTTTTTGATGTGGCTCTGGTTTATACCAGCAAAGAAGACGAAGATATTATTGGAACTGTTGTGCGGTATGCTCGTATGGTTTTGACTAAAGATGGGTTGGCACGGGTTGAAGAATTTGACAGTTAATAGTTCTAAATTGTGGAACAATTTAAAAACGCATTTCTAAAAATACTTCCGTATGTCAGACTTTAGAAATTACCGTATAGAAAGTCAGAATGCTTTTTAATAGTTTGCAGTTTCCGATATTTTTCGCTGTTTTTTTATTGGTTTATTTCAGTACAGATTACAAGTGGCGCTGGCTAGTAATTCTGATGGCCAGTTATTATTTCTATTCCTGTTGGCATTTTGGCTATGCCGGGATTCTTGCAGCAACCACGATGGTGGATTTTCTTTGCGGCAGGTTAATCGACCGTTCCACAGGGATAACAACTCGAAAAATTTTTTTGATGTTGAGTTTGGTTAGCAATTTATCGGTATTATGCATTTTTAAATATTATGACTTTTTTGTTTCGGGAGTGTCCCAAGGGTTGCTTAGCAACTTTGGGCTGCAATATAATCCGAGTTTGCTTCATCTATTGCTGCCTGCGGGGGTTTCATTTTATACGTTTCAGTCGATTGCTTATACGGTGAACGTCTATCGAAAAAAAGTACCTGCTGAAAAACATCTTGGGATTTTCGCTGCCTACATCGCATTTTTCCCACAACTTGTCGCGGGCCCAATTGAGCGTCCAGAGCATTTTTTGCCGCAATTTCGCAGACCTTATAATTTCTCTTACGATAGATTCTGTTCTGGGCTTCAGCTTATGCTCTGGGGTTTTTTTAAAAAACTCGTTATCGCCGATCGGCTTGCGATTTATGTCAATCATGTTTTCAGCGATCCTGGAAAATTCTCCAATTTTGACTTAGTCATTGCTGTTTATTTTTTTGCATTCCAAATTTACTGCGACTTTTCCGGCTACACAGATATAGCGCGAGGTGCCGCTCGCTGTTTTGGCTTTGAATTAACCAAAAACTTTTTCAATCCCTATTTTGCAACCAGCATTGTGGAGTTTTGGAAAAGGTGGCATATCTCGTTGTCCAGTTGGTTCCGAGACTTTGTTTATATTCCTTTGGGCGGGAATCGAAGAAGTTTTGGGCGGACATTGTTTAATGTTGCAGCGGTATTTGTTTTAAGTGGACTTTGGCACGGAGCAAATTTGACGTTTGTTGTTTGGGGCTCACTTCACGCAAGTTACATGCTTGTAAGTATTGTTTCTACAAAGTTATCAAATAATTTCCATATGTTTCAATTGAATCAACAGCACAAGAAC
The DNA here is from genome assembly GCA_043757325.1 of bacterium. Classification (GTDB taxonomy): domain Bacteria; phylum Bdellovibrionota_B; class Oligoflexia; order Oligoflexales; family RGVZ01; genus JAYVPO01. The sequence goes on from JAYVPO010000114.1 coordinate 3,066, forward strand.
ACTCCACTCAACGCATTAAGAATCGTTTTTATTTTTCATCTTACAACTTTTGCTTGGATCTACTTTAGAGCCAATAGTCTCTTAGATGCTCAGGTCATTGTCAGAAAAGTTTTTGAATTCTTTACAACGATGAAATTCTCTGGTTTCCAAATATTTTCAGATTTTACGCTATCGGATTATTGGTTAAGTTTGTTATTTATCACCGTGATGATGGTTTGCGAGTATGGTTTCAAAGAAGGTCAATTGTCAGTTAAATTTTATTCGTTACCGTTTACTGGCCGCTGGTTTATGTATTATGGACTGATTTTTTCGATAATGTTTTTCGGTGTATTTTCGGCCTCTAGATTTATTTATTTTCAATTTTAAAGGGTGCTTTTTGACTTTAAACTTTAAAAGATCACTGCAATTTATAGGCGGTTTTTTTGCCCTGCTAATGCTTTTTCAACAAGCTTGGAATTTCGTTCGCATTTGGCAAAATAAATCGTCTGTTGAATACGATTCCTACACGCCAAAACCATATGTTGAATATCAAGCACCCAGCAACTTCACTTCCAAAGTTGAATCCACCAACGAAGAAGGTTTTAGAAATGAGCCCATCGCAATCACAAAACAAAAAGGTACGACTCGGATCGCTTTTTTTGCAACTTCAATTGGAAGAAATGGGGATTCTAATTCGGGCACCATCGCAAAAAATATGGAAAAGCTTCTTAATAATTCAGCTCACAAAACCGAAGTTATTAATGCCTCTTTTCAAAGTTACGTAACCTCCCAAATCCTTTTGACCTACTTTTTAAAAGTGTACAAATACAAACCAGATATTGTCGTTGTTATGGGCGCTAAAAATGATTTCAATGTGGCAGGAGGTGAAGATCGTCCGGGTTACCCGTATGCATTTGCGCTACGCGAGAATTCAAAAGCTGTGTTAGATAATTTTTTTGGTCTTTCTGTGCCGATATTTTTAGTCGGAAAATTTAGTGTCTTAGGAGAAATCAATCCCACACTAAGTCGGGGAAGACTTCTAGAAAATTTGCAAATTGTTCCAAGACAAGTTAAATCACCTCAGATTTATACGGAATATCTCCCTTATATTGCAAAGGTGGTAGAAAATTACGAAAAAATCATGCTATTAAATCAGACTCTCAATGCGGTGGGTTTGTTTATTGTAGAGCCCCGGAGTAGGTACAGTGATATCGAAAAAAAGGTGTTTGAAAAAATGCATAAAGACTTACAAACCGTAGCATTGAAGTACCCAAAGCAGTACGTAGAAAATCTAGAATATCTTGAATCACGGCTTAACTTTAAAGACGGCTTTCATTGGCAAAATTCTCAAAATGTTATTGTTGCGGAAGAAATACTTCAAAAGCTTAAATTTAATCTAAGTAAAGATTAATTTCCGTCTGCTTGAGCGATTTGAGATTTCATTTTATCGCAAAGTTTTTCACAAGGTTCGCGGCATACTTCAGCCGACTTAAAAATATCCGTGCAGGTGAGGTTACAGTTGATTGATAGAGGATTGCTTCTTTTATTATGAATGACTTGGTACAATGGGGCATGATTTTCGTTTCCTGCCGAATCTTTTTGCCAACAGGTTTTGGCAATCGATTCATTCTGGCTGGATAAATAATCATTCTCCGTTGGAGTTTTTTTAAGGCTGGTTTCAGATGTTAAAATGTGATGGTCGGCCTCTTTTTTTTGATTGGAGCAAGAAATTGCAAATAAGCAGCAATAAATTATTATTTTATAATTCATTTTATTGACCTTTCTTGGCGGTTGAAATTTTACGCGCCTCAGATAAACTGTCGGCACAGCACTAGAAATTCTTGATAGTTTGAGGAAATAGAAACAACTCCAGAATGTTACGCATTCAATTACGACTAGAGCTTTGCTGCTTACAGGTTTTAGTCAGTCAAAATTGACTTTAGAGCTTTTGCCCAGTCGCCATTTAACGAAGGCACAAGTTCGAGACTTTCACCTCCTAAAGCAAGCCAATCTTCTTTTAGACGTATTTTAATTTCTTCAAGTGTTTCTAAACAATCAGCCACAAAAGATGGCGAGACAACCAATAAATTTTTAATACCTTGATCTTTTAAAACGGCCAGATGCTGGTCAGAGTAAGGTTTAATCCAGGGAACAGGGCCCAATCGGCTTTGAAAAGTTGTGGCAAATGACTGCTTTTGCAAATTTAATTTTTCGGTCAAAAGTCGAGTGGTTTCAAAACAGTGATGACGGTAGCAAAAAGTGTTCGCTAGAGTTTTTCTTTGGCAACAATCTGAAGCCCTTAAACAATAATTGTTCGAAGGATCAGATTGAATGCAATGCTGTTCAGGCAGGCCGTGATAACTAAACAGTACGTAGTCCCAAGGAAATGCTTTTTGGCATTCAGCAATATTTTTTGCAAAGGCATCGATAAATTCCGGACGATTGTAAAACGACGAAATAATTTGCAAATTGCAAAAATTGTTTTTGGATTTAATTTGCGATAATACTTCTTCAATTGCTGAGCCAGTTGCAGCACTAGAATATTGCGGAAATAGCGGGATCACTTGCAGCGAGGTAAAATTCTGATTATAGATTTCTGTCAGTGCACTGCCTATCGATGGTTTTCCGTATCGCATAGCCAAAAAAACCTTTGCGGAATCTTTAAATTCTATTTGCAAATTGTCCGCCAGTTTTCGACTGTAAACCATCAATGGAGAGCCGTCTGAAAGCCAAACTTTCCGGTAAGCTGCGGCAGATTTTTTGGAGCGAAAAGGTAAAATAACAAGCCTAAGAACCAGGTAGCGAATCAGTGCAGGAATAGACAAAACACGCCGATCCGAAAGAAATTCTTTTAAATATTTCCGAACGTCTTTCACTTCGGTTGATTCAGGAGTTCCAAGATTTATAATTAAAACAGCTTTCACAGTTCTTTTGCTTTAAAAATTTGGCTGATAATTTTTTTCCGGTATTGAAAAATGCTTTTCACGTCGCTTTTTACCAGCGGCAAACCAGCCAACCCTAGAATCCCCAGCGGCAACCTGTAAATCACTCGATCTGTGATCAGTGTGCCACCCGCCAAGTCTTCAAATAAATGCGTATGATGCCATTTTGCATAAGGTCCCTTTAACTGGGTGTCTACAAATTTTTCGTCTGGAATCCATTCAGCAATTAAAGTCCTCCACTTCGCAGGCATGCCGTGGATTTTTAAACGGTAGTCGATTAGCGTACCTTTCTGGATATCTTTGGTGCTTTTTTTATCGACTCTAAAATTCAAAAAATCCGGTGTTAGTTTTTCAAGATTTTTTTCGTCGCAAAAGAACTTAAAAACTTCAGGCCTTGTTTTTGGCAACCATTCTCGTGCATAGATCTCAAATTCAATAGGGTGTTTCTCATAGTCTAATAGATTTAATAAGGCTTTTTCCAAGGTCGGATATTTAAACACAAATCCGGCAAGTTCGAGTTTTTTTGAACTTATATTTTGACTGTTTAAAGCAACTTGACTCATTTCACCGAATGCCATTTTCAGGACAAAAGCTGGGATATTTGGGGCTAAAGGTTTTTTAAGAAGTTTTGCCAGAGTTTGCGAAAAAACATTATTAGTCACTGGCTCGGGAGCTGTAAGGTTATAAATGCCGGAAA
>JAYVPO010000115.1:0-25115 GCA_043757325.1 bacterium
CAAATGTGAAAAAAAAGCGCTTGGGCCGTGGTCCAGGTAGCGGAATGGGAAAAACATCTGCACGAGGCGGAAAAGGTCAAACTGCCCGCAAAGGTGGCGGTGTTCGTTTCGGTTTTGAGGGTGGACAAACTCCTCTTTACCGACGTTTACCGAAACGGGGATTTACTTCAGATAAGTCGTTAAAGCCGTCAATTGTAACTTTGGCTCAATTAAATTCATTTACGGATTCGGCGGCAGTTACTTCGGCTGATTTGGTAAAAAAAGGTTTTGTGAAGCAAGGTGCCTTGGTTAAAGTTTTAAGTGGTGGTGGCGACCTAAAGGTCAAATTAACTATTAAGTTAAATGGCGCAAGTGCGTCGGCGATTCAAGCTATTGAAAAAGCCGGCGGAACATTTCAGAAGGGATAAGTTTTGACGCAGAATATTAAAAGCTTGCCTCAGGGAATATTTAACCAACTGCAAAAGAAAATTCTTGCAACACTTGGATTCCTTGCTATTTACCGAATTGGTGTTCATATTCCTGTACCAGGGGTCAACACCGAGGCACTTTCGGAGTTTTTTAAAAATCAAGGTGGCAATCTTTTTGGCATGTTTAATATGTTTTCTGGTGGGGCATTAGAGCGTTTTAGTGTTTGTGCCTTAGGAGTCATGCCTTATATCAGTGCTTCGATTATCGCCCAACTACTTACCGTAGTCATTCCGCATCTTGAAGCTTTGTCAAAAGAAGGGGAATCTGGTAGAAGGAAAATCAATCAATACACTCGTTACGGAACGGTTCTGCTGGCCATTGTACAGGGTTATATGATCGCTAACACGCTGGAAAGCCAGGCTTTTGGCGGCGGAAGATTGGTCTATGATGCAGGTCTTGAGTGGAGATTACTGACTACTTTGAGTTTGGTTTCTGGTACCTGTTTTGTTATGTGGCTTGGTGAAAGGATTACTGAGCACGGTGTTGGAAACGGCATGTCCTTAATTATATTCAGCGGAATTGTAGCGGGATTGCCCAATATTATTTCCAACACATATTCACAGTACGCCCATGCTCAAATGGACATTGCTAGAATTCTGATGATTTTAGCTCTTGTAATACTGATCACATCTGGTGTGGTCTTTATGGAACAAGGAGTCAGGCAGGTACCTATACAGTACGCAAAGCGGCAAGTCGGAGGAAAAGTTTACGGCGGTCAAAATACGCATTTACCAATACGTTTAAACTCTGCCGGGGTTATTCCACCCATTTTTGCAAGTTCTCTTTTACAATTTCCGACTACCATTGCAGCTTTAAACCCCAACACTAAATTTGGTTCTTTTGTTTCTACGTTATTTGTTCCGGGTGGTTGGTCGTACAATACCGTTTATGTCACTTTGATTTTGTTTTTTGCTTTTTTTTACACTTCCATCACTTTTAAACCAGACGATATTGCAGAGAATTTGAAGAAGAACGGTGGTTTTATCCCTGGTATTAGACCAGGTGTTAGAACCTCTGATTACCTTGATAAAATTGTGTCGAGGCTGACTCTTCCCGGTGCTTTGTATCTCTCCGCTATTTGCGTTCTACCAGCTATTTTTGCTGGACAATTTAATGTTCAGTTTTACTTTGGTGGCACAAGTTTACTTATTGTAGTGGGAACCGCTTTAGAGACCTTTAGACAAATCGATGCCCAAAGGCAATCGCTGCGGTACAATAGTTTTGCTAAAAAAGGACTTATCCGTCCCCGTTAGGATTTTTGGAAAAGGGCGATTTGAATTAAATTATGGCTAAAGAAGAAGTTTTAGAAATCGAAGGTGTTGTAAAAGAGCCCCTTCCAAACGCAATGTTTAAAGTGGTTTTGGACAACGGACATGAGGTTTTGGCCCATATTAGTGGGAAAATGCGAATGCACTTTATCAAAATCGTTCCGGGCGATAAGGTGAGACTGGAAGTTTCGCCATATGATTTAACTCGCGGTCGAATAATATTTAGAGCAAAGTAATTTTAAATTTGGAAAGTGAGACAGTATGAAAGTTAGAGCAAGTGTTAAGCCAATTTGTGTTAAGTGCAAAGTTATTAAGCGCAAAGGGATAGTTCGAGTGATTTGTGTTACTGGTAAACATAAGCAAGCTCAAGGTTAATTAAAAACAAAGCTTGATTTGAGTCCGTTATTGTTAGATAACTTTTGCTCAATATAAAAGATTAAGCGTATTCAAAAAGGTTTTAAAGTATGGCGAGAATTTCAGGAGTCGATTTACCCAATAACAAGAAAATTGGGATTGCGTTGACAAGTATTTTCGGAATCGGAAAGACTTCGGCGCACAAAATCTTGAACAAAGTCGGTATTTCACCAGATAAAAAAGCAAGTGATATCGATGCCAATGAAATCAACTCCATTCGCAAATTGATCGAGACCGATTTTACAGTAGAAGGTGATCTTCGCCGCGATGTTGCAATGAGTGTTAAACGCTTGGTCGATTTAAATTGTTACCGTGGAATTCGTCATCGTAAAGGACTTCCCGTTCGCGGTCAGAGAACAAAAACAAACGCGCGCACTAGAAAAGGCCCGCGTCGTACTGTAGCCAATAAGAAAAAAGCTCCAATCGGTTAACAAATAAAGGTTATTAAAAATGGCGATAGTAGCAACAGGTGCTGTTAAAAAGAAAAAAGTAAAGCGTAACATTCCGGTAGGAGTGGCGAGGATTCAAGCAACTTTCAATAATACAATTATCACCATTACGGATTTGAATGGTGAAGTATTGACTTGGTCAACGTCCGGAGCAAAAGGTTTTAAAGGCTCTCGCAAAAGCACTCCCTTTGCTGCTCAGGTGGCCGCAGAAGACGCTGCGAAAAAGGCAATGGATATGGGCATGCGGTCGGTCGCGGTTTTAGTAAACGGCCCAGGATTAGGGCGCGAGAGTGCCGTACGAGCATTGGCAGCAGCAGGACTACGAGTTACCCTCGTCAAGGATGTAACTCCAATTCCTCATAATGGCTGCAGGCCCCCAAAAAGAAGACGTGTTTAATTGTTAATAGGTAGAGGTAGGATTTATGGCGAAATATAACGGTCCAGTCTGTCGACTTTGTCGACGTGAAGGTCAAAAATTATTCTTAAAAGGTGAACGTTGTTTTACCGACAAGTGTGGCATTGAACGTCGCGCATTTCCGCCGGGACAACACGGTCAAAAGCGAACCAAACTTTCGGAATACGGAACGCAGTTGCGTGAGAAGCAAAAAGTGAAACGCGTGTACGGTTTAATGGAAAGACAGTTGCGAAATACTTTTGATAGAGCTTCGACTGAACGCGGAGTGACTTCGGATATTTTCTTTAGAAACTTGGAATGTCGCTTGGACAATGTGGTTTTTAGAATGGGATTTGCCCGCACACGTCAGGAAGCCAAGCAACTTGTTCGGCACAATCATTTTTTAGTTAATGGAAAACGATTAAATATTCCAAGTGCAGCAATTGGCACGGGTGACGAAATTGCGGTGATCGAAAAAAGCAAAGCGGGTACAACCTTTAAGCTAGCTTCGGAACTTTATAGCAAAAAAGTGGCACTAAATTGGTTTGAAGTTGATCATACAAAATTAGCCGGAAAAGTAACAAGTTTACCAACGCGAGAAGACTTGCACTTTGATGTTAAAGAACGATTGATTGTTGAATTATACAACAAGTAATTTATAGCCCCTTATCGATACAGCTTGATTTTCATTTTGGAGTAATAACGATGCATAGAAATTGGCAGGACTTGATTAAACCGGATACTTTGGAAGTTAGTTCGCTTTCTGACACGTACGGAAAATTTGTCGCTAAACCTCTCGAACGAGGGTACGGAATTACGGTTGGAAACTCTTTAAAGCGAATTCTGACCGCTAGCCTCAATGGGGCAGCCGTTGTTGGAGTCAAAATCAAAGGTGTAGAACATGAGTTTTCTACAATCTCTGGTGTCAAAGAAGGTGTGACCGACATCATATTGAATTTAAAGCAAGTGAACCTACGTTATTTAGGCGATGAAGATACAACGATTACTGTTAAAGCCAAAGGCGAAAAAGTTGTTCGCGCCGGTGATATAGAGACAAGCGGCGATGTAGAGATTTTAAATCCCGACCAAATTATCGCAACCCTTGATGTAGATGGTGAATTGGAAATGGAAATGTACGTGCGCCATGGTCGCGGGTACGTTTCAGCAGAAGATAATCGGACCGAAGACACCGCTGTAGGAGTTATTTCTATCGATGCGATATTTGCTCCAATTCGAAGAGTGGCTTATGAAATAAGTCAGGTTCGGGTGGGACAAATGACGGACTACGACAAATTAAGTTTAGAAATCTGGACAAACGGTGCGGTGCGGCCCGATGATGCTTTGGCTTATGCAGCTAAAATTATGAAAGAGCAGCTTACCGTTTTTATAAATTTTGATGAAGTTGAAGATGAAGAACAGTCTCGCCGTCAGGAAACCAAAGAATTAACTCCTTCACTCAATGAAAATTTATTTAAAACAGTCGATTCTTTAGAATTAAGCGTTCGTGCTGCTAACTGTCTTGAAAACGCTAATATTAAATATATTGGCGAACTTGTAACAAAGTCCGAAAATGAAATGCTTAAAACCAAGAATTTCGGGCGCAAGTCGCTTAATGAAATCAAGGATCTACTCGATGAAATGGGTCTATCTTTAGGTATGAAAATTGAAGGTTTTGATCCATCTGTTCTTCGACAGCAAGGGTTAAAAGATCAGCAGAGTACGGTGTCTTCTTTAACGTAAATTTTGAATTATTGATATTTTGTGAGTTTATATTATGCGTCATTTAAATGGTTATAGAAAATTAGGTCGAAAGTCTGAACATCGCAGAGCGTTGCTTCGCAATATGGCAACGTCGCTTCTGCTGCATGAACGGATTAATACAACTCTACCAAAAGCAAAAGAATTACGGTCGGTTGTAGAGAAAATTATAACTATGGGCAAGAATGGTGACTTAGGCTCTCGCCGCCGAGCCGCGAGTTATATATTTGACTCAGTGGCAGTAGATAAAGTTTTTGGAGATCTCGCTGCACGGTTTCAAGATCGTCAAGGCGGTTACACTAGAATTTTAAAACGCGGCATTCGTTTGGGGGATAGCGCTTCCATGGCCATCATTGAATTTGTCGACTACCTCGATCAAAAAAATAGCAACAAAGACAGCAAAAAAAGTGACGCCACATCCGAGAAGTCACTAGGCGAAAAGATCAAAGCAAAAATATCTGAAAAGTTAACTGATAAAGCTGCTAAGAAGGCTTAAGGATTTTTTTTTGATTGAGAAAGAGCTTTTGCTCTCTTCTCGCTAACGTGTGTAATTATGCTTATTTCTTTTGTTTCGCCCGGTTTCAAATGAAACGGTATGGAAGTTTTGCCGCGATATCCATCAAGTGTATTTTGCGAGATGTAGTGACTCAGTTGGTACTGATTGGCAATAAGTGGAATGATTGTTTCCCTATCCACTGCCAAATCCAAAGTCGCCCCTGTCGCCTGTCCGGTTGAACCAGATTCGACTCTTAATAAATCCGTTATAATGCCAGCCGTATGCTTTGGATGAGCCGCGACATGCAAATACGAAAGATAAAAATCCTGAGAGGAGGCGTTTGAAAGATGATAGCGAATATCGCGAGATCCTTCGATTCCTACACTGCTTGGTTGGCCAAAAAAAAGTATCGGCACGTCAGTCATACCCTCGTAAATTGGAGAAATTTTCTTATCTGCAAATATTTTAACTTTGCGATTCCCCAAGCAGACCCAGTCTCCGGCCGAACAGTTTGATTTAACAACAACAGATCGAGTTTTTAGCTCTATTAAGGCTTCCTCCCCGGCATCTATTTCTTCAGAAATTTTTCCTTGACTGAGTTTTATAAGATGCTGTCCTGGTAAAATATAATAATTTTGGTTGAGATTTAGAAAATGCTCTCCGTTGATTTCAAAGTGAATCGGCGACCCGCCAATCTTCTCCGCAATGGAAATATCTGTATCTGTCGGCGAGGAAACTCTAAGTTGAGCGGGTTTTATCTTGTAACTTTCTCCCGCCTCTAAACTTAATATGGCTGAAGTACCATTCATTTCAATACGGTAGTCTCCAGGAACAAGATAGTATTTATCTTTAAAATTTAAATGCTCCGTGTGTGGCACGTTATCATTCAGGTTAGAGACAAAATAAGATTGGCTTTCAGCCGACTCACTTTGGACTTGGATGGATGATAAAATTAGGGTTTGCTGGGTTGGAGTACGGGAATATTTAGGTTCCGTAAAATCAAAATGCATTGGGTTCATGCCAACTAATAAATCATGTTTTCCCGTTAAAATAGTCAGGACAAAATCTTGGTCAAGAAGCTGTTTAAACTCTGAGTAGTCCCCGCGCGCGCAGCGGATGGGAAAACGATCTCCTTCTAAAACAGGCGTAGCCGGAAGGAACTGTACCGTATGGGCATTGAGATGCACTTCTCCCTTCGGATAAACTTGCACAACTTCGCTGGAACAATCGGCTAAAACCAAATAGGACCCAGGATTTAAATAAATTATTTGGTTAAAAAAAACCCGCTGTTCGGATTTTAAAGAAATCGAATCGCCTGCTACAAACTTAAATATTTCGTACTCGCCTTCGCGAGTTGCATGAACTGTGAGCGTGCCTTCAGTATTTTGAGTCAAGCATCCATGCAGAGCAAGAAAACTACAGCACAAAAACGCTCGATATACCGAATTGAAAATTATCCACATAACCAAATGATTTACTGAATTTTGGACCAACATAGACTCGATCGCTCAATTTAAACTCGACAGCACCTCCAATTGATATTCCCATTTGATACTTAATCTGGGAACTATCTTTATCCAAACCGTCGTCATTAAACCAGCTGACTCGATCAAAAGACGGCTCAATAAATCCACCAAAATTAAAAATTTGTTTCTTACTGAGCATATAAAACGGAATCCCAAATCTTTCGACTGACCCTTTATAGCTTTTATTATCGGCAATCAACCGCGCAGCAATCGGCGCATAATGAAAGCCAATTCGAAGCGAAGTTTTTTCATTCTTTTGCACATCAACAACTAAATAAGCGTCTCCCGATCCATCGCTTTTGACGTCCCCATCTTGAGTTTTTAAATTATTAACAAACAATCCCGTTCCAAGAAATATTTTGTTTTCATAGTTTTTAACAAATTCTGATACGACTTCCGCCTTTTTCACAGGCACAGCCGTTTCTTCGTCGGAACCCGCGTCGTCTTTTGTCTTTACGTCTGCTGATTTAGTGTCTTTAGGATAACCTTTCCCGGACTCTCCGGAATCCACTGGTTCGACTTTTTTTTGAGCTACTGGGTCTGGTGCTGAATCTGCGATTGCATCTAAGCCCTTAGCCAACAAAGGCTTATTACTAAATAGGAAACAAACTAAATAAAGATATTTCACCATGGTCACCTAAATTAAAACTTTTAGTTGTAAAATATAACGACGTTCCGAAAATAACTCGTCTGCACCGGCGCTACTTCCAATTTGTTCCGAATATGTTGCAAACCTTAAAACCAAAAGCCAAGCATCCAACTGGAAACCAGCTGTCATCTCTCCTTGATGGAGTCCAGTCTGCAATTTCAAAATCGATCCTAACCCATATTCCAGCCCCAAATTAAGCTTTTTTGAGAAGTGATCACGAGTATTGATAGAATGCACATCCAGAGAAGTTAACAAATACGACCAAGATGATTTATAAGGTTTTAAACTAACCCCTGTGTTTACTGAAGGCGCGCGAGTTTTTGGAGTTAGGTAAGCACCAATTCCCTTCAACGGCGTGCCACCGAAATCGGTGATGCTTACTCCTAGAGTTGGCTCCATAGGTTGATCTTTAGGTGTAAATAACAGTCCCGTGTCCAAGCCAACACCGGCGCCAGCGTCAACAAAATCACTTAGTTTTGGCGAATTGGATTGCTGACCACTTGATTTAAATGAATCGATATCAGCAATGCTAAAATTTTTATCGATACCGCCAGTGCCAACAAATTTCACTGCAGCGCCTAGGCTCAGTCGTTCTCCCCAAAAGTTCTGAGCGTAAGCCACAGGAACAAGAGCCGTCGCTCGACTGTCAACATCGACAGAAATATCTCCATGAATAGACAAGCTTGCGTAAGTATCAAGTCCCATTCCAACACCAAATCCAGGAAAGATTAAATGCGGCGTCAAACCTGCACCAGCATAATAGGCTCGTCCAGTCATATCATCTAATGCCGCCAAAACTTGGTCCGTTTGACTGGCCTGCAGATCCGAGAGGTTCTTGAACAGATCAGATGATGACTTAGAAACCGCAAAATAAGGGTTAATAAGTTCCCCGTGCCATTCTTGCAGTCGGGCTAAACCAGCTGGATTGTAGAAGATCGCATTGAAGTCATCCGCTACTGCTACGTATGCATTCCCCATTCCCAAAGGTCGCAAACCATAGTGCGTCCATTTTAATTCTTTAGCCCAAACACGGCTTGTATTGATACAAGCCAAGACGACTAAACCGGTGCTAAATAAATTTTTGAGAATGTGCTGACTCAAATCTACCTCTCAACTCATAAGGGTGATATCCTTTATTATTGATTAATTATTCAAAAATTCAAAATTTTTTTTAATTTTTCTTTTAGGTTCAGATTCTAAAAAAAGTATTGCGTAAATCGAAACTTCAGTCTTAGGTATGTCTTGGAGAAAAATTTATGTCAAAAGCTGATGTTGCTGCTGAACGCAAAGATCAAATCGTTAAAGCTACAGTTGATTGTATAACAAAGTATGGCTATCACAATTTTTCCATGCAAGACGTTGCCAATGCGGCAGGTGTAAGTAAAGGAATCATTCATTATTATTTTTTAAACAAAGAAGAGTTAATGATGTGCGTGCTTGATAAAGTCGCCGGAAATATCGAAAAACTTATTGCCGATGACTTGTTATCAAGTGACGACCCTAAACGCAAACTCCAAATCTTTGTACAGGTTGCTTTTCAGGTTGTAAGCAAAACCAAAGAATACTATCAAGTCAATATGGATTTCTGGACTCAAATTAATCAAAACGAAGAAATTCGAAAAGCCATTTCTAGACACTACGACAAATTTCGCAAAACAGCTTCGCGCATTATTTCTGAAGGAATCGAAAAAAAGAAGTTTAAAACAGTGAATCCAGAATGGTATTCTTCTTACATCATTGCCTCTATCGACGGGCTTAGTCTTCAGCATCTTTTTGACGACGAAGCTTTCGATTACGATTCCATCTCCAAAAATTGTTTTGACTGGATTATGGCGGGGCTGACAGTTAAAGGTTCTTAAATCTTGTGACGCAAGTAACACAACATCTTGACATCCAAATTGCCCTGCAAAGCCTCAAGGCCAATCACTTTACGAAACTAACTCGCGACGGATCTTTAGAGTTATTAGAAAAATATGAATGCTGGGTGCCAGTCATCCAGTATCTCGAACAGCACCTTTCCGAAAAAAATTCCGATTTAAACGATTATTTCCGCATTGCCCATTCGAGGCTTTATTATTTAGACGATCAAATCGGCGCCGGAGAAATATGCGCACTGGTTGTTAGGCACAAAAATTTAGACTATTTGACGTTTCATAATAAATTTCTTAAAAGGCTTTTAGCTGAAGATGATTTTGTGACGGAATCTTTTATTTTACAGTCGGTACTGCCAAATTTCTTAAGTTTATCTGAAAAAGTACAGTGCCTGGAGCGGGTTTGCTACCTCTACGAAAAAAAAATCTATCAAGAAAAATTACTTAGCAAATTTTACACGCAGCTACGGGTTATAGATCCCTCAAACTATCGGGCCTTGAGATACTTTAGAGCAATCTACACCCAGTCTCAGATTTGGGACAAAGCCTTGGAAGTTCTGCACGTGATGTTGAAATCAGCTCGGTTCGAACAAGATACGGTTCGCATTGCCTTTGAAATAGCCTCGATTTATTTATATCAATTAAGTGACCCTAAGAAAGCGCTAGAATTTGTAAACCAGTACTGTTCGAAAACAAAGCTCGATACGTCTATACTTAGATTTGACGCTTACCAACGTCTGTCTGATATAAAAGGCAGCGTTGGAGTTTTAAAAGAAATAAGCGCCGCCAACAACTCGGCCACAGAACGCGCGGTGATTTTTTTTAAAATCGGAGTACTTTACGAAAAGGCGCAATTATTTCCCGCTGCCATCGAGAACTTTCAAGCAGCCATCTCCTTGGATAATCACTTTCACGAAGCTTATGAAGCGGCAATTGATATTTATTTGCAGCTTAAAAATTGGCACAAAATCACCGAGTTGTTGCAAAAACTTTCTTTAAATATGGCGGGTCTTGGTTACAGAATCCAATTGGATGAAGTTCTTTTGAGACTTGAAAAAGCACGGTCTCATGGAAACTGAACCGGTTACTTCGGTAAAACGTTCCAGTTTGAATTTTAATCCTGAAACAATTCACTTTGAGTTCGTTCCCATAACCCAAGATCAATATTTTCGCATTAACGTAGAAAATACCGTAAAAAAATTTTGGTTACAAAATTGTGATTGGACAAAATGGTCATCCGACACCTTGAAAGAAAATGTATCGCTTGTCGTTCTTAACGGTTTGGAGGAATCTTTTCAATCAAATTTACCCGATATTTCGGGTGAGTTTAGAACTTTCTCTTTAGCCATTTTTTTAGAAAACTTATTAAGTTTTAAATCGCAACAGCTCTTGGCTTACTCATTGACAAACCGCCTGCCACAAGAGAAAAATCTTCGAAGTGCTGCTTTATATCTTACAAAGTGGCCGTCTCTGGCTGAAGAAATTTTAGATGCTGAAATCGGATCTTTGGAAGCTTCGGAAAACATTTTTTTTAACGGGCTTCATTTTACTGCTGCTACTCCACTAACGGATCCGAAATTTTTAAGCTTATTTTTGACTTCCAAAGAAAATTCAAAAGAAAAACAAATTACCGTCGAATGCTTAAGCTTTATTATGCCTAAACCGGAAAATTTTTTTACTTCGAAAGTCGCGAGCTTGATATTAAAGTATTTATTTTCAGTAGCCATGGTTGAAGAAGTCATTTTTTTATTTTCAGAAGCAATTGCTGCAGGATTTTTGTTTGAAGGTATTAAAATATCCAACTTATCACATTCCATAAAAAAAGTGAGATACGTTCCTTATTTTTGCACCGCTCAAATTTTCAAAGTCTTGGAAGAAGTCCGCTCGAAAGAAATGAAAACAGCTCTTGTTATTTGGACTTACGATGTTTCATTTGAAATTTTGGTTATTTAAAAAAAATGAGCTTTCAAACATTTCAAATCGATTCGTCTTTTTCGCCGCTAACAAAGTTAGGATTCACTCGACTGCAAGCCCTTTGGGCAAATATTTCAAATCTAAATCTACAAGACTTGGACGCCATTTATTTTGCATCGACCGATGCTCTGGATGAATATTCCGTAGACTTGGTTAAAGAGCTAGAGAAAGGTGTTGATTGTGAACAGTTGGCTTTTAGAATTATGTATGCAAAAAACTTCTTACGAGCTGTTTCGGATTTTCCATTACCCTGTTATTTTTTCTGTCGCGGAGACTGTATTGGATTTTTTTGGGAATGGGCTTTGGCCTGTGAACAGCGTTTTTTCTTAAATTCCGAAGCGGTTGTCGGATGTCCTGAAATTGGCTTTGGGTACTTTCCAGCTTATGGTGTGATTTTAAAAGCTATTTTCAAAAAGCCTCACAACGACGAGTTGCAAAAATTTCTACCCAAAAGGGCGTCTCATCTAGCTTTAACCGAGTTTTTAACCGTTATTCCTGCGTGGGTAGATTTTGAAGACATTAAAATCTCTTATGTTCCACGAACCTTGATCACTAAAAACTCGAGCGAATTAAAGCAAAAATTCACTAATCGTCAGCACCAAGACGAGGAGACCATTAGAGAAGGTTTGGCAAAAACTCTCAATTCTAGGCTTAAGGTTACAGACGAATTGAACTGGACAATGGGGCAACTGTTACTAGTTTTTCGCTCAAAGAAAGAATTTGAACTCGTGCGCTGGTATTTATTTATAATTTTTTCTCGGATTAATAAGAAATTTCTACAATTTATCAATGAGTTTCGAAAGCGTAACCTTGGTCAAACGACTTTTCTTGCTAAACCTTGCTACATTTTGTGCGATATTTCAGAAGATATTCCGAGTATTTATTTTTTGAAACATTTAATTGAGGCTAATTTTCAGCCCGTATTTGTTGCTGACAACTCGGCGCAACTTTGCCATAAATTAAATCTTTTAAGGCGAAATTTTGCTGCGGGAAAATTTTCTGAGTCAGAGGTTGCTGTATTTTTTAATAAATGTATTTCATGGTTACAGCGCATTCCAAAAACCGCGTCACAGAAACTAATTTTTAAAAAGTATGCGGGTCTTAAGCTAGAAAGTAAAAGTCAGACCTTGGAGTACCTTAATCTTTTGCAGGAGCGAGAGTTTGATCAAGTGCAGGCTTTTTCTTTTGAAAAAATAGGGTCGGAAAATTGTTCAAATCCTACAGAGATTCAAAATTTTCTCGACTCGCTGTCGTTTAGAATTGGAGATGGCCAGAAACCTTTAAGTTCGGTCATTCGTTGCATATTTTTGTACCAGATTTTTTATTTAAGTCGTCTTAGCGAATACACGATCGCAAGGTTTCTTGAAGTATTACATTATTATGGTTGGGGTTTTTCTAGTCGAAGTCACGCTTGGAATAATTTTCTTAGTTCAAAACGACTCACCGTTTTGGACTTTGAGCATTTTCCAGAGTTTTTAGAATTTGATCGTTTTAAGGAGTTTCTTGGCAAACAAGATTTGATGGAACTTAATGCTCTAAAAATTAGACCAACTCGTGAGCAAAAATTAGGAATTCACCAAACAGTAAAGCTTTTAGAATATTTTACGTTGATGCTTTTTAATCGTTTGCAGATTCTGGTTGCAAATCGAGCAATGGAAACAGAGAAACTTGCGTCATTTTTAGATGCTGTTCTAGGTCTTCCTTTAACTCTCAGACACCCGGCTGCTAGGTTAGGTGAGCTTGGACTACCGATGATTTCTTTCCATTTGCGGCGCAATGGAGTTTGGCTAAACAACCTAACCCGCTAAAATTGTAAGATATAAATTAAAAATTTTAAAATTCGTTAAAGTGACTGGCCGATAGACCGATGCCTCTCTTGGTCAGCCTAATCTGGTTTTTTCCGGATGTCTGATTGAAATAGAATCGAAGTAAACGTGAAAGGGCTTTTATGTCTGAGTCTAAAATGAAAATATTTATGCTAGATGACAAAAACTTACTAACCGAGCTTGATTTGGCAGGATACCGAAAAATGGGCGTAACGGTTAAACCTTTTTCTAGGTTTGATGAATGCCAAAAAGCACTCCAGGCCTTTAAACCAGATGTTATTATTGTGAACATGGATTTTAAAAAAATCGACGCGATTTCGGCTACGCAGTACTTTAAACTGGATTCCAAAACATCGGACATTCCTATCATTTTAACCAGTGTGCAATCGTCTGCAAAACTCAAAAAAAGCGCTCTCGCTGCCGGGGCTGATTTATTTATTGAGCAACCGATTCCAAGGCCTTATTTCGTCGAAAAAATGAAGCAACTTTTAGATCACCAAACACGCAGCGAAGAACGCTTAGAGCCAAGCGATATCACGGTTGAAGTGAAATTTGGAAGCGAAACCATGTCGTTTTCCGCGGGAGATATTTCGGTAGGTGGAATTTTACTTAATTCAGATCGCAAATTTGAAATCGGAACAGCTTTAGTCTGCAAATTCCAACTTTACGGTGATGCAAAGCCAGTACTTGTTGAAGGCGAAGTTGTACGCATTATAAAGTCGCAAATACCAGGCGGCACCGGTTTAGGAATTCGCTACACAAAGTTCTTGGGAGATAGCGAAAGCCAACTGCAAAACTACGTCAATAAAAATTCACCGGCCAAGGCGAGTTTAGCTTTTTATCTTTAAAGTATTAGCTATTAAAGTCGAGTTTTAATCTCTATGATCCCTGTAAGAGGGTAAAAACTCATGCCTATCCAGCCCCAGTTACCAGACGATATTGAAAATGCTTCCCCTGAAGAAATTCTGCAGAGAATTACTGCCGCAAAAAAGCAGCTGTCCTCTGACGTTGTGATTTTAGGCCACCATTACCAGCGCGACGATGTCATCGTCCATGCAGATTTCACGGGTGATAGCCTGAAGCTTGCAAAAATCGCACAAGAAGTCACCGCCAAATATATTATATTTTGTGGCGTACATTTTATGGCAGAAACCGCTGATATGCTTATCTCAGACGAACAAAAAGTGTCACTTCCAGATCTTCGCGCCGGGTGCGATATGGCAGATATGGCTGATGCCGACGATGTGGCCAGAGGTTTTGAAGATTTAGATAGGATCGGGATTAAAAATATTCTCCCTATTACTTATATAAATTCATCTGCGGCGCTAAAAGCCATTGTCGGCGAACGTGGAGGTGTGATTTGCACAAGCAGCAATGCGAAAAAAATAATCGCTTGGGCTGTTTCGCAAAACAAACATGTGTTTTTTTTCCCGGATCAACATTTGGGGAGAAATATCGCTAAATCTTTTGGCATGGACCCGGTGAAAGATATGTGTCTATGGGAGCCAGAGGAGAGTCTTGGAGGGCATTCCGAAGATATTCTGAAACAAAAAAAAATTTGGCTTTGGAAAGGACATTGTCCTGTCCACGCACTTTTTTCAGTGCATCAAATTAAAAAAATCCGAGCGGAATCTCCTGACACACATATTATCGTGCATCCAGAATGCGCCATGGAAGTCGTCGATCTTGCCGATAGTTTTGGATCTACCGATTTTATTATTCAAACAGTTACCAAAGCAGCACCGGGAACCAAGTGGGCTGTCGGCACCGAAAAAAATTTGGTAGAAAGATTGGCGGCCCAAAATCCTGACAAATCTATTGTCAGCCTGAATTCCTTTACGTGTGTTTGTGGAACGATGAATCGGATTAGTGCTAAAAACCTTTTATGGATTTTAGAGGGATTATCCAAACAAAATATTTTCCATAACACTATTAAAGTTGAACCTAAAATAAAAATTCAGGCCCTTTCGGCTTTGAAAAGAATGCTTGAAATGAGTTTATGAAAAAAATTTTCTACCTTGATCACTGCGGAACCACACCTCTTTATCCCGAAGTAAAAAGGAAACTTATAGAAATCTGCGAGTCAGATCTTTTTGGAAATCCTTCTGCTTCGCACCATACAATGGGATCCAAAGCATCTTTTGAAGTTGAGACGGCGCGAGATTCGATTGCACGTGAGTTTGGTATCACAAGCTCAGAGGTTATATTTTGCGCCTCGGCCACGGAAGCTAACAATTTAGCGATCCAGGGTTTTATGCGCAAACACGACGGCAAAAAATGTCGGATTTTTTACAATCCAACCGAACATAAGGCGGTCACTTTGCCTTGTGAAAATGAGGCAAGTCATCTTACTGAAGTCAAAAAAATTCCTCTCGATAGCAAAGGAAACCTTGATCTAAGTTGGCTTGAAATGTCTTTTATGGAAAATTCCCATCTCCCAATTCTTGTTTGCATTATGGGAGTAAATAATGAATTGCCATTAAGGTTTCCTATCGAAGCAATCGAAAAAATCTGCAAAAAAGCCAACGCGTTTTTTCACTGTGATGCTACCCAATGGGTTGTGCGCGAAAAAATTGACCTCGGTCAAAGAGAAATAAGTTCCTTAAGTTTCTCGGGTCATAAAATTTACGGCCCTAAAGGAATTGGTGCTTTGATTCTTCCAAAAAAGCAAAAAATGCGGATAAAACCGATTTTTTTTGGAGGTGAACAAGAACAAGGTTTGCGACCCGGTACTTTAAATGTACCCGGTATATTAGGATTGAGTGAAGCGTTAAGAGTCACGGCCGAAAAAAGAATAAGCCTCCAAAAACATTTGGCGCAGTGTGACGAAATTTTTACTCAGACCTTAGAAAAAGGTTGCAGCAAGTTGTTTCGAAAAACCATTTCACAAAGTACCGCATCAGGAATTGTTAATTTTTATTTTGAAAATATTAATGCGATGACATTGATGACCGACTTACCTTTTATTTGCTTAAATCGCGGCGCTAGTTGCACGGGCTCTGGCGGTGAAAAGTTTTCGCACGTGCCCGCAGCTATTGGATTGCCCCTTGAAATTTCTGCCAATGTTTTACGAGCGAGTTTTGGTTGGGGATGCACGGTGCAAGACGTGCGTGAAAGTGCCGAGATTTTGGTGCAGTATGTACTGAGGAGTCGTCCATAAGGGAATGAAACATTTGGCGGACGACTCCTAAAGAAATGACTTAATTTCGTCATAAGGCAGAGTCTCATTCCACCATATTTTTTGCGCCGCGCGAGCTTGCTCTATCAGCATACTCTCGCCATCGAAAGTTAAAAGATCGCGAGAAATCGCATCAAAATAAAGCTGGCTTAAATTTTTGTAATTTAAATCAAAAAATGCACCCTGAAAAGATTTAAAAGATTCCGATAACCAACTAAAATTGTCTCCCACAAGAGTTGCTGAAGTAGCTTGAATTAAAAGGCTTGCCTTGGTGTCTTGCAGTTGCAAAACTTTTTCAAAATTTTCTAAAGTTAATGCTAACCAATTTGAATTATTATGGTGAATAAACGTGGGTTTTTGTCGCGCAAGAAAAGTCACCGAACCAACAAACTTCTCGGTTTTAAAAATCTCAGAATAAATATTTTCCGTAACAGCGCCCGCACCCAAAAAAATGATATGCTCGAAGTCAGATATTTTCTTTTGAGAGCGTTCCAAAGCTGCTGTAAATCCTTGGCTATCGGTTGAAGTTCCTTCCCAAAAGGTTTTGCCGCGATATATAGTATTAACAGGTTGGGGTAGAGATAAAAGATTTGCGACAATTTTTTTATAAGGTTGAGTCACATTGAAACCCAAGGCGTTTACCTCCCACATATGCTCCAAAAAAGCGCTGAGTTTGTTCTCGCTTAAATCAAAAGACACATACGCACAATCAAGGCGCAGCTTTTGAATGGTTTTATTATGCAATTTGGGAGATAAACTGTAGGACGTATTATAGCCTAAAAGGCCAAGCAACCGAGGATTAGTTAGCATGGAACATGATGCTCAATTTAACTTGGAGTGTTGAGTTTTTCTAAGTATTTTAACAAAGGTTGATGCGAGCTTTTCGTAATAATTGGAAACTGCACACGCGTAAGAAATGTACTGCGATGATTTCTGTCCACTTGCTTGCTAAATACGACTTTTCCTTCTAAATTGAAATAATCATCGTCAGGCACTTCGGAGCTGTATTGAGCCTTTTCAAAACCTGCAAGACTTGAAAGTTTAAAATGAAGTGGAAGATTTTTATGGAATTTTCTTTGGCTCACAAAATCCACAGATCGTTCATCCATTGCACGAACGTAAACTTCGTAGGAATTCTGCAAGGATTCAGACGAAATTTTCTGATTTAACGCGACTTGGGCTTTAAGAAAAAGTTTTTCGACTCTTGGTCTGCGCAAATATTTTGAAAAAGTTGTTAAGTGAAACAGTTCCGACGAAACAATTCCCACAAGTAAAATTGCCAGACCAACTAAATAAAAATATAAGTTCGAGGTGGCTGCCGTCTCCTCCGAGAAGTTTAGGCGTAGCACTTCAGAATTATCGGCCAGCGCAATTCCGCTCATAAAAAATATCAGAAGAGTATTAAAGTTAAATTTCCGCATAGTTTTTTTGTTCTTTTACTTTAAGATAACCTATTATTGTGCAGACGACTAATTAGTAAATTTGCGGATGTTTATAAAATGATTGAATTTACTCCGTATTCTTTTGGGTTACCGGATCCCAGCAATTTAGAGACTAGTCTAAAACACCTAAATTTAGCAATTGGGCATTTCGATGGCTGTCATATTGGGCACTTAGAACTGTTTAAACAGGCTGAGCCGCCTCTAGCGGTGTTAAGTTTCTATCCAAGGCCCGAAGTACTTTTGAAAAATGAAACCGACGCGCGCTATTTATTTACCCGAAACCAAAAGGTTCGAGCACTAAAAGAAGTTGGCGTAGAAGCCTTTTATGAAGTTTCATTTACCAGAGAACTTGCAGAAATGCCGGCTGAACTTTTTGCAAGAGATGTTCTAAAAAAAATATTTCCAAAAATAATTTATGCCGGAAGCGATTTTAAATTCGGAAAAGGGCGGGCAGGAAACTTAGCAACGTTTACCCAAATTGATAATAACCTCATTGTTAAATCCACAGACCTGGTGCAAGACTCACACCAACAGAAAATCGGCAGCGGTAGCTTGAGAAGGATCATTGCCGAACAAGGCAGAATGTTAGAAGTAACCAAAAATCTCGGGCGGAACTTTCTTTATGAAGGAATAACCACACCAGGCAAAAAACTTGGGCGAACAATCGGCATTCCAACATTTAACGTTCGGCCAAACTCTGAGCAAGTCATTCCAAAAACCGGGGTCTACACCGGGTATTTATCTTTTGAAAGCCAGCCCTTAATATTCTTACCGCCGGGTAAGCACCTGTCTGTGTTGACTCCTTGCTTAATCAATATCGGTCGGAATCCAACCGTTTCTAAGACCACTGCAATAAAAATCGAGGCCCACAGCTTAAATTTATTTTCGAAAGAAGATTTCTACGACGAGAAAATTGGGATTTATTTTGTAGAACGGATTCGCGATGAGATAAAATTTTCTAATTTGCAGGAGCTTAAATTGCAGATTCAAAAAGATATTGACCGAGCTAAGTCAACGCTACTTTAAATCGTAACGTCTTTCGCCAATCAGTAGATAATTTTGAGTGTGAAGAGAATGACTTAAAATTTCTTTTCTTGCCAAAAAGCTATCTGGTGTCTGTGCATAAAATATAGAACCTGCCTGGTAAAAAATATGAATAAAAACAAGTGCCGTAAAAGCAATCTTCCGGCGATCTGAGACCGCCCAACGGTCTAGGTAGATTATTAAAAGAGAAAACACTACCGGTGCTAAAATGTAATAATTTCTTGTGGTCGGAGGTCTTGTAGAAAACCAAAATGCGGCCCACGTGATTAAAAAACAGCCGATGAAAAGCCGCGTCAGATCACGTTCAAATTTTTTTCGAGATTGTCCATAATTGTAGACTTGCAGGATAAACCAGCCCACCTGAAATATTCCAACTGCCACTAAAAGAAACGCAGGTAGAGTGATTAATGGATGGTGCAGCAAAAAATACAAACGTTCGTCGCCGCGATCTCCTAAAAATCTCGTCAACTCATAGCAACCTAATGAAATAAATCGCGCCAAAAGCTCAAAGGGATTAAGCAAGTTAGCGAAATTAAGCGCACTCGAATTGGACAAAAGTGGTTTGAAAGTCGCCGATAAACCAAATTGATTTATTGCCGGAATGAGAAAAATTCCAGGAATTGATGCGCCCAATCCGGTTGAAAATAAAAAGGTCCTAACCCGGATTTTTTTTAGATTCCATAGAACCGCTATAAGATAAAAAGGAATGAGCAAAACCCAAGACAAGTGGATTTGCATGCAGAAAAACACAGCAAAACTTAAAAAAAATACTTTTACGGCTGGCGATAAACGACGGGTTGATAGACTGGGAATACTTTCGAAAAATGCCACAAAAAATACACAACTAGGAAAAAGTAAGTACGACGGATTGTAAATATGAGTTGAAATATGCAAAGTCCAAGGCAGTGTTGCTAAAAAAATACCCATCACAACAGCCGACGTGTTTTTCAACCAGAATTTTAACCACCAAAGCAAAAGACTTAGTCCGAGAAGTGACAGGATATTCAAAAGTAAAACAGGAGAAAACGGATGATCCATCGCAAAGAAAGGTATACCAACCAAAAAAGCCTGCAAACTACCTGCAATCTGTTCTCCCGTATGAACAACATCAGGACCTAGGGCCGGAAGCTTTTTTGAAGTAAAAAATTTTACACCTGAAAGGTAAATTTGGCGTTCGTCGTCAGACCAAATATCTTTAAATAAAGAAAAATAAAGCCGAAACCCCAGCACTAGGCAGATTAGTAGAAAAATATAAATCCGGTAGAACTGATTCAAGATTATTTTTTGATGCATGTTTTAATGATGAGGCTTTATTGGTAAATAATTCAACAACTACTTAGGAAAAAATGATGCGGGTGTCTAAAAATAAGATAGACTGGAAAGTGTATGTTTAAAAAAACTTCAAAAGAACATTTAAAAATTGGTGTTGTAGGTCTTGGCTACGTAGGTCTTCCGTTGGCTTGCGCATTGGCCAAAAAATTCTTGGTATTTGGTTACGATACCAATTCCAGTCGCATCGATGAGCTCAATAAGGGAATCGATCGCACAGAAGAAATTCAAAATTTAAATTTACTAAAAACTAAAAATTTAAAATTTACTGGAAAAATCGGTGATCTTTCCCATTGCGAAGTCATAATCGTAGCCGTTCCTACGCCCATTGATAATTTCAAAAAACCTGATCTCGCACCGCTTATAACTGCGTCCCAATCCCTTGGAAAAATCGTCCAAAAAAATTGCGTGGTGGTTTACGAATCAACAGTTTATCCGGGCGTAACAGAAAATATTTGCGGTGCCGAAATTGAGAAAGTCAGTGGTCTCATTTGTGGCCAAGATTTTTTCTTGGGCTATTCTCCTGAGCGAGTGAATCCTGGAGATCGAGAGCATAGCATCGAACAAGTTGTTAAAGTTGTGTCTGGCCAAGGCGACGAGATTACAGATTTTTTATGTGAAATTTATGGAAGTGTTATCACAGCGGGGGTGCACCGGGCGTCGAGCATTAAGGTTGCAGAAGCTGCCAAAGTGATAGAAAACACCCAACGTGATGTGAATATTGCGTTGATTAATGAACTTTCTCAAATTTTTGAGCGCATCGGATTGGATACCCAAGATGTGTTGGCGGCGGCAAGAACAAAATGGAATTTTTTAGATTTTAGGCCCGGCTTAGTTGGCGGACATTGTATCGGGGTAGATCCTTATTATTTAACCCATATGTCAGAAAGTGTGGGGTATCATGCCGACGTGATTTCAACAGCACGTACGATCAACGACTCCATGGCGAAGTTTATCGCCGAAAAAACCACTAAGCTGTGTTTAAAAGAGCCGCCTAAAAATGGCTTAAAAGTAACTCTTATGGGCGTTACATTTAAAGAAAATGTTCCCGACTTGCGCAACACAAAAGTTTTTGATTTGTTAAAACACTTAAAAGAATTTGGCTTTGAAGTTTTTTGTTTTGACCCCATGGCAGACCCGAAAGAGTTTCACCATGAATATGCAGAAAAACTTTTTGCTTGGGAAAACATCCCAACGTGCGATGCGGTTGTGTTTTGTGTCAAACATAAAATTTTAATTGAAGAATTTCCTCTCGAAAAAATCTCCGAAAAGCTTCGCGGAGCAAAGGTTTTAATCGACATTAAGGCGGCACTTGACAAAAATTTAGCGGTCGAACTTGGTCTTAGCTATTGGAGGCCTTAAGCAGTGAACGAAAGACTTTTTGGAACTGATGGAGTACGCGGACTTGCCAATGTTGGGGCTATGGCTCCGGATCGTATTTTAAAACTCGGTCAGGCTATCGGCTTATATTTCAAAAAACGCGCCCATGCGGCAACAAGGGTCCTAATCGGAAAAGACACTCGGCGCAGCGGCTATATGTTAGAACAGGCCCTGTGCTCAGGAATTTGTAGTGTTGGAGCGGAAGCTTTTTTTGTCGGCCCTATTCCAACTCCAGGAATTGCCTATTTAACTAGGGGCATGCGCGCAAGTGCAGGTATTATGATTTCGGCTTCGCATAATCCATTTCAAGATAATGGAATTAAAATTTTTAATGGTGAAGGCTACAAACTAGCCGACGAAATGGAAGATCAAATTGAACGACTGATGAGCAGTAGTGAATTGTTAACAAGCCCAACTGGCAAAGATATCGGAACCGCAAAAAGAATTGACGATGCCAAAGGCCAGTATGCGGTATTTTTAAAAGAGCAATTTCCAAAACATTTGACCCTTGAAGGGGTAAAAATCGTGGTGGATTGTGCCAATGGTGCAGCCTACAAAATCGCGCCAAAAGTACTTTGGGAATTAGGAGCCGACGTTGTTTTGATTGGCGACGAACCTAATGGCATGAATATTAACGAAAATTGCGGTGCGCTGCATCCAGAGATTTTGCAGAAAAAAGTTCTGGAGCATAAAGCTGATATGGGCGTGGCTTTAGATGGTGACGCCGATCGTCTTGTTTTGGTCGATCATCTCGGTGAAGTTTTAGATGGTGACGAAACTATGGCTATTTGTGGGCAGTATTTGATGCAAGAAGGACGTCTCAAAAAGCACGCAGTGGTATCGACCATTATGAGCAATATGGGTCTGGATTTTGCTTTGCAAAAGGCTGGCGCTAGGCTTATTCGCACAAAAGTTGGTGATCGTTATGTGATGGAAGAAATGATGAGTGGAGATTATAGCTTGGGCGGCGAACAGTCAGGTCATCTTATTTTTAAAGATAGTTCGACCACAGGGGATGGAATTTTGGCCGCGTTAAAAGTCCTGGAAGTTGTAATAAATTCTGGCGAGACTCTAAATCATCTTAAAAAATGCATGGTGAAATTTCCGCAGACTTTGAAAAATGTAAAAGTCGAAAAAAAGATTCCGCTCGAACAGCTGCCCAAGGTCAAAACACTTATTGAAGACTACGAGAAAAAATTGCAGGATCGAGGACGCATTTCGTTTCGATATTCGGGTACCGAAAAGCTTGCACGTATTATGGTCGAAGGTGAAGATGTCAAAACGACTCAAACTATTTCTGATGATATAGCCTCGGTTTTGCTAGATTCTATCGCAAAATTGGAAATTTAAAACCCGAGAAAGGTAGCTTAAAATGATTCGCCTAGGAGTCAATATTGATCATGTTGCAACGGTGCGACAGGCACGCGGAGAACGCCATCCTGACCCCGTCCAGGCAGCTGTTTTATGTGAATTGGCAGGGGCGGACAATATCACAATGCATCTGCGAGAAGATCGTAGGCATATTCAAGACCATGATATTTTTCGCATGCGCGACATGATTCAGATTCCGATTAATTTTGAAATGGCGGCGACGGAAGAGATGATTGCGATCGCGAAAAAGCTTAAACCTCATGCGGTAACTTTGGTGCCTGAAAAACGCGAAGAGCGTACCACTGAAGGTGGGCTTGATTTGCAGAAAAGTTTTGAATATTTAAAAAAATGCGTCAACGAACTGCGGGATGCAAGTATTGTTGTGGGTTTATTTATCGAGCCAAGTAGCGAGACCGCAAAACTTGCAAAAAAACTAAACGCTCAAGCGGTGGAATTTCACACAGGGAAATTTTGTCATGAGTTGATGGAAAAGCGCCTATTAGTAGAACAGGAAAAACTAGTAAAGAAGTTATCTGAAGTGTCTCAGGAAACTTCCGACTTAGGACTGCAGTGTCATTTTGGTCATGGATTAAATTACCAAAACGCGTTTTGGCTGAAACATATTGCGCGAGCGGAAGAAGCAAATATTGGTCACGCAATAATTGGCAGAGCTATCTTTACTGGTCTAAGGGATGCGGTTTTAGATATGAAAAGATTGATAAATTAGCGCTTCCAAAGCGTGTATCGATAATTTGAAGTACAATTGATTCTAACTGTGCCCGAGAAACTATTGTAAGGTTTTGCAGGGGACGCTTGAAATTTGTAATACATTGTACTACAATTTATTATTAAGTGAATAATGGGATTATTCCACGTGAAATACGAATGGGACAGATCAAAAGAGTTAAGCAATCTAAAAAAGCATCGTATTTGTTTTAAAGATGCCGTTGAAGCGTTGAACTGTGGTTTAATTGTCGTTCTCAAAGAATCTTATGATTTAGAGGAACAACGATTTGTTTTTTTGGGAATGTGTAAAAAATTGAATATCTTAGTTGTCGTCACCGCTCTTCCTGATGAATATACCACACGGATTATTTCGGCTAGAAAGGCGACTAAGACGGAAAGGAAATTTTATGAAACGAAATTATGATTTTTCAAAGGGTACGGTTATAAAAGGACCGGTCAAATCACGCTCTCAACTTGAAAAAAACATTGATGAGGATCAAAAAGTGTTGACGTCTATCCGGCTCGATCGCGAAGTTGTTGAAGTCGCGAAAAAATGCGCTGAGCAAGAAGGTCTAGGCTATTTAACTTGGCTTAACAGAAAGCTAAGAATGGTTCTCTTAAACGAAATTGGAGTTCTTGAGCGTGTGGAGAGACTGGAAAAGGCAGTATTTAAAAAGAAAGCGTGATATTTTGGAAGACTATAAAAAACTCAGAAATTAAGCTTTCGCAAAAACAAAAATTAGGCCCACGAGTGCTCGATTGCAATGATGCCTATCAAACGTGTCGATGATTTTAAAATCTAAATTTTCTTGTCAGGCCACGTTACAAGTTTGCCTGCTATTGGTGTGATCGGATGCTTGGTATATTCGGATTTAAAAAGTTCGGTGTATAGGCGTATTTTGCACTGGGGAATTGTCAAAAGAACAATTTATCCTGTGTGAGAAGTACGGAGTAACCATTTGTCACGGCTTGAGCTACGAGCTCCCCGTTTATAAGTAACCCCAATTGTGATCGATCGCGGATAGACATTCGACGCGTTATTCTTTTAAATAGGCACAAATTTTTACGGGGACATTGATATAAGCTATCCAACGAAATCTAGGCGACATTAGCGGGACCAGTCATTTCTGAAGCGACAGCGAATATCTCGTGCATTGATTCTGGCGGAAAAACACCGCCAAACGATTCATTGATATCATCGACTGTCATGTCAGCAGCTAGACATTCCAATATCAACGACACCGATAATCGAGTTCCTTCAATTGCAAGTGCCCCGCCCAAGTAATCCGGGTCTTTCACAATCCATTTATAATTTTTATAAGCTATCAGTTGGTGGTTAGCCATAAATGCCTCCTTAACGTAATTCTATCACGACCCAACCTAAATCAGAATGTTCCTGACCGCCAGAGGAATTAAGTTGTTCTATTTTAACCTTATTAAGGTGAACGTGTTTAAGTCAATGGCACTAGCTTAAGCATAACCCTTGAAAACTGTTAAAGAAAAACCCATCCTTGATTAATGTCTTAAATCAACTAAGGGGAGGGTTTTTCTC
>JAYVPO010000116.1:0-68737 GCA_043757325.1 bacterium
GCCCGCCACCTACGCGATTTAAATTCTGCGATCCCGAGGTGCGCAGCGCCGAAGGGAACTTGTGAAGAAAAACGCGCAATCGACCAAGCCTCTCTCTGAAGTTTTTAAGCTTGGATTTGATCGAACATATCTTTCCAAGGTTCGGGCATTGATTCTATGAGTTTTATTTTTTTCGCTCTTGAGCTGCTTTTAAGCTAGTTTTCACGACGAAGTGCGCTTTCCTTATCGACGCATCTTTCGTAGTAAACGAGTTTGAAAAGATTATACTTCTTCGAAAACCCGGGGTTCAAGCGACTGCGATGGATAAATATTGGCTGTTTTAAGTTGCCGGTATAACCCACGTAAAGAACATTGTTGTACGAATTAGTTATGATGTAGACAAAATACAAAGTAAGCCTCCGACAAGGGATGCTCTCATTGTTGAGGGGAATATTGCCAGGGACTTGGAGAGAAGAGGGATAGAACTTGGAGGGTGGCTATTGCGAGGTCCCCACGTCGCTTCGCTCCTCGGGATTGGTTGGGCAGAGGGGTAGAACTTGGAGGGAGGCGATATTGCTAGGTCCCCACGTCGCTTCGCTCCTAGGCAAACGAAAAAAGCCCCGATGAGGGGCTTTAGAGAAGATTCCCACGGCGCTAAGCGCCTCGGAATTCTGAATTTTAGCGCGACTTTTTCTTAGTAGCAGCTTTTTTCGTTGTCTTCTTAGCAGTAGCTTTTTTTGCAGTTGCTTTTTTAGCCGCTGGCTTTTTAGCAGTTGCCTTCTTCGCAGTAGCTTTTTTAGCAGTTGCCTTTTTTGCAGTTGCTTTTTTAGCCGCTGGTTTTTTCTTCGTTGTTTTCTTCGTTGTCAATCCTAGTCCTTCGCTGATGCCTTCTAACATAAAGTCCTCCAAAAGTTTGTCTAAATTCTATCGCGAGATCCATCTCGCTACTCACCGACAATCCCATTTTCAACAGCGTCTTTTTCTACATTTTCAAATCGTAATCACTACGAGAGAAGTTTTAAAAAAATAGTTTGTTAAAATTAATTGTCATATTAAAAAGATATCATAAAAAAATTTTTCTACCTAGACTTTTTCAAAATAAATTTTAATTTTTTTAATTTCCTAGAAAAAAATTTCGCCATTTTATTTTTTAAACTTGTCGCCGCCGGAATTAAATTTTGAATAATTTAAGATATCGAGAGTTTTTTGTACGCGCTCGTGTCGAGTCAATTTTCGTTCGTCTCCCGCTGAATTGCTAACTGTTGGAGGCAGAAATTTTTCGTCTAGAGAGTTCGCGTCTACGGTGCACTGCCCAAACTTCAGCTTGGTGCATTCCTGCCAAAGGCTAGCATCGTCAACCAATATCAACCGTTGTCTGTAGTTTGAAAAACTCGTGAGCTTGGCAAAAAAACTTCCGCGTTCATTCTGTTCGACCTTGGAATTTGTCGAAAACGCCGCCGGCTTTTTCTTGATGACTTCAAAAATACACAGGGCTGTTTCAACTTTCTTCAGATCGACTATTGAATCAAAAAATAAAATATTTTGAATTCCTACGGGCAGCAAACTTCGCAGTTGGACAAACTCGGGCCAGATTTTCACAGCTCCGAGAAAGTTTTTGTCCTGAAATTGTGTGAATGTCATTTTGTAGTCTGCAGCAAGTTTCTGAAATGACGCGTTTTTTTCTGCCTGAGTTTGTTTCAGCCAATTTCTACCATGAGCTGCGCCGTGATTGCGCACCCACTCCTGAATTTTTTTAATAATCTGCCCAGACTTTTGTCCTTTATATCGAGAAATGGCTCGCGCCTCCGAAACCAGCAATGACCTATTCTCGGGGAGGGAAGATTTTTGCGAAGAATTTAATTGCCGCCATTCCACTAACTTTACGCGTAATTTCTCTGTCAAAGTATTGAGCTCTTGGCCCGTTTGTAAAATCACTTCAAGTTGGCGTTCGTGGACTTGCATTTTAAAATACCGGCCAATCCAATCCAAAAACTGATCCATGGTTAGAATTTTTTGACCCATGGCGGATTCGATACGATCCATGTCGACTTTTAAGGTTGCCATCTCGCGTTCAATACGTTCGGCAAGTTTTTGAAGCGGCTCGTGAACGGTTCGCATATTGCGCTGCTCAAGATCCAACTGACTACGCCCCGAAGTAATAATTTGATGGAGATGAGACAGCCCTTTGTACTGAACCACGCACAATACCAGCCCCTCAAGCGCATGCTCCTTGATAAGATTATTTATTTTTGGAGTGTCAAAAACTTGGCGCGCTCCCGAGATGTTTTTTTGCAAGGCTGAAATCTTTTGATCCGATGCACTTTCGAGCGAACTCAGATCTAAAATTCTCGTTACCAAAACTTCAATGGACTGAATCAATTCAATCTCCGAAAGCATTTGAGTAAAGAAATTCTTGGCGGCGTTTTCGTCAAACTGCGCT
This sequence comes from bacterium, assembly GCA_043757325.1. Lineage (GTDB taxonomy): Bacteria > Bdellovibrionota_B > Oligoflexia > Oligoflexales > RGVZ01 > JAYVPO01. Next base: position 2,420 of record JAYVPO010000116.1, read on the forward strand.
TCAGCCTTTGCTTCAGACTGTGCGCTAAGCATTAAACTAGAAAGGGCGGAGGACTCCTCAAGTAAAAGCACCGCGTGGCGAAAAAAATCATCGCACCTATCAAAACTTAATGGCCCTTGATCAGCTAGGTGAAATTTTAACTTGCTGGTTAAACCCAAAAAATGATCTTGAATAGACATATATATAGGATGAGTTTGCAAGTCGATTGTTTCGAGTGGGACAAATAAGTCCGATTGACTGTCGTACAAATAAGAAATTTCTTCGAATAAAGTCGCTTCTATCGCAAATCCTAACGAGGCTTTTAAGTCACCCAATGTGGACGACTGATGGTTAGCAAACACTTCTAATTTGCTGCCTGTCACCTGCATCATCCAATTCACCCCGTCCGAATCGCTCAAAGACAGTGTCACACTTAATAAATTCGGATGAGTGGCACTGGCAAAAAGCACTTGCAGTGACTGGCGAAGAATTTCGGCGTGCTCTGGCTTGCCGTGAAAAACAATTTGATTTTGATATTGATTGGCACCGCGTTGGAAATTAAATTGAATAGGCTTAAGATTTCCTCGAACTTGAACTTTAATACGATGTATAAACATAGGGTCCTCTTTTTGATTTTTGAACAAAGTAAAAAATTGGGGATTGACTTTAGTATAGCCTATTTTTTGGTTTGCTAAGATACTAAAAATAAATTTCCACCAAGGGAAAAATTCCGGCAGTTAAAAAAATGCAAAAAATTCTCAATTTCTTAAAATCCCTGACTCCTATTACCGCTTTAATCCAATTTGGAGCAAGGTTGCTGCGGCTTTTTCCTGCGGAATTTGCTCACGAGTGCGGGCTCAAACTTTTGCAGTTTCGCATCTTTAAATTGTTGCGAACGCGTTTTATGGTTTCTTCTGGTCTTGATCTGCGCTGCGAGATACCTGGAGTTGGAAGCCTTAATCATCCAATTGGTTTGGCCGCTGGTTTTGACAAAAATGCCATTGCGGTTGCAGGGTTTTCCGATTTGGGATTTTCATTTGTGGAAGTTGGAACTTTAACACCTCAGCGTCAGTTAGGAAATCCCCGACCACGACTTTTTAGGCAGCCTAGTTCCCGAACACTTATCAATCGTATGGGATTTAATAATCTAGGAATTCAGCCGGCTCGAAAACGCCTGGAAGCACTAAATTCCGAAAAGCTCACATTAGGCGTGAACATTGGAAAAAATAAAAACACAAAGAAGGCCGTCGAGGATTATATACTGGGGTTTGAGGAATTAAATGCCTATGCCGACTACGTGGTCTTAAATATTTCTTCACCTAATACACCTGGTTTGCGCGATTTGGCAGCGTCGGAATTTTTACAAGAAGTGAGTCAGCATCTAGCTTTTGGTGTCAAAAAATGCTGGGTAAAGTTGGACCCCGATCAAACGAAATCAAACTTTCAAAAGACGGTTGCTCAAATTGCCGATTTGCAATTTGGCGGGCTTATTTTAACCAATACCCACCGCATTGAAAAACCCTATGCGGGAGGCCTTAGTGGTCCGGTTTTAAGCGGCTTATCTAATACCATGCTGGAGTGGGCTTGGGAGGTGCACCGTGGGATGCTTCCCGTAATTGGTTGCGGTGGTATTTTCACGGGTCTTGATGCGCTGCAAAAGCTTGCGCGCGGAGCCTGTGCTTTGCAAATTTACACGGCCTTGGTCTACCGCGGTCCGTTTGCTGTTAAGCTTATTCTTCAGGAATTAATTCAGGAAATGGACCTGCGCAAAATTGAATCGGTGGCAGAACTTCAAGGATCTTTTTATGACACAAAGTGATTCGCTTAAATTTCACCGTAGGATTCGAGATAATGTCCACGGGACAATCGATATTACAGAGTTAGAAAATGCTGTAATCGATCATCCTATCTTTCAAAGACTTCGCCGGATCCGGCAGCTTGCTTTTTTGCATTATGTTTTTCCAGGAGCAAGTCATTCGCGGTTTGAACATTCACTTGGAGCGATGCATTTAGCTGGAGTGGCATGGCAAAAGATTCGCGAAAACCAAGAAATTCTGCAGGATTCGACCAGCAAAATTAAAGATTTTGAAACAAAAGAGCAACAAAATTCACCCAGCCAGTCAGTCCAGGGGTTGATCTTTCCGACATTTTCCCAGGTTTTTAAGTTTCTAGACAACCCCAAAATTCATCAGGCAGTGCGTTTAGCAGCCCTTGTGCACGATATTGGGCATTCGCCTTTTTCACACAGCGGGGAACTGTTTTTTCCTACATGGGAAAAAGTTATGCAAGGCCTAAACAACCCGCCTGAGTATTTAAGGAAATTTTTTGAAGATAAAAAATTCAAATTAGGTAACGAGTTCAGCTTGAAAAAAGTCCGCCATGAAATTTACACTTTACTTCTTCTCGACAGGATTTTTTGTGATTTGGAAATCGAAAAGCAATTTGGTTTAAAAGTCGAAGACGTAGCCTGTATACTTGAACCTAGTATCAAACCCGAAAAAGACTCGATTTTTGCAGACTTTGATATTTTTGTCCTGTGTCACGAGTTGATATCCGGAGAGTTGGATGTAGATCGTATGGACTATCTATTGCGCGATTCTAAAGAATGCGGGGTGGTCTACGGGATTTTTGATCAAAGTCGCATTCTAGATTCCATGGTTGTCTATCAAAGTCCCCGTGATAAGACTTTTCACCTCGGGCTTCAGTATTCGGGACTTGCGGCTTTTGAGGATTTTTTGCGTGCGCGTCAGTCGATGTATTTGCAACTTTATTTTCACAAAACAGCCGCAGCCAGTGAAGCGATGTTGAATGCCGTTGCAGCGCAAATTCCTGATTATTGTTTCCCTGCGGATGCCGAAGCTTACGCAAAACTAGATGATTACAATATTGAAGGTCATGTGCGTGAGTTTTGCGAAAAAAACACATCGGTTGCTACGCAACGTTTCGTGCAGGAGACTTTGGTTAACCTTTTGTCAAAACGAAAACTTTGGAAACGCGTTTTCGAAATGACCACAACGACAAATACCAATTCGCTAAGTGAAAAAGTCGAAAAGGCTTTATGTGAGGCTGGTATATCTTTTGAGAAAATTTCTTCCGAATCTGCTCCGACAAGACTTCGTCAGCGTTTGAGTGTGGATCAAAGAGCTGCAGATTTTAGACTGATTAAAAAAGACGACCTGCAAATTCCGCGAGTGATGCCAATGGAAGATTATCTCGAATTAGCAAAAAATAATGCCTTGGTTAAAATAACGAGATTTTATGCGGAATTAGAAAAAACCCCAGACGGCCGGTTTATTACCGAGATGTTACAAGAGAAATTGCAAAACCAGTAGGAATCAGCTAACTTTAATTTTCTATTTTGAATGGGAGCTTTTTACGTAATGTATTCTACAAATGAATTTCGCAAGGGTTTGAAAATTGAGTATAACGACAAGGCTTGGAATATTGTTGATTTTCAGCATGTCAGCCCCGGTAAAGGTTCGGCCTTTGTGCGTACCAAACTAAAAAATTTGGAAGGCGGCCAAGTTGTCGAAATTACCTTTAAATCAGGTGATAAAGTCAATATTCCAGATGTTGAAACCCGTGAGATGCAGTATTTATTTAACGATGGCGCAACGTACACGTTTATGGATAGCACTTCCTTTGAACAATACACTCTAACCAACGACGATATTGGCGACTCGAAGTATTATATTAAAGAAAACTCAACCGTAGTTGTGACTTTTTTTCGCGGTCGGCCAGTGAGTGTCGAAGTTGATAACTTTATCGAATTAAAAATTACCGAAACCCAACCTAATATTAAGGGCGATACGTCGGGTGGTGGTGGAAAGCCCGCAAAACTCGAAACGGGCCTGATGGTGCAAGTTCCTTTCCACTTAAAAGAAGGCGATATTGTCAAAGTTGATACACGCACCAACGCCTATTTGGAAAAAGTAAAATAATAAAAGGGGTTTTCTTTAAATGGATGTAAAAAAAGTAGAAAAATTAATTGAGCTTATGAAAAAGCATAAGCTTCACAGCATTGAATTTAGCGACAAAACTGAAAAAATTGCTATCGTCGCGTCAAACAGCGCAACGATTGTGCATGCACCCTCAGTAGTCGCTCAAGAAGCGACTGCAAAGACAGCTTCGAAACCTGCTTTAGCCGCCGGAAAATTGATTAAAAGCCCGTTTGTTGGGACCTACTATGGGGCTTCATCGCCCGACTCGGAGCCTTTTGTAACAATTGGAAAACGCGTGAAAAAAGGCGATACGCTATGCATTATCGAAGCCATGAAATTGATGAATGAAATCGAAGCGGACTCCAATGGAATTATTCGCGAAATTCTCGCCGAAAATGCCCAACCAGTCGAATATGATCAACCTCTTTTTGTTATCGAATAAGCAATGAAAAAAATCCTTATTGCCAATCGCGGAGAAATTGCTGTTCGTGTGATTCGTGCCTGCAAGGAGATGGGAATTCGCACTGTTGCTGTTTACTCCACCGTCGATAAAGAAGCGTTGCATACCAAGATTGCAGATGAAAGTGTTTGCATCGGTCCAGCTCCGTCCGTTAAAAGTTATTTAAACATTCCGTCGATAATGGCTGCGGCAGAATTAACCGGGGCTGACGGTATCCATCCTGGATATGGATTTTTATCAGAAAATGCAAAATTTGCAGAAATTTGTATAGCCCAGAACATATGTTTTATCGGGCCCAAGCCTGAGCATATTTTTGCTCTTGGAAATAAAGTCCAAGCACGTGCTGCCGCAGAAAAATCCAAAGTGCCTTTGCTACCTGGTAGTAAAGGCGTTGTAAAGACTTACAAAGAGGCTTTAAAACTTGCTCGCGAAATAGGTTTTCCAGTCATTATAAAAGCTGCGGCCGGAGGCGGTGGTCGTGGCATGAAAATTATCAATATCGAGCAGGATTTGGAAAACCAGCTTTTGTTAGCACAGAGTGAAGCACTTTCTGGTTTTGGCAATGCCGATGTTTATTTGGAAAAATATTTGCGTGCGCCGCGGCATGTGGAAGTTCAACTTCTAGCCGATCAGCATGGCAATACTATTCATCTTGGCGAAAGAGATTGTTCGGTTCAGCGCCGGCATCAAAAACTTCTGGAAGAATCTCCCTGTCCTGTTATGACACCGCAATTGCGAAAAAAAATGGGCGATACGGCGGTTCGATTGGCTCAGTCTGTGGGTTATCAGTCGGTTGGAACCTGTGAGTTTTTATTGGACGAAAACGGCGAATTTTATTTTATGGAAGTTAATAGTCGCATTCAGGTTGAGCATACAGTCACCGAAGAGGTGACGGGTTTAGATTTAATAAAAGAACAAATAAAAGTTTCTCTTGGAGAAAAGCTACGCAAAAAACAAGATGACATCGTTATGACAGGACACGCGTTGGAGTGTCGTATTAATGCAGAAGATCCAGTTAGTTTTGTGCCATGGCCGGGGAAAGTTACCGAATATTTTGCGCCCGGCGGTAGAGGGATAAGAGTTGATAGTGCGCTTTACGCGGGTTTCACGGTTCCTTCGAACTACGATTCTATGATAGCCAAGTTGATTACTCATGGCGAAAATCGTGAAGAATGTTTAGCCCGAATGCGTAGCGCCCTCTCGGAGATGAAAGTCGAGGGGATTCGCACAAATATTTCGTTTCATCAAAAAGTTTTGCAAGATAAAAATTTTATTTCGGGAAACTTTTCAACCCGGTTTCTTGAAGAACTTAATCATAACAAGTAATATAGTGGCGTTAGTTAGGCCAACCGGCAACAAATAGTCCACCAAAAAACGTCGGTTCAAAAACTTGGTCATTGACTCGAGCTGTATAACTGGCGCCAGAAATGTTGGATAGAACTCGGTAGTGAGATCCGCCGCCAGTGCTTGCACCTACTAGTAAGCTAGCATTTGCATCACCAGGAAATCTAACTCCCGAAACCACAACACCGAAGCGAAATTGGCCTTCCACGGGATACGCATTGGGCTCATAAGCAAAAAAGTTTGCGATTTCATTAAATGAAGTTCCCGAGAATATTCGTACGTGCGGTGCCCCACTTGATGCTGCTCCTGCGACTATAGATGATTTTTTATTGCCTTCAAAATCTCCGCCGGTCAAATTTATGCCACCATTAAATGGTGCTGCGAATACATTAGGAATTTCTTTGATAAGAGTTCCTTTTTTATAAACGCGAATAGTCGGCGCAGAATTCGGTCCCTCTGCGGTAAAGATTTCCGCAACTCCATCGCCATCAATATCTCCGCAGCCAACATTGACTCCCGCTCTACGATTAGGGTCAAAAGCGAAAAAATCTAGCAGTGCAGCCGATCCGCTTTTTACATCGTAAACCGATACCCGAGACGCTCCGCCATTTCCGGCGCCAATAATTAATTGTGCATAACCAAGACCCATAACATCACATGCAGCGATACTTCCGCTAAGATTATAACCAGGTCCAAATGGAACAGTGAAAGCAGGTGGCATATTTGTCTGCGAACCATCTTTGGCACGAAATTGAACTTGGGTTGGCACTCCGGGTCCCGTCATCGTTGCCAAAATCAGTGTTTTATCGCCCTTTAAATCGCCGATTGCTAGCCTAACACCGTTGCGCAGATTTGAATCGAAACCAAAATAGTTTTGAATTTTGTTAAATCCAGAATCAAAATGTGAAATGCGAGGTCCACCACCATCGCCTGCGCCAATGGCAGAAAAAATTCCATCGGGAGTCACGGGATTGACACCAGTACTTCCGGCCGTAATACCTGAAGTACTTCCAGAAGTGGCTCCTCCTCCGGTCGCTAATCCTCCTGATGATCCATCAGTCACGCCACCTGCAGTCGATCCCGCAGTAGTTGTTCCAGCAGTATTTCCGGCAGAGGCTGCGCTTCCCGCAGTACCGCCGCCTGTTGCAACGGTTTTGACACAATCGGACCCTGCTAAACAATTAGCATTTGCGCCATTGGGTGGGTTGTCGTTTTTGCCTTCGTATTTCGAACTTTTACACCCGAAAACTAGAATAAGACAGACCGTTACAGTAGATAAATAATGCATTGAAAAACTCCATTTTACTCACGGTTGTTGATCGGAAATAAAGTTCGAAATCTTTACATCGGCAGCGTAGGAGCAAAACTTGAGTTTTTTTTAAACTTCTGGCATTAACTTAAGAGTTTCGGCCTTTTGCCTTTTCCCGAATGATCTCTATAATCGCCGGGAGAATCGATAAAACGATAATAGCTAGAATAATATAATGAAAATTTGATTTTACCTGAGGAAGATTTCCGAAGTAATAACCGGCCGAAGTAAAACTAACCACCCAACAAAGGGCTCCAATGATATTGTAAAAAACAAAAGTTCCATAAGGCATCATTCCAACCCCTGCGACAAAGGGTGCAAACGTTCGAACGATTGGAATAAAACGGGCTAAAATAATGGTTTTACCACCGTATTTGGCATAAAATTTCTGGGTTTTTTCTAAGTGTGATTTTTTGAAAAAGCGATTTCCCTCCAAAAATACTTTGGGCGAAGCGAATTTCCCGACATTATAGTTTACAAAATCTCCCAAGACAGCGGCCACAATCAAAACACCCATTAAAACCCACAGATTAAGCTCCGCTGCAGGCATCGAAGAAATTGCGCCTGCCGCAAAAAGAAGCGAATCTCCTGGCAGAAAAGGGGTGATAACAAGCCCTGTTTCGGCAAATATAATCGCAAAAAGGAGCCAGTACATCCCGCTGCCCAATGAGTTGGACATCTGCACTAAATACTGGTCAATATGCAGCACTAAGTGAACAACTTTTAAAACAGCTAACTTCAATTCATTGTACATAAAAAATCAATTCCTTGTGAGTTCTGCCTGAATACTGACTTCTGCAAACGCAACAGCACGTGGCTTTTTGATTTTTATAAAAATCTTTGCCACAATCGAATATTTAGCAAAAATATGCCCAGTTAATGTGTGAATGAGATTTTCTACGAGAAAAAAATGGCGAGATTGGCAAATTTCTCTGATGTCGTCAGCCACTGCTGAATAATTAAGCGTGTTTTTAATGTCCTGAATTTGAGCTAGTTCCGCCCCCAAGAATATTTTCAATTCTAAAAATATTTCTTGTGGCGCATTTAATTCGTGATCACAAATTCCTATCGAGCACAACGTGCGAAAATTTTCAAGCCCAATTGCCAAAACTGATTTATGCTTATTTAGCGAAATAAAATTATTCATCTGCAAAAGATTAAGTTAAAATAGAAAAACTATCAAAGAGATTTGGCAAAAGGAAATTAAATGCGATTATCGTCCAATCACTATTTGAATTTAGCGGCGTGGGTTTTACTAGTAGGATCCACAGTCTGCTTTGCGGCGGGCCTGGGGGTTGGAAGTGTTGTCGGTGGGCTTGTTTTATTCGGCGATCAGTCGCACTTAAAAAAAACCACTATTTTATCAAGAATCAACGAAGAAACCACTGTTTTTTGCCTGGATGAAAAAACGCGGTTGGGAAGTTTTTTTAATTCCGAACATCGACGTTATGTTTCTATCGATGAAATCCCAAGGCACATGATTCATGCCATCATTGCAGCCGAAGATAAAAATTTCTACAAACATATCGGTGTCGATCCAGCGGCGATTTTTTCTGCGGTGATTGAAGGTTTTCGCACGGGACGTTTTCGAGGTGGTTCCACATTAACCCAGCAAACCGTAAAAAATATCATGTCCGACTGGGAATATTCTCTTCGCCGCAAAATAAAAGAGGCTGTTTCGTCTTTGCAGATGGAAAGACTGTATTCAAAAAAAGAAATTTTAGAATTTTATTTAAATCAATTCCATGTTTCTGGAAACGGCACAGGGATAGGGATTGCGGCCAAGCATTATTTCAATAAAGACGTAAAAGATCTTGAACTCGTAGAATCGGCATTTATAGCGGGGTCTGTAAAGGGACCAAGTAAGTATGACCCTTTCTTAAAGTACACAAAAACCGACCGCGACCGTGCGGCAAGGGAAGCTTTTACCCGTAAAAATTACGTGCTTAAAAGAATGTTTGAACAAGGTTTAATTACTAAAGAAGAATTTCAAGAAAACTTTGCCAAGCCGGTGCCGTTTTCCCGTGGAGCTTTTGGGTCCAGTGAAGTGGCGCTGGTAAATCTTGTAAAAAGCCAGCTCGGTCGCAAGGAAATTCTTGAACAGCTAAAAATTGACAACGCAGATGAATTAAATCGTGCGGGTCTGCGGGTTTTTACAACCATCGACTGTCAGATGCAAAGTGATGCCCAATTGGCGATGCGGCGTAATTTATCGCGACTTGAGACGATTCTTTCGGGTTTTGCACCAGAAAAGCAGGAGAATTTTAAACGTTTGCGCGATTTAAGTTTAAATCAATTTTATTTTGGCAAGGTTGAAGATGTCAAGCGCGACCCAAAAGATCCGTCGATTAAAGTTTCTTTCGGGCTGTCGACTGGAGTGATTCCTGGCGACGCGATTATGCGCTACGCCAAATTGATGGATTTGCCAATACAAGAGGGTTTTGCTTCGCAGACCAAAAAGCTTTTAAACGCAATTCGTACGGGTGATATTTTATTTGTGGAAGTTAGAAGTTACGACAGTGTAAAACACGAAGCTATTTTAGAACTGCATAAACGCCCAAAGATAAACGGCGCCCTTGTGGCATTGGATAAAGGTGACGTGCGCGTTGCGGTGTCGGGTTTTGACACCTTGGGTTACAATCGCGCTATATTTGCGCGCAGACAACCAGGGTCGGTTTTTAAATCCGTTGTGTTTTTTGCGGCACAAAACTTAGGCTGGAATATTTTAGACACGATCGATAATGAACGGCAGCTTTTTCCATATCAAAATCGTTTCTATTTTCCGCGGCCAGACCACGTTAGTCCGTACAAACGCGTGTCGATGATTTATGCCGGCACCACATCCGAAAACTTAGCGAGTGTCTCGTTAGCTTATAGACTACTTGAGAAAATTAATTTCGATCAATTTAAGCAACTTCTTGCGGCCTTGGATTTGATGCCACATGCAGGTGAAGCGGCGCCAGATTTTCATATGCGAATCCAGCGAGCTTTAGGAGTCCAACTCGACAATGAAGGTGTACGCGAATGGCAGCTAAAAAATGCCATCGCAGATCTTTTGCCAGATTTAATTTTCTCTGGGCAGCAAACTGCCATCAAAGCACTGGACAAAATGTGGTGGGGGCGTGGCTACAATTCTGAGCTTGGGCGATTGTACGCGCGCGAAGGACACGACTTTCCACCTTTGGAACAAGCGGTGCGAATCGAACTCGTGCGTAATAATTTTCTGCGATTAAATGAAATGACCAAAAAACTCGATGCGGATTGGCAGCTTCTGGCAAGTCGGATCGGTCAAGTTGGAGCTGATGCGGCATTAAGTGACGCAATCGCTCGGCCTCTTTTAGCTAAATTTAGGGTTCTTCCGACAGCCCGAGCCAAACCAGCTTTGGGTTATTTTGGCACTGCGGACGGCGAGCGAGATACGGCCGGAAATTCGCACTTGGAATATATCGAAAGACTGATGGGAGTTCAGGGCCGAACCTTGAGTGGACTTGATGTGCAAATGATTTGGGGCGCTATGGGAAATAACGCGGTGGAACTCGCAGAAGTACGCGTGAACGGAACGATTCCTTATGGGGCAATGACGAGATTACGTGAAGCCGTTGATGCACGATTTGATGGCGCCATGAAAACTACTTCCGATTTTGACCTGTACCGTTTCTTTCAGCATCACGATATGAGAGTCGCTGTCGGCTTAAATTATCTGGTGCATGTGGCAAAAACTTTAGGTGTGAGTTCGCCATTGGAACCTGTTTTATCGTTTCCTTTAGGTACCAACGTTGTAACCGCAGCTGAGGTTGCCAAAATTTATCAGACGTTTATTGATGGAAAAGTTTACCGTTTTTATGATCAGGGCGGAGACAATCAGCTCAATTTTATTCGGCGCATTGAATCTCGCAGCGGTGACAAACTGTATGAAGCCCAGCGGAAAGAATATCAAGTGGCGCAGCCTGAATACGCAGTTCAAATGAAGGAAATTCTAAAACGCGTTGTAACCCACGGAACGGGTAAACGAGCCCGTGGCGAACTGTTTGTAACGTTAAAAGATAAAATCGCAAAAGATACCAATGCGACCGCCTCTGCGGACAAATCTGATACTCTGCGGATTCAAGCTTTTGGAAAAACAGGAACCACTAACGACTATCATAATGCTTATTTTGCGGGGTTTTTTCCGTATCCTACTCAAAAAGGTCAACCGCTGAATATCAGTGACAGTTTGGCTATTAGTTCCTATGTGGGATATGACATCAGCAAAATGATGAAACGTGGTGGTATGCGAATCACAGGTGGACTCGGCGGACTTCCGGTGTGGACAGATTTCGCAAAATCTTTGATTGAAAGTCAGAAATACGCTGATTTTGCTGATAATTTAGATTTATCGGCGCTCAAAAAACACGAATGGCCTTTTGCAGCAAGCGACGCAAATTTATCGAATTTTCATGTGGATTTAACCCGCGGAATTATTTTAGGCGGCGGTGGCAATAACGATGACGAAGTTTACGGAACCACAAATATTGGTAAAACCGGTGAATCTTACGAAAATGAATTTCAAATTGGGTCCACCGTAAATACTGTGCTGCGTATTCCTGGTGATGGGAAAGGCAATGTCGCCCGAATATTTAGTCCGGTAGTTTCAGCTAAATCCAAGGCTGATGCGGTGGTTTCTAAAATCGACGCTGGGGAAATTCCTGCAGTAAAATCTGATGCTGCAGTGGCACCGATCAAGGGTGAAGAGCCAAAAATCGAAAGTAGCGGTGTTAAAAACACGATTCCGCAAGTGCCGGAAATTGTAGACGATGACGGTCGCATAATCGATCAGGCAACCGATAAAGCTACCGAAGAAAAAGCACCGGATAAAATCGATGACAAAAAGCCCGAAGCTTTTCAGGAAGAGGATCTTTGGCACTAACAATATCTAAGCCTGTAAATATAGCATAAATATCAAGGTAATATATTTCTACTAAAGTTTTCGGGGATTTTGCCGAAGACCTTTTTAGCGCTGCTGTTGCGTTAAAAAATTCCATGATGGAGTTTTCTTAAGTCTAAGAAAAAACATTAGAGGAATAAAAAAATGAAAAAATTAATCGCTTCCGTCGCATTTGGATTTGCTTCAAATGGTTTTGCACAAAGGGCAACCTTGATTGGAGGATTTGAGGCCGATATACGAGATTTCCCCGCTTCGATTTCAGCCCAATTTCCGCTGCAAAATGGATATGGCTCGTGTACGGCGACAATTGTTGGTCCGCAAGTTTTATTAATCGCATCCCATTGTGTGCGAGATAATCCTTCGGGATCTTTTACTGTGGGTGCAAATAAGTATAAAATTGCGTGCAACATGTCAGATTTGTATAGCCAAGGCACTGATCACGATATTGCACTTTGTAAAATCGATCATCCCGTTACGGGAGTGGTTTTCGAGAATCTCAATCTTGATTCTAGCTTAGTCAAAGTTGGAGACGTTCTTCAACTAACCGGTTACGGCTGTATTAATTCCAATCGTAATGGTTCCGGAAGTGGTGGAAACGACGGCATTTACCGAGTCGGCGAGGCCATGGTTAAAAGTTTACCAAGCAGTTTTTCTTATGACTACGAAACTCTTGGTGCTTCGGCTTTGTGCCAGGGCGATTCCGGTGGCCCTTCTTTTAAGTATTTGGATGCAGCTAAAAAATTCCGAGTCGTAGTGTCTGCGAATTCTAAAGGAAATATCGTCGATACAAGTTATTTAGCTTCGACCTCATCTGAGGCGAGTGTTGCGTTTATAAAATCTTGGGCCAAGGCTAAAGCGGTTTATATTTGCGGAGTGCATCAAGAAGCTTCTAATTGCCGTGTTACGAGCGAATCGGCCCCCAAAGACCGCGATAAAACACCAGCAGTTTGTTCTGCTGATATTGTCGAAAGCAATGTTGTAGTTTATAAAAGCTGTTTGGGTTCATCAAAAGCCACCGTGACAGATTGCGATAAAGCCTTGGATATTTTAGAAGACTGCCGCGCAAACAAGAATTAATTTTTTATTAGAGGTATTTATGAAGTTTTTTAAAACGGCTAATATTTTGCTTTGTTTCGGAATGTTTGCCTGCGGTATGCATAACAAAAACGCAGTTACAAGAACTGCGGAAGTCAGTATTCCTGAGACGAAATCACCTTCGCAGGCCGACTCCCAACGAACTTTGCCTTCGCCGCCTATTGTTGCGTTAACTGGAGCTCAGGATGTTACTTTATACGACCCGCAAGATATGAAGTTGAGTCTGGGGAAATTGGTTAGCAAGGGAAAAATGCTTATCGTCATGTCAAAAGACGAGTGCAAAGATTGCAGCGTAGATTTGTTTTCTAAAGTCCCTGCGCAGCTACAAGGTTGCGACGTTGTGAAAATTATGCCTCGTGTTCACGCGCGAAGTCTTGCCAAAGCGGATTTGGAAACTAATAAAATTTACCTGAGTAATATGTCATCGCTTGGAATTTTCAAAAGATTTGGCGTGGATAATTTAGGTAGCGTAGGTGGGTTTATTGTAGACTCGACCGGCAAGGTTCTGGGTCAGGCGAAATCTCCAGTGGATTTGGCAGGTCTTCTAGAAGTTTGCCGATAATAAATGCTTGAAAACAGAAATTTTTTTAAAAAATAGCATTTTTGGAAAGGCTGCAAGTTTTAATTCTAAAAATTATAATCTGAATCGAAATTAAATGGTTGTAACTAAAATTCCCTGTTATTTAATGTGCGCGGTAGAGGCAAGGATAATATTTAAATGTTTATACGATTGCGTTTACAGGCAGGCAAAATATATCTCGGCTAGACATGTAAGCGGAATCACCACTATGTAGGGCGATAAGTCTTGACTGGCGCTTTGATTGTTTTTGATAGGATCGGAGACTTTTCAAATTCTTTTCCGTAACTTTTTTTTCTGGAGTCACAGTGATTGCAATCGAATGACCTTTCGAACGTTCGAACACAAAAGGTACCCTCGCTCCACCTCGTGTCGCAAAAGCTGAAAACTTTAACACACTGTTTGGCATCAAAGACTTTTGAACCCGCAATTCATGGTAAACGAACCCTTCGAGTACAGAAATCTCAGTTCGATTCACAGTTTCCCCAGCATAGGACGCCAGTCCTTGGTCTTCGACATAAAAAGTGTTTCCATGGGACCTGATGAGATACAGTCCAACCATCGCATCAATAATTTTGCGCATGGTAGGAACGGAGTAGCCAAACATGCGAGAAAGAGTTGAAAGGTTGCTAGGAAGTCCCTGCAAGGCTACGATTTGATAAAACAGTTCGCGCAATGCAGATACTTCCATCTTGGTTTGAATAAGAAACTGGATGTCACGACCGAGCAGAGTGTCGAGATGTTGGCTAAACATTTGATAGCGTACTTTTTCCTCGCGCTGCGAGAATATACCCGGTAAACCACCTTTTGATAAATATCCTTCGATGTGACTAAATTTGCTCCAAGCAGTTGCTTCAGAGATGCAATTAAACTGCGTATCAGTTTCGAAAATAGCTCGATGTAAAAAATCAGAAACTTTTTGTTTGTGGCACTCAGCCAGTGTAAATGGAAACATTTCCAGTACAACATTGCGACCTGTCAGTGATTCGCGAATATTTTTTTTACTAGCGAAACGAACCAATCCGGTTAATATAAATCTTCCAGGCGTGCGTTTATGGTCAATCATCATTTTAATGATATCAAAAATTTGCGGAAATTTTTGGACCTCATCTAGACCTATAGGATAAGGACCCGGCTGCAAAATAGCTGCGCGTTCTCGATTTAGCCGTCCAATAAACTCTGCGCTATCAAAAGTGTGATATTGAGCTGAAAATCTCTTCGTCAAGGACGATTTGCCTATTTGCCGCATCCCAACAATAGAGATGCTGGGAGCCCAAGTAAGGCTATGTTTTAAAAGTTCTTCAATCCCACGATTTCGCCAATGAGCACTCATTTGTTAAAAATAAACGAACTAGACGTTTATGTCAAATTTAAACAAGTCTGTTTAATATATGCATAAACGCAAACTACCGCAAATGGTAAGGACCTGGATAAAGCACCATTTGGGAACAAAACAATCAATCGGTTCGAAGGGATGCAGGTATTTATTTTAAAAATAGAAAATTCATTGCAAATATCAAATAATATCTCGAACACGCGTGTACAACGTTCTGTAATAATACAATAATTTCAACAATGATAAATTTAGTTCATCTATTTTCATTATCTGCCGAAGTCCTAAGGTAAGGCGAGGGTTTTTTCCCTTCTTCTTTAATTGATCTCAGGCGCGTAACTAGCAAACTAAGCTGGTGCAAAATGAAAAAAGGACAAGGCGACGAAAAAAAACCAACGCAGTCATTTTTATCATTTCGCGCCAGCGACTAACACCACTACGTTAAGTTGGGGAGAACAAGGCGCGAAGTGGCGAGAAAAGAGGAGTTTACTTACTAGTAAATGAGCATTTTCGAGCGACTAGCCACGCAGTTATCGTCAAATTAACGTAGTGGTACTAAATGGGGTAATCGTCATGGGTTTTGTCAGATTAAACATATCAAGCTTTTTCGCTGTCTTGCTTGCGGGATGTAATGGCGGATCGCAGTCTGACTTAGCGAACACATTGAGAGGTGCTTCTGGCACGGAAGCTTCTAATTCTACTTTAAAAATCTCACCCTCTGCTTTGTCATTTGGAAAAGTCGTTTTGGGTTCTGAATATTCTGATCAAAATATAACAATTACGAACTCGGCTTCCGCATCTATTTATCTCTCAGACATGGTTTTTTCTGATCTTGCACCAAACCTTACAACATCAAAGTATTTTTCAGTTACTTCTGGTACCTGCACGTCTGATTCGCCGCTACCCGCCGGTGGCAGCTGTACGGTTATTATCCGTTTGAAAACTCCTATCAACCCAGGCAGCATTACGGCCGCAGGAACCATAGCCTTTGGCGGTTCGCTTGACGATCATCCTTTTTCTTCTACCGTAAATATTTCTGCCACAATCTCTTCAGCGACCAGTGCCCAAATTGGAAATTCTGCTATTTCCTTCAGTCCAACTCCGTATCAGTTTCCAAATACCTCCTTGAATCAAAATACTTCTAAAATAATAACCTTAAAAAACACGTCGGCCTTTGACGCCACGATTTCAAGTTACACTGGCGTTGCATTGCCTTTTTCCATAGATCAAAATACGTGCCCTGCAGTCGGAAAAACATTTATCTCCGGCGCAAGTTGTACGATGACTGTTTCTTTTCAACCAACTGCCTCTGGAGTTAGTGTAAATTACTTGACTGCAAACTATTCGGTTGCAGGAAACGCCGGCATAACGGTGAGTTCAAACGTAAGTCTAACGGGCGCATCGGGTTCTCTCGGTACGTCTGCCATAGCTTTTTCACCGGCTACGTATTCTTTTGGATCATTACGCGTCAACTCGGGTTCGGGGGTTAAAACATTTACAATTACCAACTCTGCTACCAATTCTATTTACATAAACTCTATCGCAGGCTTTGATTCTAACTATACCAACGTCTCGACCAACTGCCCCTTAACGCCTAGTCCTTTTGCAGCTGGGGCCGTGTGCAATCTTACCGTACAATTTGCGCCGCACTCGACTGGAGCCTTGTCTGGAAATATTTTAATTTCTTACGACGAAGTTCCAGGGAACTCGGCCTTTCAAACGTCTTTGGCACTGACCGGAACCGGGGTCGGAGTATTATCCTTTGCAGGTCTAGCCTCCATCGGTCCCGATACGGCTATTACAACATCTCAAATGCAACTTAATTGGCTGGCAGCGACCGGAGGAACAGTCAGTCGCTATTATATTTACCAGGTCACAGGTGGAAGTCTTGTTTACGTCGCAGATGTTGCATCTACGCAGACGTCTTATTCGGTTACGGGTTTAACGGCTAACACGCCTTATACTTTTTTGGTAAGGGCTTCAGATACGTTGGGAGTTCCTGATTCTAACAATTCTCAAATCACCCAAAATACCGATGCCGTCGGCTCGTTTCCTGCTTTTACAATCGGGGCTGTCGCTGAAGGTAGTACTACGATTTCGGGTAATTTATCTTGTACGACGGGTGTTGTAAAATCCGTCGCTCCCGTGGCTAGTTTTTCCATCGTTTCACAGTCTGACGCGGCCGTAAACTGCTCCATAGTGGGCGGGGGACCCTATCAGGTTTCTTGTTCGCCAAGCTACAAAACAGGTCATGCAAGTTGGCCATCGAATGTTACCGCAAGATGTTCACTTGATGGCGCAGCTATTGATCTTGTCACTGCAATAACTGTAAATGATACGGTGAGAGCACCTGTTCTCGCAGCAACTTCGAATTTTTCTGCTATCGCCGGATCTGCGATCACAGCAGTTGATCCCAAAATTTCTGCTGCCTTAACCGATGCCGACGGCGATACCATGTCTTTTACTTGTAAATACGACACGGTTGTAGACGGCGCAGTAGCAGGAGGCGCGGCAAGCTGTGCTGCGCTGCCGGCAACGGCTTTTAGTTTTAGTGCTACCACCGGTATTTTAAACTGGACTCCCAGTAATGCAGCAGCCGTCGGTGGCTCGCAACCTTATGAAATATCTATCACTGCGTCCAACGGACTAGGTCAAACAACATCCGATATTTTTGTGATTACAATTAATGGAACAATCGTAAATTCCGTGTCTTCAACTGCCGCTAACGGAACATACGCCATCGGTGCAACGTTACCTATAACTGTAAATTTTTCGGGTCCAGTGACTGTTACTGGTTCTCCAACTTTGACATTTGCAACCACCGGAACAAATGGTGTTGCTAATTATTCGTCGGGATCTGGAGCTTCGACTTTAACTTTTAATTACACAGTCCTTTCTGGACAATCGAGTGCTGCGTTAAATTATTTAAATACTTCGGCACTGGCATTGAACGGCGGAACGATTCTTGATGTTTTATCTAGTCCCGCGGTTTTAACTTTGCCGGCTACAGGATCTGCATCGGCCTTGGCTTTAACAAAATCTCTTGTTATCGACGGTGTGCGTGCAAACGTCATCAACGTCACGTCGACCAAACCCGACGGAACTTACGGCGCAGGAGCAGCCATGAGTATTCAAGTTACATTTGATAAAAATATAACCGTAGCAGGTGGTACTCCAACGCTTTTACTAGCCACTGGAACCACTTCCGAAACCGCTTCTTATACGTCGACGACCACAAGTAATACCTTGAATTTTTCCTACACCGTACAGGTTGGAGATACGACTTCTTCTGGTAACTTAAATTATGTGGCCACAAATAGCCTTGCTTTGGGTGGAGCCACGATTTCGGACGCCGCAGGAAATACCGCTTTATTAACGTTGCCTGCACTCGTGAGTACGGCACGCCTTGCAGCCAATAAAAATATTATTATCGACGCCGTCCTGCCAGCTGTTACCAATATTTATAGCAATAAAGCCAACGGGTTTTACACAACCGGGACGTTAATAGACGTACGAGCAACTTTTACCAAAGCGGTAAACGTAACGGGAGCCCCGCGGATTTTACTGGCTACTGGGTCTACCCAACGCTATGCAAATTATTCTTCTGGATCCGGTAGCAGTTCCCTTGTGTTCAACTACACAGTCCAAAGTGGGGACTCGGCCAATTTACTGGATTACGTTGCGACCACATCTTTTGGATTAAATGGCGGAACTATCAAAGACGCCATGTTAAACGTTGCAACTTTAACTCTTGCCACACCGGGGGCGGCAAATTCCTTATCAGCAAATGCTAGTTTTGTAATCGATACGGTTCCGGCCACCGTCTTAGGAGTTTCTTCGACCTTGGCCAACGGTAGTTACAAGACCGGACAGAGTATTCCCATTCAAATAACTTTCAGCAAAAATGTAACTGTAGCTGGCGGAACACCAACGCTTCTTTTATCGACAGGAACAGTAAATCAAACCGCAAACTTTACTTCCGTAACCGGGGCCGTTGCAACTTTTACCTACGTTGTTCAAAGTGGAGATTCGGCAACCCTTCTGGACTATGTTTCCACAACGTCACTGGCTACAAATAGTGCGACAATATCAGACATGATGGGAAACTCCGCCACTTTGACTCTTCCGACACCCACGGCTGCAGGATCTTTAAGTGCCAATAAAACTTTTGCCATCATGACCGCCACTCCTGCCACGCCAGTGATTTCTACGCCAGCAACCGGAACTTATAAAACCGTAAATACTTTTTCACTTACCGGAACCGGACCAGCAGGATTGACGATCTCCATAAAAGACGCTTCAACAACTTTAGGAACAACCACCGGCGCAAGTTGGACTTATGCGATCGGAACGGCCCTTTCCGAAGGAAGCCATACGTTTACAGCGATTGCTTCTGACGCTGCAGGAAACGTCAGTGCCGCGTCAAACTCCGTGGTGGTCACCGTTTCAACGGTCCCGCCATCTGCTCCCGTAATTGGAACGGTTACCACACCGACAAACAATGCAACACCGACAATTTCTGGTACGTCAGGCGCAAGCGTAACCGTAAATTTATATCAAGCCGCAACTCTTATTGGAACCACTACAGCCTCAGCTGGCGGAACCTGGTCGATCGTCTCGAGTTCTCTTTCAGACGGTGTGTACAGTCTGACTGCCAAGGCCGTAAACCCAGCCGGGCAGGTAAGCACTGCGTCGACTGCTGTTTCGTTGACTATAAACACGGTTACTCCAACTGTCTCGGGCGTAACTTCGAGCACTGCAAACGGTACATACAGTGCTGGCATCACCGTTTCTGTTATCGTGGGATTTTCTACAAATATGGTGGTAACAGGCACCCCACAAATCCAAATGGCGTGCGGTGGAAGCTCGCCGTGGGCCAGCTATACTAGCGGCTCTGGTACGAGTTCTTTGACTTTTCAGTTTACGACCGCACCGGGTCAGTCCACTGCCCACTTAGATTACTTGGCTACTTCTTCACTTACAACAAACGGGGGAACCATAAAAGATACCGCTGGAAATAATGCAACGTTGACCTTGGCAACTCCGGCGGCTGCGAACTCACTTTATGCAAACAGCAATATTGCAATCGACGCCCTGCTTCCGGTTGTTAGCGGCGTAAGCTCTGCAGTTACTAATGGCACCTACGGACCTGGTACTGTGATACCGATCGTTGTAACTTTTTTAAAGGTAGTAACAGTGGCGGTATCGACTCCAACTCTAACCCTCGGAACTACCCCTAACCAAATCGTCAACTACACTTCTGGTTCGGGATCGACCGCTTTAACCTTTGCCTATACAGTTCAAAGTGGAGATGTCAGCAGTCGCCTTGATGTGACTTCTACAACGGCTTTGTCTTTGGCTGGATCAACCATAAAAGACGCCCTCGGAAATAATGCGGTATTGACATTAGCCGCACCCGGCGGCGCAGGGTCGCTTGGCAATGCAAAATTTTTAGTTATTGCTGGAACCGCATCGGCTCAAGGTTTGACAGCTTCGACCACAACTCAAACTTTGATTGCAACCACCGCAATTACGCCGGTTGATGTGAATGTAACAAGCACAGGGAACGATAACGACTCACACGGTGCTGCTATGAGCTACTCTTGTACTTACAATTCGGGCACGGCTTGTTCTAGTCTTCCTAATACAGTGTACTCATTTAGTACCTCCACCGGAATTTTAAACTGGACTCCAAGTGCCTCGGCCGCACCAAGTTCCAGCACCACCTATACGTTTACGGTAACTGGCACAGATTCTTATCATATGACTTCCTCCGTAAATTATTCGGTTACCGTTCAGCCAAAAGTTGTCTTGACGACGTTTGCAAATAAAGTTTTCCCTTCTACTTATTTGGACCAAGGCGCCACGTTAAATCTAGACTGGAATAATACCGCAACCGGAACAGACGTCGGCGTTACGTATGCATGTGTATTTGATCAAATTCCAGATGGTGCTGTGGCTGCAGGAACCGCATGCTCAAGTTTGCCAGGAATCGCGACTTTTAATACAACGACCGGCATACTGGCTTGGACTCCTGATGCATCTGCCTGGGGGCCATACGAGCTAAAAGTTACTGGAACTGGTTCGGCCTCAAGCGACATCAAATACCTGATCGTCGATGTGCGGCAGCCCTATGTAAAAACAAATTTAATCGGCGATTGGGACACCCAGTTTGCTAACCTTTCGGCACCAAATACTGGAGCCGCCACAACCTGGAATGATCTGACAACTTTTGCCAACAACGGAAGTCTTACCGCCACCACTATTTCGTGGCCTGGAACAGGAGTGTTTTCTAATCCTTTTGCGTTATCTTTTTTAGGTGCTGAATATGTCGATTTCGGAAGTTCAACTTTAAGCGGCATCACCAAAATGATGTTCGATACTTGGATAAAACCAACGTCGGCGAGCTCAGGCGATACCGTAATACTGGGAAATAGCAATGACAGCGCTGGAAACGGGTTTACTTTAAGACAAAGCAAAAGCCAACCTGGAAAGCTGGAGTTAACTATTGGTAAAACCTACCAAGATATTGTTCTTTCAGATTCTCCGGTCGTGTATGCACGACTAGGAGAATCAACTGGTTCCGTTGCAAAAAACCTAGGAACGAATGGAATAGATGGAACATATTTAGGTGGATATACGCTTGCACAGACAGGTGCCATTACAGGTTCATTAGATACTTCTACTACTTTTAACGGTTCTACCGGCTATGTTAATTTTGGAAATTCAGCTTCAGTTCAATTATCAAATGGTACAATGGAGGCTTGGTTTAAAACTACCGACGGTGCCGGATCTTATAAAGCAATTTTTGCTAAACAAAATGCATTTGGACTTTTTATAAGTTCGTCGAGCTTACTTTTCGAAGACTGGATTGGAGGCGATCGAACTACAAGCACGGCAGTCAACAATAATGTTTGGCACCATGTCGTTGCAACATTTCAAAGCGGCGTCCCTAGCGGCACATTGGTCTATATAGATGGAGTTCTAAAACTTACTACTCAAATGACCATAAGCAATCAAACTATTTCGTTGATGGTCGGTTCTGGGAATTCAGGTGCACAATACATTGCTGGAACAATTCAAGAAGTAGCACTTTATAATACTATTCTTACACCGACACAAATTTTAGCACATTACAATGCGGGTATTGGAAGTGTTGGAGGCTCGTGCCGAACAACTTCTACTTTCTCAAATAATGTTTGGAATAGTATCGCAGGAATTTTTGATGGCAACAGTCTATCCCTTTTTGTCAACGGCCAACAAGAGTGTTCGGTCGCATCCGTTCCTGCGACATTTTCCACACCCGCAACGAATTTAGTGGCCGGAGCCACTGTCACCGGTACCAAAGCCTGGTCTGGATCTACGGCAGCCCTAAGAGTATATGGTACTTCAAATGGAGCAGTTGTTGGTACCGCCAGCACGGTAAACACAAATTTCGCCGCAACCGCCGATCGATTTCGTTCAAGTGCCCAGGGAAATATTGTTACGGCTGGCTTAGTACTGAACCTCGACGCGGCAAATGCTTCCCGAGGTCTCACATTTCCTAATTTGGGTTGTGCGGTGACGAGTTGGTTTGACCTTTCACTTTCTGCACTAAATGGCACACTGACAAATTTTTCAGGTTGCGGGGCCACAACTGGATGGAACGGTGATGGTGCAACTTCCGGAGCAGGAACCTCCGGCCCATACCGTTTGACTTTTAACGGAACAAACAATTACGTGAAAATTCCCTACGTTTTTCCATTGTCAAATTATACATATGAAGTTTGGTTTCAATCATTATCTGTATCACAAACTATTTCTTTCGTAAGTGCGGGCACGCTCGGTAGTACGGGAAATGATCGGGCACTTAGTATTGATTCTTCAGGACATGTTTGTCATTACCTTTACAGTCCTGCGCAGCAGACTATTTGCTCCACCTCTGCCTACAATGACGGCAACTGGCACAATGCGGTAGTGACACTTCAGAGCGGTGTTGCTCAAAAGATTTACGTGGACGATACGCTAGTCGCATCGGGAGGAAATAACACATCCGCTTTCAATTGGTCTACCGATTTTATAATTGGTGGTCAACAACCAACAGTCGGTAATTACTTTTCTGGTTCAATCGCAAAAGCCGCCGTCTACGGCTCAGTTTTAACACCAGCTCAGATTGCTCAAAATTGTAAGGCGCTGCAGACTAGGTTTTCAGGCGCAATCTGTAACTAATTTTAACCGTGGTAAGTCTTTGCATTTTAAATAATTTGTTTGCACTTACTTGAGTTGATTATTGGCATTATTTGATTGAGCCCTAAGATGGCACACCAATAAAAACTTATATCGATAGCCACTTAGATGGATCAGGTGCCCGCACTAATGGTTTAATCAATACGGGCAACCTCTTTGACAATTGGCAAAGCCAGCAGCGGTTATTTTACGGGCTTATTAGCTGCAACGCAGATATATAACCGAGCACTTTAACTAGCGGAAGTCACCGCAAATTGCAAAGCTACCCAATCTCGATTTACGGGTACTGACTGCAATTAAAAACATCATTTTGTTTAAGATTGTTCTATAAATTCCGAAAATTGAATAAGTAAAATCCTCTTATAATGGTCGGAAGAAGTTGTTTTATGAAAAAATTTACACTACCATTTTTTTGCTACGGCGTAATTTTTATCGTCAGTTGTACCAGTCCTCAAACTGCAACCATCAAATTTGATGAAGAAGTAAACGTTGTCTACAAAAACGGCGAAACCAAAAAAGTTCCTCCAGGAGCTAGGGTTTCCATGCCTGACGCGCCTTTGACCATTACAAGACCAGGAGGCGTAGCGGTAATCCTGTTACCCGTGCCAAACAAAAACGGATTGATGCAGTTAAAACTGCCGCAGCAGATTTTGTCAAAAGAACAAACTGCGGTCCCAGAAAAATGCACTGTCGCAAATGCCGCGAACAAACTTGAAAACAGTCCGGCGCCACTTCCAGACACCAATATTGTAGTTCAAGCGGTCATTGAAGTGCAGCTTCTGTTGAGCAAACAACTTCCTGATGAAGCACTACAAAAAATAACCGTGATCAAATCTTTGTACCCGAGTTTCTCCTACATTCGCTTTTTAGAGGCTAGTAGTTACGCGATGAAAAACGATAAAAATCGAGCAAAAGAAATTATCGCACTTGCTCTTCGTGATTTCCCCAATGACGAATCTGGCCGACAATTTGCAGTAGCTCTGGGTGTTAAAATAAATTGAAAAAAACATTCAGAACATTTTTATTTGTAACCGCGGTGTTTTTTTCCATCGGCAAAGTAGCACGCGCTGGTGACAACGAAACCAGGCAAATGGTTCGCACCGAAATCACCGCAATCATTCAAAGCGCGGTTCGAGAAGTTGATCCTGCGGCGCAAGTCATCGTTAAAACATCACTTAGCAACGATAAACTTAAGTTACCCGGAACACCATTTCAACTTCAGGGAGCTTCCATAAATATACCTGAAAATAATTTTCCATTTACTTCTCTGGAAATTGTTTTACTTTTGTCCGACGTAAAACTGTTGCCCAAAGTAAAACCAGTCATCGAAAGCATCGCCAGGGTTTATGCCAAAAAACTCACTCTTTCGAGTAAAAAACTACCAGACGATTATGTAAATTTTTTAAGCAAAAAGATCCCTAAGGATGGCTTTTTGAACCGCCGCACTTTGGAGAAGAATGTCGCAGAACTGGCCGAAAAAACCCAATCAATTCTTAAAAAAATCGATAATTTCTCGGTCAAAAGTCTAACCGAACCAAGCAAAAAATTTGCCACCGGAGCGGGTGCTGCTGGCTTAGTTTTACTTGTTCTTTGCCTTATTGGATTTGCATTTTTAATGCACATACACAGCGAATCACGGCGTATTTTGCAAGCCGGGTTAAGGTCTGTGGTTGAAGCAATTGAAAACGGTGGCGGACAAACGCATGGCTCAGCAAATACTTTTCAACAAGAACCAAACGCTTATAAAGTAACCCGTAGTCAAGGAAGCAGTAACGATTTAGATGCCATTCGCAACACTTCAGACGCCGGCCTTCTGGCACTGCTAGCTGATTGCTATTGGACCGAACAAGACGAGTACGGTGCTTTTCTTTGGCGTCGAATTTCCTCTGAACGCAAATTAAATTTTTTAATGCAAATGCCAGTCTTAGCTAGCTATGCAAGTTTTTTAAGTGACAAAAACGAAACGGACCTCGATTTTTTGCAAGATCCGTCATACTTAAATCCAATGGCAATAGAACACCTTGATATGAACACGGTCACCGACTGGGTGAAGTCAAATCCTGATGTTTTCGCAAAACTTTCTCCGCTTCGAGCCGATGCCCTTTTATTAAAACCAAAAGAACGCATCGTCCTTTATAATTCCAAGAACGTATCCTCGTTTGCAGGACTAAAAATTCCAAACACAAAAAGTTCTGCGCGAGAATTTAAGGTAGCGTTAAGGCTTGCAATAAAAAATGACGCGGACGAGTTGGAAATCCTTTCGATTGCAGACCCTACAGTTGAAATAGTCGCCGCTACGCCGTCACTTGGTTGGTTGCTTCGGCTTGCGCCTCAACGTGTAGCGGAATGTTTACAGCGATTTTCTGCTAGAGATTTAGCTGCGGGATGGATTGGACCCGAAAATATTCTTGAAAATCTAGCAAGACTTTTGCCAGACAAAAAAAAGGCACTTATAATGTCAATATTAAAGCAAAACGCACCCAGCCGAGATGCGCTTTCTTTTAAAGAACTTCACCGCTTTGCAATTCAAGAAATGTTTGCTAAATCGCAAGTTAGTTCTGCAGAAATCAGCGATAAGAATCTCGGAAATCGCAATGCAGCTTAGGATTTTAAAAAAAAATATTTGTTCGGTTGTTTTCATTCCCTTTGTTTATATTTATGCGGATCTAGCCTTTTGTCAGATCCAAAATCCGACTCTTGAAGATGAGGCAACTGAATCAGTCACTCGGTTTCGCGTTAGCACGGTAATGTCTCGATTTGCGGTAAATAATTCAAGCTTTATTGGTTATGGACCGGAGTTTGGGATTGAGCGTTCTCTGGCTCCAAAGTGGCTTGTAACTGGCGGTATAGGCCAAGCTTACTCTGCCAAAGAACAATTTCGGTCGCTCTATACGTCTCTCGACGTCGGGATCTTTTATAGTTTGACCGGAAAATTTACCCAATTAAACAAAATCTGGCGTGATCATGGTTACGCTGTCGGGAAATTTTCTGAGTATCGCACCGGAGGTTTGCGGGTTGGTATTGAAACACAACAGTATTATTTTAATACTTCTACCGGACTTATTCCTTTTTCTGGAATAGCGGGGAAAATGAATTATGAATTGGGCCTAAACGGGCCATATGATCTCGCGATCGGGGTCGACGTAGGCACGTTAGGAAACGCTGATCTTCGAGCTACTTGCACGCGCGGGCTAATAATTTTTCTGTTTAATCTATAAGACTCAACCTTAATTCGAAATTAAATTATTAAAAAAATCGACCACCTGGTGGCTACTGCAACGCTGCTTGGCAACCGTGAAACATTTCGACATTCAAGGCTCTCGGATAGAATCTCTCCAACTCATGTTTTAGTCTGACGGTGCTCACTTTTCCCAAACTTTGATAAAGTTCCGTGGCCTTAATTAAATTCGCCATAATTGCCGGTTTATGAATTTGATCGAGTAATGATGTCACTTCAAACACAGTAGGGTTTAATTTGAAAAAATGCGTTGAAGTCAAATCGATAAATTTTTGCAACTCATCGTTTTTTTGCAATGGCAGAATCGAACTAAGTTGCCTTATCAAATTTAAGTACTCACGTGCATGTGCAAAACTACGTATCTGCAGACCCGCCATTTTAAAAACATCCAATGGGTCTCTCAAAAGAAAATTCATTTCAATCAGCTCGTAATTATTTAAAACGTAATTAAAAAAAATCGGAAAAAATTCAAAAAAAGATCTATTTCTTTTGGAAAATTTTTGGCTGTTCGTTGGAATATTTTTAAAAAAACTTTTCAAGGTATTCTGATTTGTAAAAAAATATTTGAGAACCAACTCTGATGGTTTTAAAATGCCCCACCCAGCATGTTGCTTTAATTCTTTTAAAACGCGCCACTTATTCCATCGATGAAGTCTAAGGTATCGATCTTCAACTACTTTTTCTAAATTAGGATCTTTGTAATGAATCTGCATTAAATGAGCGAGATGATTAAAAGGCTGTGCTGATTTTCCGATAAAATAATCTACCATTTTCGCGTGTGAGAAAATATTGCGCCATTCAGGATTAAACTGATAATAATTCTGAGTTTGATCAGCGCTTGCATCAGTAATAAAATCCGATGCGGGGTACCGAGCTAAAACATTATGATTGTCCGGCCCATTTTTGGGACTTTCTCTGACCAAATCTGACATGAACCATTTGTCATAAAAAGATCTATCATCAAAAGAACGAAAGTCCTGTTTTTGACCAATAATCTGCCCCATTCTGAAAGCAAGCGAAGACCTGATTTCAGGTAGGACTCCTGCATTGTTTATAACATTCGTGTCTCCGATAAAAGGCAGCTGCCAGTCGCTTGGAAGGGATTTTATCATCTGAGGCAGCCACGTTTCAAAAAATATTTCCTGATGACCCTGGTCAGATAATTTCTGCGCAAAAATTTGCGATCCGAATTCTAGGCCTGGGTAAATCAAGCCAGAAGTTTTTGAGATAACGGGGTTAACGTAAAACCATCCACGAAATTTCGCGCCGTCTTCAATAAAATAAAGCCGTGACATCTTTTTCAAAACGGTAGCCCATCGCAAGGGAGTAAGGTTCAGCAGGTCGGACCCTGCGATGCATTCCGCTTCGCCTTCTACAAATAATCCCTTCCAAATTCCATGTAGACGCCTAGCAGGGGTAAAAGTAGCAATTTTATTTTTCCCATTGTAATTCAATTCGACTGAGAATTTCTCACCTAAGTCCTCCTTCGCGAATAGGAGTTCATGAAAATGTATAACCGTGCGGCTTAGTTTTAGCATTTCGGTTAAGTAGGCTTTATAAACACTAAATGGAAATCTTGTGTCATTCAATCCGGTGTAATTTAGCAGGCCTTGATAGTACCTTTGTTCCAAATCTTTATTTCGGTGAAATTCTGAAATGTCACTTACATGAGCAACGATCGCATCTAATTCCGCAAGTGTTATCTTGGAGGAAGAAGCTTCCGTCGAAAAAGAAAAAAAAATTAAAGAAAAGTGCAATATCTTTAGCACGTAAAAAAACCCATATTGATGAGATTCCTACTTAACATGGGTTTTTAAATTTAAAAAGAGGGAATACGGCCTTACTTATATAATTCAATGCCCGAGGAGTCTCTAAGCCCTGTTGACTCGCCTTTTCTAACACTCCAACCTAACTAAGGCGGGTAATAAAGTATCGTTCAAAATACTTATAAACTCTGATGCTGTTGCCTACTGATGGTTTTTCAAAACAGTATCCATGAATTTCTATAAATTGTTGAGGAAAACACACTTACACGTTATCTTAGCAATTGACTTAAATGGTCGCTGGCGCGAAAAGATAAAAATGACCGCGTTGACTTCAAAAACCACCTCGCCTTGTCGTTTTTTAATTTGGCACCAGCTTAGTCAGTTAGTTACTTGCAAAAGACCGGAGTTTTTGAATTGGATTCGAAATATTTTTTTTGTCAAAATTTGTTTTTTAGAAATGGAACTAACACATGCTCTTTGCGGGACTAATCTTCGATTCGGGCCTGGGTAACGAGCTGAGCGTTGTACATGAGCTTACATAAAGTATCATTTCTAACCAGGCTAGTAAATCGACACGTTCCCATAACTCGCATAAAAATATTGGTTGCTCGTTTTTTACATGCGTGTTTAAAAATCGCAATGGTAAGAGACTTGCGGGTTGTAAATCGACGAGGAATTAATTTAAGTCTGGATCTCAGTGAAGGAATAGATTTATCGCTTTTTTTGTTTGGGTCATTCCAAAATCATGTTGTTCGTGCCACTAGTCTCATTGCAGAAGACAGTATTATTTTTGATGTTGGAGCCAACACAGGAGTGATGTCATTAAAATTCGCAGCAGCTTGTCCCCGGGCAACAATATTTGCTTTCGAGCCAACTTATTTTGGTTGTGAAAAATTAAAAAAAAATCTCGAGTTAAATCCACTTTTGGCGACGCGTATTACTTTGACGCAAACATTTGTTGCCGATTTGGAAAATGCTGGCGCTAATCTCAAAGCATATGCAAGCTGGAATCTAAATTTTGCTAAAAATGAAGACCGCGACGAAGTGCACCACGGTTTGGTAAAGGACACGACTTCAGTAGGTGCCGTCAGTTTAGATGGTTACGTAACTCGGTCTCAATTAAATCGGGTAGACTTTATTAAAATTGATACTGATGGATACGAAGGCCTGATCTTGCAAGGAAGTAGACAATTAATCGAAAAATTTCGTCCTTACATAGTTTTTGAACTTGGTGGCCATGCGATTGCTAGGTCTAATGTTGACATTTTTTGGTTTGTAAATTTTTTTCAACACTATAATTATTCTCTCAACAATGTTGCCAACTTATTTCCTCTGTCGGCAGATACAATTGAGTCGGCGGTTCCACGCAAAGGAACCATCGACGTTATTGCAGTCCCTGTAGAGAAAAAAATTCAATTTGGTGAGGTGTATGGCGTTTAAATGCTTGTTTTTTTGTAACTCGTTGCAGTCAAAATAAATTGTCGAAGGATTGGCATTTATAATTTGGAGTTTAAGAACAATATTTTGTAAAAACTACGCAGACAATAGTTCGGTGGCGCAACTTAATTGTGATCATGACAGGATTTCTAACCCCCACAAGCCGGGTATTGAAAGACAAAAATCAGAGACTACCAGATCTATTTGTTTTCGAGGTTTGTATACAATTCATCGTCAACAAAAGCTCCATGATAAAAAATCGCAGAAAACTGATTGCCGGTTCTCATGGTAAAATAAGTTAGAAGTCGATAAGTAAGATTAAATTTATCGTAGTAAATCACAACCCTTTCCATTGTTTTGTAGTTGAACTTTACAATTATTGACGATCTTTTGGGAAATTTCAGTTTTTTTACGATCATTAATGTATCAGTCGATTGACTTTCAGCCAAATCCACCGCTGCCTGCTCGTATTCTGTACTATCAATAAATTTACGTTCTGCAAATTCACGTCTGTGTTTTGCAAACTTAGTTTCTAAAACTGACGGAGTAAACCGCGCAAAATCCGAAAGCGGTACTCCAGGCAATAGTCTAAAATCTGACAAGTATGGCCCTTGCTTCAATCCCGATAGGCGCAAAAAACCCTCGTCGGTAGAAATTTTATCCAAAGTATAACTTATTGCACCCTCGGTTAAATCGTTTTGTTCGTTTTGAAAAGTAACAAGAACGCGATTGTGGACTACGATGTAGGATTTGTGTCGGTAACTATATTTAATATATAAACCCGATCCTAAATTAACCGCAACGTCGTCAGGATAGGCTGATTTCGCAACAGCTTCAGCAAGATTATAATACTGTTTGATTGCAAAGTCTGAGCCTAAAACATCTTCAAATAAATATTCAGCTGGTTTTAAAATTAGTTTTTCTGATTGGGCTTTTTCAAAACTCATCAATGGAATAGCTTTAGAAATAGACTCTTTAGTTGTGGCAGAAACCTGACCCATCAGCTCATAACATGGTGTGGGATGTAATAATTGTGCCACTGGCATTGCGAGTGCGGAATTTTCTAAAATGAAAAAAATAAATGCTTTGAAAATCAACTTTTCTCCAGTTAACTACAAAAAGATGAACGTCTCGAAGTGCCGATCGACTTTTGACATTCAAACGGATTAAGGCTGCCATTGGCTATGAATTGTTTTTAGAACACCGAAAGAAGACCTACTGATTTATTGTTGAGTTGCCAAGAGTTTTTTTGCAGTTTTAATCCTTATAATAAGTTTATTCAATGCAACCTTGTCATGTAAAAAATCCGTACATTTTTAATTGCGGTCAGGTACTTGCAAAGCAAATTTCTGCAATCCTTTCAGTTGGTTAAAACTTCGGTATGTAACTTTCCAATAATTTCCGGCTAACACTTGATGCAATTTTCTGCGAGGGTTGATGTTTTCTAGACTTGTCGCTTCAAAGTCCGTCCTAAACTTTGACATTGGCTTTTGCGTTGCCCTTGGCCTGTGGGTGATCCTGATCCTCACCTCGAGGCGTTTACGTTTTCTAGCGTTGTTTTTACAATATCTAGACTTCCGTTTAATGTTTTTAAAGCAAGGCAGTCTGGCTTAGCTTACGGAAGCCGCCTGGCAATGTTTTTCGGGAAATGCACTCAGGCGACCATCACGATCATCCCAAAGGCAACGAAAAGATCAGTGTCAAAGATTAGAACGGACGTATAGCTGACAAGTCTAGAATCAATTAACCCGCGCGCAGAAAATCGCATCTCATGTTAACCGGTGGCTATTGAGAAGTTGCTTCGGTATTAAATTTCTCGTGCGATCTGAATTACCAGGCAATTATCCGCAATCTCTCGTTTTCTTAAAAAAGTAAGATTGGAATTCCCACTGAAAAATATGAGATCTCCGCCAGATTAGTAAGTCTTCAGAGAATTTACAATTACCGGATCTTCAAATAGTCTAACACTTTGAACCACAAAAAGTATTATCGATAGTCAAGGCCATCAAACATCCTATCGATGCGTTCTTACTCTCCGGAAGTTTGATAAACTTTTATCACAGGTTCTTCCTTTTCGAACGGCCTTGCAAAAACTTTCGCTCCGAGTTTACGATGCAAGCTTTTCAAAAAATTCAACTTCTGAAGTTTTCTCGGCTAGTTTTTTAACACTGGCTACTACTAAAGTTATATCATCGATGGCGGGAAAGCCTGAGAAATAATGGTAAGCATCACTTACGATATTATTTTTATAGTTGCTTGCACTGGTGTCTTTGAATGTCATTAGTTTTTCCGCCAATTGTTTGCGGCTAATCGCAACTCCTTGCGGATTGGTGCATTCAATAAGCCCATCTGTAAACAAAACAAACTGGTCATTTGCCGAAAACGAGATAGTCTTTTCTGAAAAAACGGGTGCTTCTTCAATGCCTAACGGCGACCCTTGCAAAACGAGAGATAAAGGTGTTTTCTTATTGCTGTCGGAATTAATTAAAAATGGGAAATTATGACCGGCATTAGAAAAAGTTAATTTAGCTTTGTGAAAATCAAAAACTCCAATCCAAAAAGTCATACTCATCTGGCCCGCGACAGCTCTGTACAAAACATTATTTAATAGTGTTAAAATTTGCGATGGACCCCAAGATTTTTTACCTTCATCTTGTAATAATTCCGCTAACGTTTTATTGACCGCATAAGCTAAAGCCGTCATCAATGCGGCAGGCGCTCCGTGCCCCATTGCATCGGCGATAAACAAAACCTCGCAGCCCGGTTTGATTTCAAAATGTCCCCATAAATCACCACCGCATTCTGATGCGGGTTGATAAAAACCACTTACATCTAAATAGGGCGTATTGATATCGCCCTTCGGAAATAAAGTCGACTGCACCACTTTGGCGGTTTCCAGTTCCTTCGCAAAACGCATTTTTTCAACTTGGTCTTTTAAAAGCCCCTGCACATGCCGGGTCATCAAATTAAAAGCCTGACCCACGGCGCCCAACTCATCTTGAGAATCCACCGCAATCTTAAAATCAAAATCACCGCGAGCAATATGCTGGGTTGCGTCGGTAATTTTTCCGAGGCCTTTGGTTAGATGCCGACTCATAAGATCTGCCATAAATAAAGCGATCATCACAAACAGTAAACCCCAAATAACCGAATGAAAGATAGTCTTCTTAATAATTAACTTCGACTGTAAAGCATCGCGTTGAACCACAACACTTAAGTTCGAATACCGTTGAATTTTGGCAAATGAACTGAAAAAAGTCTGACCGTCGGCCGCATTAAATTCTCCGAGATAACCAGAAATATGACGGTTAAGAAGAATGTTGGTTTGGAGTTTTCGATTGTCTACTTTGGTAGTGGTTTCGGTGGACAAAAAAGCACGACCTTGAGCATCCAATATCATCGACCTGGTCGCAATACTTCGAGGAAGTTTTTGATTTAATTTATCCAGGGTAAAACTGACGACCACCCAAAGAGTTTGGGAACTTGATTTAACATTAAACTTAACTGCTAGTAATCCAAGAGGTAGTCCTGTCTTGTCCAATATCGAAGCGACTTCTTTTGACGTGCGTTCGTTTTTTTTCAGCTGGTCATTATAATAGTTAAAAATAGCTCGTTCAATTTCTTTTGACTTCGGCTGAAACTCGGTACTCTTGGTCGAATATGTATTTGCCAAGAAAAGAAGTTTTTTCGAATCGTTTTGGACTTTTGGATCAAAAATATAGATGGCTTGTAAGTCTTTCGAAGCATTCAGTAATCGCTCGAGCTGTTCATCGCGGTTTTTTAAATTTAAAATATCCAACGACTGGATAGTCACTGCCATCAAATCAGACCACGCATCGAGTTGATAACTTACTTCAAAGGCTGACTTTTCGGTTTGAATTTGTAAGTTTTCTTCGGTTTGCTTAGCAAGGAAAGGTAAGGTTTTTGAAAGCGATTGGTAGGTTAAAGACGCCGCAGTACCAACGATTAACAAAACCATTAGAAGCATGATTTTGCCGCGAAATGAAATATTGAATAATTTATTTTTCATAATAGTCCTATTTGCATATTGATTGCGTATCGACTTGGTTAAAAAAAACTTAAGTCATATTTCATTTCATCCGAACAACCCTGATGAACATGAAAAATAACATCGGCTTAAAACTAAATCTTAAAAATATAACTTGGATAGTAATGTTTGCCATTATTATTGGGTTGATTATTTTTGAGAACTCGCTATTTTTCATTGGGACTTCGTCGATAGGGAAATTTTTGGAAGTATCTAAACAGGTCACTCTGCGCGATGCGGAGAATATAGCTTGGCGCGAAGCCCTGCCTTACTCTTCAATACATCCCGGTGATGAAGTGGCCGTGGCAACTCAAAGCTCAGCAGTTATAGAATTTACTAAAAATCGCCTGGTCGAATTCGGTGAAGAAACCGTCGCTTCTGTGAAAGCCGTTTCATTCCAAAACGATTTTCACATTATTGTAAATCTTTCATCGGGTACTGTTAAAGCGAAGATTCTTAAAGAATCACCCTATAAACTAACCATTAATGCGGGTGCTGAATCCTATTTGGTAGATGCAAAAAAGTCGGCTGTGATCGAAAAGAAAGCTGGCGAAAAATCCAAAACTATTCCTGTCCAAAATTGGAGAAAAGACAACTTTAAAGTACCTATCGCTGTAGTCTCTTCAAATTCTCCATTACCTGTAACAGTTCCAGCTATGGCTGCTTTGCCAATTTTGACTCCACAACCTTCACCTGAGCCGACAGCTGCACCATTAGTCGCCCAAAACTGTGTCATTGCAGATCTTAAGACTACGACAGAGTTTTTTACCGATTTGAGTTTTGAACAAATAGCTGATCAAACCATTGAGTTTCAGAAGCCCAACGCGACTGGATGCAATTTGTCAGTATTTTATGCTAACGGCCATGAACTTAAAATTCGCGAGCCAAGCTCAAAACGTTATGCTTTGACAATAAAAGATCTTAAAAAACCTTTTCAGACTAAAATTTTAAGTAACGGATTGGAATCATTAAAGTTCTATATTGCAAGCGAAAAAACCGCTAAGCAAAAATATTTTTTCGAGATAATTTCCTCTCAGCGGCTCTTCAATTCAACACAAGCAATCGCCATCAATATAACAAAGCTTCCAGCTCAAAAAATGGAAAAACCACTGGTTCGAAGTACTGTTCGTGCTTCACCTAATGATTTGAATTTGCGCATTGTTGCAACTTCAGCTCGTGAATTAAAAAATCTCGCACCGTTATTTAAAGCCGCAGACGGAATTTTTTTTAGCTCAGTGAAAAGTTATAACGATTCAGGGTATTTTGTGGGTAAGAAAGCCCAGGTCATCGCTCAACTCAAAGATTTAAAGTCGCAAAAATTAACCGATGATTTGCAGATCCAAAGAATTCTTAATCTTTTAGACGCAGATATTTTATTTTTTGGAAAATTTCAGTCTCTGGTTTCTCTCCAAAAATTAAATGAACTTACAGCCAGCGCGAAAAATCCTCCCCTAGTATTCGTCGACTACAAGTCCCGGCTTTTCCCGGTGCAGCGCAAATTTTTCCAAAATCCAAATCAACTAACTCAGTTTTTACAAAAGTTTGTTGGTTCGGTTTTTACCGATACTATTAACATTATTGCAAGAAGAAAAAGTATATGAACTGGCTCGCAATCGTCTTTTTAATTTATCTACCAGAGGCGTTCGCGCAAACTGAAAGACCAAACCTCGAAATTTGGTTGCAAGAATTAACTGCAGAAAAAATGGAAACTATTCGCAACGTAAAAGTGGCGTTTATTGCAAAAAAGGACGGAAAATCTATCATTCCAAAAGAGATTTTACCCCCTGAATCCTTAAGTTATCTGTTTGCGGTTGTAGCGCAAAAAGATTTGAATTGGAATTTAAAAATCAACCAAGAGGATTTGAAAAAAAATATTCTTAAAAAAATAGTTAAAGTTTCTCGAGCCAATGCTATTTTTGAGCTCAAGGAGACTACGACAATTTTACATTTTGCAAATTTCAAAAGTAGAGAGATAGCAATTGGTGAAAAAGAAGCCTACCAACAGCCGCGAAAATTTTGGGATCTAGTCGTTAATAATCTCGGTTTTAATGGAATTATTTTAGACCGCAAAGAAAATTACATCTTGGTGGCCGAATTCGGGACAAGCGTTAACACCGACCGCAGACAGGCGGCTATCTGTGAAAATTCCGCCGGCAAAGTGATCTTTAACAAATCTCCCCCCGGAGCCCTTTTAGAAGCGTCGCAACAGAAAAAATTCTACACCATCTACGAGATAATAATCGGTGAGTCTAACGCGTTGGTGCCCGGTGGAAAAGTTATTACGGATCAGTTTAATTTTTCTAACTCACCTTGAATCTGTCCAGCTAATTTAAAATATGTCATAATTAAATAACAAAAGTAGGTAGCGTTTGTTTATATTTTTCCTTATAGCGCAATCTTTGTTCGGCCAGAGTTTTGTTTACCCAGGCATAGATGGGATATCAAGTTCGGGCGCTGGACAGGTTTATACTCGGGGCGCCGAAGCTGCTTTCTACAATCCAGCAAATATTATTTTTTCCAAACGTTTTGAGATTTATGGCGACGTGTCTTTTTTGAAAGTGAACTACACGTATAAGCATATCAATGAAAAATACGACCCAGTCAATATCAATGTTACCGCCCCTCCGGTAGATTTAGGATTTACCTTTAAACCCAATTCGCGTGTGAGTTTTGGTTTGCTTTTAATTCCAAAAGGTACTGGATCCGCGCAAAAAATTGAAAAAGTTCCGCAAAAAAATCCAGTGGTCAATGATGGGACTTATCTACTCTATAACATTGAATCCGGGTCTGCCGGCTATCAAGCAGGGCTTGGTGCTTCGGTCAAAATCACCAAGCAGTGGTTTTTAGGATTAAGTGTAAACCGCATCAGCGAGAAAAATACTTTGATCGTTACGGACGCAGCCAGTGATGGTTCTGTGCCTACTATAGATGCAAGCTTTGGAGGTGATTTCAATCAGTTTTTGATTGGGACCAGGCTTCAATTTGCCAAAAATAAATGGACCCTTGCTGGAACTTATAAAACCTCAGTCACAAAAACCTATCAAGGGACCCTTGGCGGAGCAATTGCAGGTAAGCAAGCCAAAGATTATTCTGGTGTCGGTTATATTCCAAGCGCAGTTTCTCTAGGAACTGAAGTCATCGTGCAAAAAGTTGGCATAATGGGAGAGTATCAGTTTTCCCAATGGAGCGCGGCAAACTCTGTGGTCAAACCTTTTACCCCCCAAGCCACAGCAACAACTGACTATCATGATACTCATAGTTTTGTCGGCGGAATAAGATACTACTTAAAAAAAACTGTGCTAGCCGGTTCGTTTGGTTACTACCCTGCCAACGTCGGTTATGGCACAGAAAGTCTCCCAAATGTTCCTGCAAAACCAGACACAGATGTGACTGGAGTAGGTTTTGCGCAATTTGACAATTTTTCCCGATTTGTGTTTGCCACCGGCCTTAGGCACAGTTTAAGCAAAGCTGGCTTTATCTTTGGCGCTTTTAATTATCAAAATGCTTCTCGAAGCGTTAATGAAGGGTATTCAGGCGAGGGCGATCATTCACTCACTGTTTATCAGTTAACATTTGCAGGCGGCTATAAATTTTAGCTGGTAGACGGACCTTTAGATTGAACGCTGGATGGTCCTTTAAAAGGATCCTTATACTGACACTCGCGAATTAAAAAACGCCCGAATTGAGTGGTATTTACTAAATTTTCATCCCGCGCAAGAGTTAGCTCCGGATGATCGGTTGCTTCGAAAACTTTTAACTGACAAACCGGACAAACAATTTGCGTGACCGCAACTTTTGGCTCCTCGTCGTCGTAAGAACAATGAAAGCGGCGCAAACAAACAGCATTATCAACAAAAAACTTTTTATAGGACATAATTTGAAGCCTTAATATCTTTTCAAAGATTCACTATACTTTAACCGATTGGTTATGGAGACTGCAACATGGAAACGATTTTTGACAAAATAATTAGAAAAGAAATTCCCGCCGGTATTGTTTATGAGGATGAACATGTGTTGGCTTTCTACGATATCGAACCTCAAGCCAAGGTTCATGTTTTGGTTATTCCTAAAAAACGGGCCGTTTCCTTAAGTGATTTAAAGGCGAATTTAAAACAATGGACTAGTGAGGAAGCTGGGTATTTTTTAACCCGCGTAAGCGAAGTCGCGAGCCTTCTCAAGCTTGATAAAGAAGGCTACCGGGTGGTTATGAATTCCGGAGGTCACGGGGGCCAGACGGTGCCCTATCTTCACGCCCATATTTTGGGTGGTGAACTGCTGCATACAAATTTTGGAGCACACAAGAAACGTGAAGGATAAAAATATTTCTGACAACCAGATTATTCTCGCACCCGATCTATTTACCTCGTTGACTCGAACGCCCTGGGCAGGAAGGAAGATTTCGCAATGCATTAAATCGGAAATTGTAAAGCACCCCGATCAAAAAGTAGGCGAGTCTTGGGAGGTATCCACCGATCCGGAAATGCCTTCGAAACTTCTAAATTCCCAGCGAACATTAGCGGAAATTATCGCTTCACATCCTGAGCCTATGCTTTCAAAATTTCTTTTAGAAAAAAATCACAGGGACTGTCAGATACTAATTAAAATCATCAATGCTGAGACACCTTTATCTCTGCAAGTTCATCCGCGAGACAATGATCCGCACTTAAAAATAAACGAATGCGGAAAGCCGGAATCTTGGCTTATTCTTGATGCGGATCCTGGTGCAGGGGTTTACTTCGGGTTTTCGAAGTCCCAAACTAAAGCTGAATTACAAAAAAAACTCGAACAAAAAGAATTTTCTCAAGCTGACCTGCAATTTGTTCCAGTGCAAAAATTCGATTACTTTGATATCCCGGAAGGTGTGCCTCACGTCGTCGCGCCGGGTTTGATTGTTTTTGAACCGCAGCGTATTTTGCCCCATAAATCCGGCAAAACTTATCGGATGTGGGATTGGAATAGAAAATACAGTAGGGCAGGGGAGCTGGATTTAGCAAATGGCAGCGAGCGAGAACTGCATATCAACGAAAGCCTAGCATTGATCGATCCTGAAAATCAGGTCGGGCCGGAGTTTGGTGCCTCGCTGAAAAAAAAATCAGAAGTAAGTTTTGTTGATACTAATAAGATCACGACTTTTCCAAGAAATAATTACTTGCAAACTCACATCTTGGATATTTCTATTCCGCTTAATATTGTTCAACAATATGGCTACGGTTGTCTAACTTGTATCGGCGGAACCGTACATTTTCCTAATGGAGAAATTCTAAGCAAAGGCATGTCGGCTTTTATTCCTCATAAAGCTTTTCCACTAGTTTTGATCCCGCAAAATTCGTGTGAATTGTTATATGTGCAACCAGGTGAAGTCGACGTTGAATTCCACTAAAAATAAACCTCCGAAAAAAATAAACGGCTTTGCGACCTTTGTTGCTATTTTAGGAGCCGTGGATCCAATGACACGAAAAAAATGGCTGGAAGCAGTGCGTATAAAAGAAGCATGGCTTGGAAAGTTATACGATAAATTCTCTTTTCAGTTTGAAGATCTTTCGCGGCTTGATGATCGGAGTCTTCAAAAACTTATCGCTAGCGTCGATGAGAAAAAATTGTTTTTAGCTTTTAAACTGGCGTCTGAGGACCTAAAAACAAGGATTTTTGAAAATATGTCGAAAAGCCGAAAAGACAATTTCGTGGAAGAAATGGCGCATTTTCCCAAAGTTCACAAACGTGAAGTGTATAAAGCTCAATTTTTTCTTGCCGACTTCGCTAAAACTCAGCTAGAACTTGGAAAATTTAGTTTCCGGATAGATTCGAAAAGTATACGGTAATGTAATCAATATTTGGAGATAAAATGATACCTTTTAGAGTTTACGACCGCGAAAAAAAAGAAATGTGGATTGTTTTAAACGAGCATAACGACGGCACCTACCTAGTGGCTCGAGAAGATGAATCAGAATCGGATGGGGACTTAAAATTAGTAAAAACCGCTGATATGTTGAAGTTTAAGTTGGTGGACTTTTTGGAAGAAGCTGAAGACTATTGAAAACCGGGAGTCAGGAAATTACAAGACTCGCGGTTTGATAAACGACTAGTTGACTGATTCTTTAAGTTCTTTACCTGGGCGAAAAACGGGAACGCGACGTGCTGGGATTTGGATTTCGGCTCCTGTTTGTGGATTGCGTCCGACGCGAGCGCTGCGATCCGAAACGGCAAAAGTGCCAAAGCCCACGATCTTCACGCCGTCTTTTTTGCGAATGTTTTTGCTAATCGTATCAATAAACGCATCGAGCATCGCTCCGGTGTCTGATTTCGTTGATTTTGTTAGCTTTGCTACTGTGTCAATAAGTTCTGCCTTATTCATGTACCCTCCTGAAATGTTTGAATTTTTAACGTTAATTTAAGGGTTACAGAGTCTAAAAAACTTGTCAAGATAGAAGGCATGAAGAAACATTCTTTGTTCAATTTTATATATTTTTATTTACACTTTATTTTTTTTGCGAACACAATTTTTGCTCTTGAATTTAAAGACCGTTTAGTCGTGAGCATCAAAAATATTTCCTATTCCCAGCGCCACGTTGAACTCTACATCTATATACGAGAAGCCCTGCGTGAAAAGCAACCAGATATTTCACATTTTAAAGCTATGGATCAGGCCATGTGGCATGACGCTTTGACCTTATTTATTAGCGATATTAAACTACTGCAAGAGCAGCAGCGATTGTCAGTTTACACTCCTCCCAAAAGGGGTCTAGTCAAGGCGCGCGAAAGGGTGGAAGAACGATTAAAAGACATTCCAGAATTTTCAACACGGATGAAGATTCTTACAGCCGATGATGAATCCACTCAGAAAATCCTGCAGCAAATCTTAAGCGTTGAATTTTTTCGCGAAACAAGGCTTAAAAAGAATCCAGCAGTGCTTACTCCGGAAGCGCCTGCGGAAGTGCAATCCGAAAATCTGTTTGTCCGACTATATGATAGAGCGTTTGTTTATATTCCCATCTCCAATAGAAATTAAGTGCAAATTAAGTGCAAAAGAAAATGTTCGAATTAGCCGAATGTCAAAGTCTGGTTAAAGACTTCTGCAACCTTTGGGGTGATTTATTCTGGTCTTATGATGAAATCGCGAAGACTGCGCAGATGTCGAGCTTGAAATTTTTTTTCTCCTTTTCTAAAAATTCTCCCGTGGGAATTTGTATCCTGCAGGATTGCTTAGAATTTTCTGACCTTCTTTTTATATATTCCGATCCAAGCTTTCGACGCAGTGGAGTTGGAGGGGTTCTGCTAAATGAAGTAACTCAAAGAAGATCCAAGGTTTTGCTAGAGGTAAGTTCTTCAAATTTAGCGGCTATAAATTTGTACGAGAAACATAATTTTAAACTTTCTTCTACCCGGCCTCGGTACTATAAAAACGGCGACGATGCTCTGATATTTATTTTTACTAAAAACTTGCACCCAAATCCATAAGGCTCTGAAGAGATTTATGCTGAAATAAGCAGGAAAAAAGTCTCTCTAAACCGACGGCATTCCCACAAATTTGAGCGGTGGGATTTTTTTTCTCAAACAGTTCTAGGGTTTCTAGAAATAGCTTGTCTTCCGGCAGTGATTCATATCCTAGTGCCACCCGAGAGGAAGATGCCTGGGCGATAACTTCGCGATTAGCGCTGGCACTTAAAAGTTCATCGAAGCCATTACAGATCTCTACGCCGTTAAGGTAACATTCAAATCTATTAGCGCGTTGGTTGACGATTTTCGACAAAATTGCTTGCGAACGCGGATAATCGTTTAAAATTGCGAACTTCTGCTTTTTTAAAAACGGCTCGAGTTTGTCGAGCATAATTTTAAAATAAGCTGTTTCAAAATCATCGTCTTTGTTTACAGATATTTCATTTTTCGCCGCGGCTTTTTTCGCCAGATCTGGATCGTTGTCGATTAATTCAATGCCGGCAATGTCCTTGAAAAGCTCAAAAACCGAAAATGTAGAAACCTCTACTTGAAATACTTTTAAGAATTCTTGGTCTAATAATTTTACAAGGTTAACAAATCCAGCGATAAACTCTTTGTAGCTCACCGAATTCTGATAATATTCGAGCATCAAAAATTCCGGTCGGTGCCAAGGGCCCGTTTCATCCGAATGTGCTCCGCCATTTCTAAAGCACGGACTTATCTGAAATAAATTCTTTTCGCCCTGAAAAATTAGGGTTTTCATCGCAAGTTCCGGGCTCGACCTTAAGAAAAGGTCTTTTTTTAAACGCCCGAATTGAGTTTTAAAATACTGCAAGTGCACTTCGACGCCCGGAGCATCGACCAGAATCGGCGTAAAAGTTTCGTCAAAATTTCTGGCATAAAAATACTTGCGGACTTCTTGCAGAAATCGACTAAACAGCCTACGATCGGTCAATTTTTCTTGGCCATAACGTGATGGTTATCTGCGCGATTAAGTTCCCTGCGTCGCTGGTGCATATTTTCCAATCGATGCCGAATTATATCCAAAGCGGAATCCGGAATAAAGTCTTCGTCATAAATGGTTTCGGCGCCAAATGGAACCCCTGTGGCCAATTCAAAAACCTGCGCAAAAGTTGCTACCGGATAAATTTTTAGATAGCCACTCCGGATAGCGTCTTGGACAGTTCTGTGGAGCATAAGATTTTCGGTGTTTTGGTGTGGAATTAAA
This sequence comes from bacterium, assembly GCA_043757325.1. Taxonomy (GTDB): domain Bacteria; phylum Bdellovibrionota_B; class Oligoflexia; order Oligoflexales; family RGVZ01; genus JAYVPO01. Next base: position 44,759 of record JAYVPO010000116.1, read on the forward strand.
ACACTATATTCATTTTCATTTCCGACTTTTTGCACCGTGCGAAAAAAACCTTCGATTTTTTCATTCACTCCACCAATCGGCTGGACCTCGCCAAACTGACTCAAAGATCCTGTCATCGCAAGATTTTGCTTGATGGGAATTTTTGCCATTGCGCTTAAAATCGCTACGGCCTCGGTAATCGTCGCCGAGTCTCCATCGATAATTCCATAAGACTGCTCAAAACACACACTTGCTGAAATTCCCAGTCCGCGCTCTCTTGCGAGCAGCGCATTGAGAAAGGCATTTAAAATATACATACCTTTATCGTGAATCTTTCCGGAAAGTTTTGCGGCACGCTCAAGGTTAAATATGCCGTCACTGGAGGCACTTACGGTACATGTTACCCGGGAAACTTTTCCAAACGAATAATCCCCGAAATCATAAACCGCCAGACCATTTACTTGACCGATTTTGGCGCCGGAGAAATCTAAAATAATGTCCTTATTGGAAACACTTTCCAAAAGATGTTCTTCGTATAAATTGACCCGATAAAATTTTTGATCCAACGCCTCGTCCACATGCTCGCGCTTTACTATTTTGCTGCCTTTTTCGCGGGCCACAAAATCGGCTTCAATAATAACGTCTTTAAGTTCTCCAAACTGAGTTGACAAGTGCCTTTGATCTTCTACAAGTCGCGAACTGTACTCAATGATCGACGAAACACCTGATTTATCGAATTGCAAAAGATTCTCTACACCGACTCGAGTGGCTACAAAATCCACGTAGCTGTCGATGTTAGGTTTGCTGCGTTCGGTTTTGTAGTCGAATTCGGCTTTAATTTTAAATATCTTCTGAAATTCTTCGTCGATATCAAACAGCACTCGGTAAATTTCATCACTACCAATTAAAATAACCTTTACATCCAGAGGAATTGGCGTTGGGCGAAGGCCGCTGGTTGGTAAAAGGCTATACTGTTCTCCCATATCCTCAATAAAACCCAGTCGATTTTTTAAAACTCGCTTTAAAGTTTCCCAAATAGGTCCTGTTTTAAATACATCGGTTGCGTTTATCACCAAGTAACCGCCGGATGCCTTGTGAATCGCCCCGGCTTTGATCAGCGTAAAATCGGTTAAGTACATACCATGTTCGACGTTTTTTTCGATTTTTCCAAAAAGATTGTAATATGTCGGATTGGATTCAATAATTACTGGCGCACCTTTGGCATGAGTCTGGTCGACAAAAACATTAATCGCATATTTCCGAAATTTATCGCGCTCCTCGTTCCAATCGTACTCCGATTGTTGAACGGGCGGTTGCTCATTTGGGGGTGTATCTTCTTGTTCGACGAAATCGAGTAAATTTTCCAAAATATCCGAGCGCACTTGTTCAAGATATTTAACAACTTCTGGGTTTTCTTTGTTTTCTTCGATGACCGAATCAAGATGCTGACTTGTAACCTGGCGGCCTAGCTCACTGCGAAGTTTTTCCACGTATTCGCGTGTTTCGAGCTCGATTGCGCGTACTCTTCTGGCAAAATCAAGAACTTCAGGTTCGATTTCAGAACGTTGCTCTTCAATATGTTCGCGCTGCACGTCGTTTAATTTTAAATAGTCTTTTTCTGAAAGTGGTCTGCCATCCACCACGGGAATGGTTTCGATACCCATCCGAGTGGATTTTATTTGGAAGTCTAAGTTCCTCGCCTTTTTTTCCAGGTCGTTGAACAGTTTGGTTTTTCGATCATTCGATGCCGAAAGGTAAGCGTTGACCGCGTTTTCGTAATCTTCACTTTGCAATGCGGAAGGGATTTCAGTTTTCAGAATCTTTACAAAACCCTCCATGCGTTTTTTAAGCTTACGTCCTTCGCCAGGGTTCAAGCTAATCGCACGGGGGGCTTCCGGCGTTTCAAAATCATAGACATACACCCAGTCTTGTGGAATGGGTGCGTCGAGGGACCATTTTTCAAGAAACGTTTTTATAACGCTGGTTTTTCCGGTGCCCGGAATCCCTGCAACATAAATATTGTACCCAGGTTTTCTAATGCTTAGACCTAAGTTAATCGCTCTTACGGCACGGTCTTGCGAAATAATATCGTGTGTTTCTTCACGGGTTTTAGTGGTGGAAATTTTTAATTGATCTAGAGAGCAAACTTTATAACATTCTTCCAAACCTAATGGCTTGGGAAGAACACTTTGCGCCGGTCTCTTTTTTGGCTTTCTAGGTGTGGTTTTAAGTTTTGTGTTTGGTGATTTCTTGGATTTTAATTGGGTTTTCGGCTTGTTTTTTTGCAACGGTAAAATGTCCTACGTTCACTTAAGGTAAATAGATGTCTCCGACAGGTAGAGTTAACGCAGCCAGAGCACTGGTTACAATCTTACTTCCTGTACCATTTTTGTCAGCTGAAAAAACTTCACGATAAGTATCCAGAAAATCCAAAGCGTCTTCGATAGCTTCTGGTCGGCCTGACTGCACGGCGGAATTTACCGCTTTGCGTAGCCACGTTCCAAGTTCGGCAAGGCTAGTATCTGTGCGTGATCCGTAACGAATACAGTCACCACAAAGGCCAATTAGTTGTTCGTGAGGGAGATTTTTATCATGCTGTCCCATCACGTAAACCAATGTGCGATAGGCCGTGCGATAGTCTTTTTGCATAAGAAAACTGCGAACTTTCTCTCGGGCCATTTTGTAAGCTCGAACAGCGGCGTCACGGTCTAATAATTGTTTGCGGTCACGTGCATCAAGTTGAGAAGACAAGCGATCTTTTAAAGATGCCGCTGCGGCCTTTGCTTCTTGCATAGTGATCGATTCGTTCACATCAAATTCGCGATTTAGCGAAGCTGAAATGGCGTCCACAGTGCGGGCCACACTTGATTTTGTCAAATCGGAAATCTGACAAAGTGACAGTGTCGACGAACCGGGCCACTTCTCAACGATTTTCTCAAATGCAAGATAAAACGTCAGCATCATGATAGCACTCCTTCCTTGGCGTGTTTCAACTGCGCAAAAACGGTCTCATGGCAAATCATTTACCAGAAAAACCTATTGTTAACTTTTCATTTGATCTTTTGTTTATCTATGGAAATTGTAAGAGGAGGGCAATACAAAAGTCAAAGAATAAATTCATCGTTGCCGAAAATTTATTCTTTGACGTTCTAAAAAAAATAAGATGAGAAATTAAACCGTTCGAAGCGACTTTCGTTTTGTCATCATTCGGCGTTTTTTACTTCCGACTTTTCGTCGGCCTTTAGCATGTTTTCTGCGATGTCTCGATCCGTGCACGATTAATCCTTTTGGAAAAATTAAAACTAGTTGTAGAACTTACTTCATAATAAACCAATTTGGCAAGAGTTTTTGGACAGTCTATAATTAAGCAATTGGAAGATTGATAAGTAGGGATCTAAAAGGCCAATTAAAAACGATTAAGTATCTTGGGAAGTGACGCAAGTACAACTCCGATTATTATCGACCATAGAATGGACTGCATGAAATATGTGTATATCATCAACAAAACGCCGCTCAGCATAAAATTGAAATCCGATTGTTTTTTGCCGTAAACAAAATAAGCCATTCCGAGCGCCGAAAAGAGTATCGACACAACAATAGTACCAGGACTCAAACTTAAAAGTGACATACTGTGTAAGGGTACTGGGTTTGATAGTTCAAATCAACGGAATGTAAATTTATGGGAAAGATTTTTTGTGGGTCTCTGCAAATTGGACAAAGATTTATATTCGGTAGTTATTCTTTCCGAAGAAGTAACACTCGACTTGTCGGAACTTGAACATAATCTTTCCGATCAACAGCGGGCGTACTTTCAAACGTTCAAATCTGAAAAACGACAGATAGAATTTCTGCGCACACGTTGGCTTGTCAAAGAGATTTGCGGATATAATATGCCGTGGACACCGAGTTCGGAGCCCAGATGGCCGGAGGGTTTGAAGGGGTCTTTGGCGCATAAAAATGGGCATATTTGTGCCGTAATAAGTAAAAGTAAAAAGATCTTAAGCTTGGGAGTTGATTTGGAATCCCTAGCAGGATTTAAGAGTCATTTGGCTGAAAAGTTCATGACAGTTGAAGAAAATCAAAAATTTACCGAAGGATGGGAAAAAGCGCTGATTTTTACGGTTAAAGAAGCTCTTTTTAAAGCACAGTTTGTTTTAGGTAAAACATTTTTTGGATTCCAGGATGCTGAAGTTTTAAATATCGAAAAAACCGCCGCGGGTTTTAAAGGAACTGTAAAAAACAAAGTAGCCACATCATCTGTGACTGCGGCCGGCTATATTTCTGCTTTTGAAAGTTTTCATTCGATCGCAGAATGTAATGATATTTTACTTACGGTTGTTTTTCTGACAGTATGACCGTTACCTGATTTGGCAGAGGTATGAAGGAACAAATGTATGACCGAAAATAGAATCCCTATCGTTTACGACGGCCTTGTGCGTGTGCGATTTAGCGATCTTGACTCCTACGGGCACTTAAGTGCATCGCATTATGTCGACATAGTAGGGAGTTCGCGTTTGTTTATTTTAGAAGATAAATCGGGGATCACCATGGCCCAACTTATGGAAAAAGGTATTGGATTTTACCTCAAACGCACCGTCATAAATTATCACCGTCCGGTTAAAGGGTTGGTTCACATTCGTCAGCAGTCTTATGTTTCACGGATTGCGGGATCAGAAATCGAAGTGGCTTTTAAAGTTTTGAGTGAAGACCAGAAAAAAGTCCATGCGGACGGTGAGTTGCATTATTTCAATGTGGATATTAGCAGCGGCAAACCGAGCCTCATCCAAGATTGGCTTCTTCAATACTTTTTTACCGATAAAGAACTGCCTTAACTTTTAACCACTTTTCAGTAGCTGTTAACCTTAAATATGTGTTACACCCATTGCAAAATATAGAGGTTTAATCGTGCAATTGTGTTCAAAAAAAGTCTGTCTATTACTACTTTCGCTGCTAGTAACAATCGTTGGTTCTAATCCAGCCGACGCTTCAACCGCGGACTGCGAATCACGCTTTGACGGAAACTTTTCGGGTAAAGTTGAATTTGAGAAAGCAATTCGAGCCAATTTAGATCAAAACGAGCCGCGTTTGGTTTATGCGGATTTACTTGATGAAGTAGGTCACCATGATCTCGCCGACCTTATTCGGGTGCAAATTGAACTGGCGCAAGGCAATCCGGATCTTTCAGAGGAATATGTGCAGCACCTTAATGAGACTCAAGTCGCGTTAACCTCAAGGCTTCAGTCAGGTATAACTTTAAACGGTTACTGGAACAGGGGGTTTTGGATGGCCAAACCTTTACAATTACCTGCCCAGTTAAGCGAAATTGAAAATTTCGCGAACAAAATACGTAGGGAATTAACGAAGCCCGAAATGGCTTTATATCGAATAGAATTCCCCAAAATGAGAGTTGATGCCGACCAAGCGCTACTATATGCCCTTGCAGGCCATTTTGCAAAAGAGTCGATAGATGCCGACGCCGATCCTCGTTATTTTGAAGCTTTCACACAGCTGTTAAATGATTATTCATCATCGCGAAGAGGCTTTTCTCGTGCCCGAAGGTCACAGTTTCTTGAAGTACTTGATCATCTTCATTTGGCGTCAACAGAACCTCTTGGAAATTATAGAGTGCCGTTGATTGAAAATGCCATTCAAATATTGGATAACTTCACACCTGGAACCTATGAAACAGGGGTAGACCGAACAAATATCAGTGTTGACAATCTTCGCGATCATTTGTTTAGCCTGTTGGATTTTAATGAATTCGAGTGGTTTGGTGAATATAGTGCTGGCAATATTGGAATAATCAATAATCTTAATGCACTCGTCCAAAGTTCACAGCTAGTGGATAAAGACGTGGAGATTCAGGCCTTTCTCCGTAGACATTATGTTCAAGGCCAGTTGATACCCTATAGGCGCAACGATACAATTGATTTCGCTGATTTTTTAGAAGATTTCGATAAAGAAGTTCCTGAAAAACTTGTAAAGACACCAGGTGCAATGGCTTATAAAAAATTTGCGACAACAATAATTCAAGAACTTGCCCATTCGGCACATTCTAATAGTGTTTTCGATCTTTTAGACAAATATTATCCAATTCAGGCTTTACCTACAAACGATGGAAATCGAATTTTCTTTGAAAGTCAACTGGCGTCGGCCCTTCGAGATCACAGAGTCGCCACAGTAGATTCTAGACCCAGCAAATCTTTCCGTAAGATTATCGACGATTTTGTTGTACGCAGTAATTTCGAAGTCCACCATTTGTCACCGGAACTTTTGAAGGAAGTTGCATTTATAGGAAACGTATGCTTTTCTCATTATGGTCACTTTGCAGAACTATCCGTGCACAGTGATTCAGTTTACATTAAAGCAATTCTTTTGGCTGGCTACTTTTTACCCGTAAATGCACACGAAATATTTAATGAAAAAAGCGATGAATTTGGAATATGGATGGAAAGTATTGATACCGCATCTCATCTTGCTTCATTGATGCAATTCCGAGATAAATTGGAAGACAAAGAAGATTTACTAGCCAACATCATACTAGATGCAGTGGCTTTTCATGCGGAAAATGAAAAAAATCACGATATGAGAAATTTATCTCTCAAATATCTTTTGAGAATATCTCTGCAAGAAAATATAGCCAAAGCTGCGCTGCGAGGAATTGCAAAAAGATTAATGAAAGACTTAACCATACGAAATTCAATTCCCGCTGTTATTTTAGATAGTATAAAAATGTACTTGGGCGAATAAAATACGGAACTTTTCTTAAAATCTAAATCAGCTCTTTAATTTTTAACCTTGGAAGTTTTGGCTTTAACCGTTCACTGCAAGTTTCTTAATACCTACAAAATGAGTTGAATCAGAAAGGTCATATTCGTTGACTTTCAAATATACTTCGATGCGCTCACGAGTCTATCCATCAAGGCATATTGAGTCTTGGCTTGAGTATGACAGCCTGGAAGTTGTTGGACTGAGGCGATAGTCACTGTCTCTTTCGGTAATGACGTTAAACTCTATCACATCGAGTTTTTAGCGATTTGTTTTGTACAAAATAACTTAAAAATTAAACAATACGTTTATACTCTAGCGCGAAATTCGAAAACTGAGCTGGCGCTAAATAAAAAAAAGGACAAAGCGACGAGAAAAACCCGACGAAGACAGTGCTACCCACACGGCAAGGAGGGTTTTTTGAAGTCAACGCAGTCATTTTTATCATTTCGCGCCAGAGAAAACTCAGTGCAATAACAGCTTTTTCTGGAGAATATCCACGCCCGTTTTTTTTAAGCTTGAAATTAATATGACATCATTTGAATTCAACCCGAATGAAGAACTTGCAGAAGCCTGGGCTTTTAGAGCATCAGTGCGGTTAAGTTTATCCGACTTTGTCAGAGCAATCAAAACAGGATGAGGACTTAAAAATTCAAAGATTTCTTTATCCTCTGGATCTACCCCATCTAGAACTCTTCGCGCATCGATCAGAAAAATAACTTTTTCAATTGAAACTCTTTGCAAAACGCTACCGATAAGTTCTTGCCAATTTTTGCGAATTTTATCAGAAATTGCAGAGTAACCATAACCAGGCAAGTCGATAAAAATATTGTGTTTTCCAACCTGGAAAAAATTCACAAGCTGAGTCCTTCCAGGCATTGACGAACTAATAGCCAAATTTCTCTTTTGGGCCAAGGCACTGAGCAAACTAGACTTTCCACTGTTAGATCGACCCACAAAAATGACATCTTTTTTAGCCATGTCAGGTTTGACAAATTGGTCTGGTGTTGCGGCACTTTTGATAAATATCGATTGCATTGTCACGCTCTAAATGTTTTTATTTTTTTGTTAATACGACTCAAGGTTACATATGCCATCTATTTTTGTTTTACCAGAACATTTAATCGATAAGATTGCCGCCGGCGAAGTTGTCGAGCGACCAGCAAGCTTAATAAAAGAGCTCATAGAGAACGCAATTGATGCCGGAGCTCGCCAAATTCATATTCAAATTGAAAACGGTGGCAAGTCGTTTATATCGGTTGCAGACGATGGCAACGGTATGTCTGAGGCCGACTTGGTGCTGTCCATAAGGCGTCATGCCACGAGTAAAATAGCAGCCTTTGAAGAGCTTTTTTCCCTTGGTACCCACGGCTTTCGTGGAGAAGCTCTGGCTGCTATTGCGGCGGTTTCTCAGTTTTCCATCATTTCAAAGCAAGAAAACGCCGAAAACGCGTCCGTTTTAAAATGCCAGAATCAAGATATCTCCGTATCTTCCACAACCCGGAAAACCGGTACGACAGTTATCTGTCGCGAACTTTTTTTCAATACTCCGGCTCGCGCCCAGTTTTTAAAATCCGACGGTGCCGAAACCCAAGCCTGTAAAGAAATAGTTTTACAGCTTGCCTTAAGCCATCCAGATGTTGAAATGCGTTTGTCCCAAAACGACCGTGATCTTATTTATGTCGAGAAAACTCACTCCGATGACCTTGCCAGGAACTTAAACAATCGTATTGGTGAACTTTTTGACAAAGACTTCGCCAAAAATCTTGTGGCGGTAAAATCCGAATCCTCGTACGGCAGTGTTATGGGATTTATTTCGCGACCTGGAGTCGAGAAATCCACCGGCAAAGATATTTATACACTTGTAAATCAACGGGTTATTATCGACCGGAACCTACGTGCAGCGATTTTGAGAGGTTATCATTCGCATTTATTGCCGGGTAGGTTCCCGTTTGTGGTATTGGATATCCGTGTGCCGCCTGCAACCTTAGACGTAAATGTCCATCCAGCCAAGACTCAAGTGCGGTTTCAATATACTGCCGAAGTCAACCATTTGATTGTGGAAGCAGTGCGCTCGGGCCTAAGGCAAGGAGACTGGACAAATAGTGTCCAGGCAGGAAATTTAACACAGATTTTTGCCAATCCCGCCACGGCTCAAAACACCCAGGCAAGTGTGTTTGCTTCGGCGGGTTCGCACTCGTTTCAGCCACCAAAAATCCGCATCCAAACAGCCGACTTCAGCCAAAAAGCACCGGCTCAGATTTTCGATGAATTTCAAGAAAATCTGCCCCAGAGTGTTTCTCCAACAGAAATTATTGACTGGCAACAAGCTAAAATACTCGGTGATTTCGCTGCTTGTTATCAATTTGTGTCGTTAAGCTCGGATAAATTACTCGTACTAGACCAGCACGCATTTCATGAGCGGGTACTCTATGAACGACTGGTAGGACAACCCGATTATTTCAATAAATCCCAGAAGCTTTTAATCCCAGAGGAAATTGAACTGGATGAATCCATTATAGAAATATTAATGACCAAAGCCGCTGAGCTAAAAACCTTTGGGTTCCAGTTTGAAAAAATGCCGGGCAATCATTTGGAAATTAGAAATTTACCGGTTATTTTAATGAATGCTTCACTTCCCAAGCTATTTACCGACCTAGCTTTAATTTCTAATGCCGAGCCAAGTTCTAGTAATGCAGTGCATCAAATATTTTCGACGTTTGCTTGTCATAGTGCTGTTCGCAAGGGAGATCACCTTACTCATGAAGACTGGGCACAACTTTTTAGGGAGGCAAGTACAGTGGATTTTTTCCATAATTGCCCACACGGAAGACCAGTTTTTAAGGTGTTCACACAAGTCGAAGTGGCTCGGTGGTTCGAACGTTAATGAGTGCGATCGAGCAACATCCGACAACACTCGCGCAGTAAATTTACATTTAATCCTCGTGCTTCGAGATCAAGCAGTGCTCGTAAAGCGCGATCCGTATAAACCTGTGCGTGGTTGAGAGTTTCTTCGATACAATTGTGCTCGATAATTTTAGCATGGATTTTTTCGGAGGTATTTTGCACCAAAGAAATGTTTTTTATTTCAGCAATAAAAACTTCCGTAAAATCTTGCCAATCGTTGGCCGAAATTTTCTCGCGTAAAATAAGCAACGGCAGTGTGAATTTGCCTTCATTTAAATCGGAATAAGCTTTTTTGCCAGTCAAGTGTCCACTTTGGCTCATATCAATCGCATCATCTATAATTTGATACGCCAACCCTACGTTCAAACCAAATTCATAAAAATAAGTACTTAGATCATCGCGATTGGCCAAAAATGCCGCCGCCTCGCAAGATCTTGCAAGTAAAATTGCGGTTTTATATTCGATAATTTTTAAATACAGAGCTTTTTCAATCTGCGCATTAAAAATATTCTCCAGCTGAATAAGTTCACCCTCACTCATTTTTCGAACCGTTTGAGCGAAGCCTTCGACGATTTTTAAATTTCCAGTCTGAGCCATTAATTCGCTAGCACGGGCGTAAATTAAGTCTCCAGTCAAAACACTCGACTCATCACCCCAGATCTTCCTGGCTGCGGGTTTTCCTCGTCTTAAAGTGCTATCGTCCACCACATCGTCGTGCAAAAGACTTGCCGCATGGATGTACTCAGGCACAACGGCCATCGAGTGCAAAAAGGCACCTCTAAAATTCAAGGCAAGGCATGACATATAATACAAAGCCGGTCTAACTCGTTTGCCGCCTTGGGCAAAAATATGAGCACTTATCGACGCAGCAGTTTTTGTTTCGGTTTGAAGAAATAACCCGAGGTTTTTTTCCAAGCTGATTAAATCTTCCTGAATTTCCGCATAACATCTCAAGAATGTTGATTTTTTCGCAAGCGGAATAATGGAACTTACCACCTTTGCGCTGGATGTGAGATTTATCCCAAGCATATTTTTAGCTTACCTCTTATACCCTTAAGCTTATCATCGATTGAAATCGAATCTCAATAGTGTTAATTGATGTACAATCCAAAGGATTCGAGGTGATTATGAGTAGCGCAATCGTAAACAGTTCAACTCCAACTAACGATATTCTGTCTGTTACAAGCATGCGGAAGATCAACGCATTAGATGCTGGTTTAAATATTTTCTCCGCAAAATCTGTAAAGGCAACAGAATCGTTAGTTGATCTTCAGCAGATTATGCAACTAGATAATAGTAAAGAACTTATTCAAGCAGTAGAACCCTTGGAATTATTTAAGGCCTTGAAAAAACGCGGTTATGAAGACTCGCTTGAAATTCTACCGCTTGTTTCCACAGAGCAAATGACGACTTTATTTGATCTTGAAGCTTGGTCGGAGGATGGCGAGTTGTTGCTTGAAAGTTCCCTGTCCTTTTTGAGTATTTTAAAGTCTGTAAGCAATACCTTTCTTGCACAAACCTTTAAAAATTTGGACGAAGAATATCAGCTCGGTTTACTCGACGGCCAAGTTGAAACTGTCGAGCGAGAATTTTATGATAAAATGAACGACGTGGAACAAGATCAGCTAACACCTTTTCCCGGCGAAGAACTTTTTTACAAAGTGAAATCTGATGACCCAGAAGTCGAAGAAATTTTGGATGGATTAGTCGAAGGGTTGCTTGGACTTGATGTGGCATATGCGGTTTCACTTTTAAGCCATGCGACCTATGTGCCTCCGCTCGAACAAAAATCCTTGGCTGCGCAATTTCGCAATAGCCGCCTTGGAGAATACGGTTTTGTGCCTTATGAAGACAGCCTGCAGGTTTGGAATCCCAGTGAATTAAATCTGCGATTTCCGAACGTTGGTTTTCCAAAAACTTCGGCAACTATCGTAACTAAAACTTCTCAGACGTTTTTTTTAGAATTGGTTTTTGAATATATCGAAAAGCATTCTGATCTCATTAAAGTCCAAGATTTGAGAAGGAATTTACTTTATTTTTCAAACATGCTTGCCAGTGCTTGCCGTGTGGCACCAGAAAATCTGCATGGTCTGCAAGCGATCCTAGATAGAGCGCGCAGTATGATTAATTTTTCTTTGGAAAAGGTTTCGGGAGGAGACCTTGCGCTCGCGGCCGAAATTTTATTATCCACGAGCCCCAAAGAAATTTTTCAGAATACAATTCGAGAAGTTGATGTTTTAAGGCGACAGATTGTCCAGCACATAGCAAAACATTACATTGAACATGCTCTAAAAATTGAAAATTTGCTTTATTACCGAAGGCATGGAGAGATGCTAAATTATATCGATTGCCAGTTACTTTCTATTTATGGTTTTGAAACCTGCGAAGTTTTAAAAGCATTGTTTAATCGCTTTCCTTCAGTTTTGGTAGAAAAAAACCCAAACGACAGACAACGGTATATTTTTAGAACTTTAAGCTCGGCCGAAGATTTTTCGATACTTCAGGAATTTGTGACCTATTTTATAGCAGAAACTTGAAAGTTTTATATTAAGGAGTGAGTATGAAAGATAAAAATTTAGAAAACGATATTTATCAAGCCATCAGTGTCCTTCCAGCTGAATCGACCGAACTTCTCGAAACTAAACATCGGCCGTTTTTAGAAGATCGTTTTTTTGAAATTCAAGTAAAAGCTAAACAAGAATACGTTGAGCTTAAAGTTACTTTGCGAAATCAATTAAAGTCATTTAATTATCCTGTAGAGGCAAGAATTTTAACAACCGAGCAGGACCTATCTGTTACGGATAGTTATTTTTTGTTAATTGATTTTATCGATGATTATTTTAGTGAGTACTTTGCTGATGGCAATACGTTTTTGCCCATAGATTGGGCAAATTTTGAAAGTGGCGGCAAAAAAATCCAGGCTCGAGGACAAATTACCAATACTTATTTGGAAGAATTAGCAGACCGTTTTTTAGCCGGCGAAAAAGTTCAATGTGACAAAACTCAAGACACGGTTCTTTTTGGAAGGTATCCGGAGCATCGGGTTTAAATCAGGCAGCTTTCTGTGCTTGGGCAAACTTTAAAATAATATCTTCACCGCCGGAAATTGTTTCGCCGTCATGAATACTTACGCGATTTCTGCCGTTATGTTTTGAGTGGTAGAGGGCCGCATCAGCCCTGCCTATGGTATCTTTTGTTGTTTCTGAACCAACAAGAACTTGGGCTACGCCGGCGCTAATTGTGACTGGAATAATTTTATTGTCAAATTCGAAAACATAGCTTTCGATGTTTTTACGCGCTTTGTCTGCTGCAACTGCCGTTCCACCAAAATGACTCGCAGGTAGAATAACCAAGAATTCTTCGCCACCGTACCGACAGATAATATCGGTTTTGCGAAACGAGGTGAATAAAATTTTCGACACATGTTTAATTATAAAATCACCAGCTAAATGGCCGTGAACATCATTTATTTTTTTGAAAAAATCGATATCAAAAATTACCAGCGACATTTTTCGATGTTCAGAATTCGCTGGGAGTTGGAGCAGTTGTTTTTCTTGGGTCAATAAGTAATCGTCAAAATAGCCGCGATTATACAGCCCAGTTAAGCGGTCGGTAATGGATTGCGTAGCCTTGTCTTTATACTTATCTTGGAGCTGGGTTTCTGCGGTTACATCTCGCATTAAAATAAAAGTTCCAATAACAATATTATTTTCGATAAAAGGAAAAATCCCCAAAATGCACGTCGCTTCGCGACCGGTAAAACTCACAACTTTAATTTCGTCGATTCGGGCCGGCTCTTTGTGCTCTAGGATTTTGCCAATATGTAGCGGGTGATCCCCCAATTGAAAATCCATTACATCATTAATATTAGTAGCGCGAACAATTTGCTTGGTTGTCATTCCGGTAATTTGAGATAGCAAAGCGTTGCATTTTAGTACCCGGCCCTCATTGTTAATAATGGCGTACGCATCAAGCAGGCATTTACTAAAATGTTCATGCACCTTAAATTTTTCTAAAATAAGTGCGTCGTTATCGAGTTTTAATACTTCATTCATAAATGACCTTTTTAGGCAGCTTCGACAAAAGCAAAATACTCTTCTTCTAATTCGTCAAGTTCCATGGTGTTGTTACATTTATCACAAGCAATTGTGGGTGCGGCATCTACAGTTTGTGGAAGTTTCTCACCTTTTTTAAGGAGAACATGGGCTTTGTTGTTGCATTTAGCGCAGGTGTAGTCGCCAAATGCGGACAGAATAACGGCAGCGCCGCGAAAATTTGGAATCATATTTATTTGATTTATGATCTCAGGCGTGCACTGTTCAAAACTTACGGTGCGATCTTTTTGAAAATCGCGGATGAAATTGATCCAGCTGCGAACCCCGCACGAATTTACGTTAGTCACTTGCGCAAAATTTATAGATACGTTTTTACCGGCCTGAGTCAGTAAATTTTTTAAATGAACCTCAGACTCTTCATTAATTGGCCCAGATAATTGGACAAGGTCAAGGTCTGCTTCGTGTGAAATTTGTACGGTTAACATCATATAATAATCCTCAATTGAATCTTCCTTTGTTCTTATCGGATTAAATATTAAAACTTGAATGTCTAACTGTTAAAAGTTTGGACGGCGCCAGTTTAAACTGTCTAGGCATTTTACAGGTTAAATTAATTCGTCGATTTAACGCAATGATGTCAGGTAGTTGAGCCATTTTGCGATGCGAATAACGTGGCATATTGTTTGCATTTATTACTATAAGTGTCAACATAAATGGAAACGATGAAAGGAAAATTGACTATGAAAAAGTACATTCCAACAGTTTTGGTAGTCTTGGGATTTAGTTCTTGCAAAATTACTAGGTCATTAGACGAAAGCCAGGGCCCACAATCTAACTTAGCTTCGGTTGGATTAAAATTTGATGCAGATAAATTTCCTTTTAAAAAAACAGTAGAAGTGGAGAAGAAACGCGCTTTTGCAGCCGGAGCCGTTTTGAAATTAAATTTAAAAAACGCAGAGAAATCAGCCGCAAATTGCAAACCTCAAGATATCAAGGATAAAATTGGAGAATTCAGTTTAAAAAATACTAACTTCGAAATTCAAGGGTTAAAACTTAGCGATCAATGTGAGTTTATCTTCGATTTACAATTGGTTAGTAAAGATTTAAAGATCGTTTATTTCAAGCAAAATGGCGGACCTAGTTCGCAGAAAATTGACGCGAAACTTGACGACAAGAAAAACAAAGTGGCAACCGTGAAGCTAACCCTTTGTGTGGACAGTGATCCAGAAAGTTTGTTTGATCCTAGCGTAAAATGTGTGGATTCCAAAACTGGATCAGAAGAAGTCGACGCAATTATCGATGTAACTGTTAAGAAAAATGACGCAACATCTCCTTCTAACCCTTCTCCCAAGGCAGCAGAAGTTTCAAAAGCAGTAGATGAAACACTTGCATTAATCAGTAAATCTGAAAATTCAACTGGTTTAAAAGAAGTTTTTGAAAGTGACCTTAAAGCACTTACAGATAAAAGTTCCGCTACTGTAACCAAAGCTATTCAGAGTTTGGAAGGAAATCTTTCTAACGGAATGGTGACAACCGAAATTAGTGATAAAATAAAAACTGCGATTAAAAATGCTCGGATGTACCTTGATGCTAACGAGTAATTAAACTCGGTCTAGTAATCTTTCCATTAAATGAGCGCTGAAATCTCCTTGCGAAAGCATCGATGTTGCAGCGCTCATCAGTATTTTAGACTCTGTGAGTTTTGAAATTTCATGGGCATAATCCGTATCAGAAATATTAGATTTAGCCGCTGCAATATTTTCTTGATACACATCCAAATAACTTAAAGCGTGCTGCATTCGGCTTTGTAAGCCACCAAATACGGACCGCTGTTGAGTTAACTGATGCAAGGCTTCGTCGTAAACTGTTGCAAACTTATCGCTGTCACTTGGACGCATTAACTCAATGGCATCGTTCACACTCATACCATCTCCACCGTCGTATCGTGATAACATGTCTTTGACATCAGGGATTCCAAGTCCTGCAGCGGTTGCAACCACTGACTTTAAGCCGTCGAATGTCACCAGATTTATATCCTTGTCCGCATTATCGGCAAACTCACTTTTCTGGGGATCTCCCATTCTAAAAATAAGCTGCTCGGGAACACCACTGTCCGTTCCATTTAGTAATTTTATTCCATTAAACGTTGTTGTTTCTGCGACGCGGTCCACTTCATCTCGCAATGCAGCAAATTCCACAAACAAGTACTGCCGATCTTGATCTCCAACAGTATTATTTGATGCAGATACGTTAATTTCTTTCATCCGCAATAATAGATTCGAAACTTCTTCAAGACCACTTTCGGCGGTTTGTAAAAGTGATATCCCATCATTCACATTACGCTTGCTAGAATTTAAGCCGCGAAGTTTTAATTCTAAGCCATCAGCCAGCGCACGATCGGCTGGCCGTGGATCTTGTTTGCTAAAGACGGTTCCCGAGCTTAGTTTTTCCAACGAATCAGAAAACTGCTCTTGGGCCTTTTCTAGATGCCGATTGATGTTACCAGTCAGATAACGATTAGCGATGTTAAAACTCATACCAAGTCACCTCAATTGGGGTGTTCGGCAGGTCGGAAAAAAACATAAGCTTTATTTTCAATTTTCTCAAATAAATCCTATAAACTCTTTCGTGACGGGAGGATCCAGTTGGCTAAAAGCAAAGCAAAGCTTATGGCTGTAGCAACTGAGATGACTGTCAAGACATGCTGAATCGCTTCGGTTGTGTGGTCAGACAAGGCCGCAGAGAACGCCCTGTAGATGTAAGTGCCTGGAACTAAAAATATAATTCCCGGAATTAGAAAAGCTTGTGCAGGAGCGCTGGTGTAACGAGCTAGCAAATGACTTATGGATGCAATCACAAAAGCAATGGCCAAAGTCACCAAGGCAATTTCATGATCGGTTTCTAAAACAGTCAACGCCACGCGCCCGCAAAAAGCCAGCGCAACTGCATGTAAAAAATAGCGTTTTGGCACTTTAAAGGCGACGGCGAAACTAGCGCTGCCGAGCAGAGTAAAAACAAAATAGAGATAATCTTGGGCAAATAGTCGTGCCATGTTTTTCTTAGCGACCCCCAACTATTCCGTGTAAGCCGATGGCGCAGGCAACGCCAAAAGCAAGACTTAAGCCTACAATTGCAGCCTCTAATAAGCGCGCCGATCCTGAAGCAAGATTTTTATTGGCAACTTCGTGAACGGCATTTACAAAAATTAATCCAGGTACGGGAACGATTAATCCGGCAACAATCAATCTTGTTGGTTCAATATCGGTAAATAAATATTTTAATCCCAACGCCAAAATTCCAACAATCAAACCCGCGAAAAAATCCGAAACGACCCGCCTATTCTCGTAATCGCTGCTATATCCGTTGATTAAAAAAACAACTACCCCAAGTATAGCTGCTAATACAACCTCGTGAGCTTGTCCTTGATAGAAATATTCGATAGAAGCCGACGATGCCGCCCCCGCAATCAAACAGACTAAAAACGAATAGGGCGAACGCTCCAGTTGAATGTTAACAAGTTTAGTTTGAGCTTCGTTAAATGGGATTTTATCCTGATCGATTTGATCGACTAGGTAACTTAAACGAGTAAGTTTTGTTAAATCAACTCCCCAGTTTTTTACGCGGGTTAGTTCTAATATTTGCTGCTTTTCTTTGCGAATAGTAATCCAAACTACAGTGGGTATTGCGGCGGCTTCGACTTCGTAGCCCCAAGTTTTACCGATTCGAACTAAAAGATTCTCCACTCGATGCGAACTACTTCCAGACATCAAGGCGAGCCGCGCAACATCCAGTAAAAAATCTCTTACTTGATTAAATTCCGGACGTGGATTCTGTGCTGCAGCAGAAGTCATGTAAATTCTTTTATCCAGTGAGCCGCTTGCAAAGCGTAATAAGTAAAAATTCCATCGCTTCCCGCTCGCCTTAACGCCGCGAGGGTTTCGATCACACAGGCTTTTTCGTCAAGCCAGTTTTGGGCCGCTGCGGCTTTTAACATACAGTATTCGCCGCTGACGTGATAAGAAAACACCGGAACTCTAAATTCTTTTTTGACGTTGCGAATAATATCAAGGTAAAGAACACCTGGCTTTACCATAACAATATCGGCTCCTTCTTGGAGGTCTAGCTGAACCTCATGCAGAGCTTCATCGGCGTTAAAAAAATTCATTTGGTAGGTTTTTTTGTCGCTTTTTCCTAGGGCATGTTTCGAGTCCACCGCGTCGCGAAAAGGTCCGTAAAATGACGAAGCATATTTGGCGGCATAAGCGAGAATTAACGTGTCGGGAAAATTATTTTGTTCAAGATTTTTACGAATCGCTCCAATCCGTCCATCCATCATATCCGAAGGAGCCACAATGTCAGCACCGGCTTGTACGTGAGACAAGGCTTGTTTGACCAATACTTCGATGGTGGCGTCGTTTAATATTTTTTGATTGTGATCTACGAGACCATCTTGCCCGTGAGAAGTGTAGGGATCTAAGGCTACATCGGTAATAACGCCTAAATTCGGATAGGATTTTTTTATGGTTCGAACTGTGCTTTGAACCAACCCATTTTCGTAAAAACTTTCTTGGGCCGAAAGATTTTTTTTATTTTTATCAACAATTGGAAACAGCGCTACGGCGGGAATTTTAAAACTCATGACCTGATCGATAACTTCGGGAAGTCTATCGATACTGTACCGATAGACATCAGGCATAGAAGGGATTTCTTGCTTTTGATTTTTCCCTTCAACCACAAATATCGGAAGAATGAAATTATTCGCTGAAAGGGTTGTTTCCTGAGTCAACTGACGCGAAAAATGCTGAGCACGGGTTCGACGTAGGCGGGTGGTTGGAAACTGACGCGAAAGTCGCATAAAAATAAAAATTCCTTTTTTGTTTGGTTCTTAAAGTATCGTACGGTATTCTATAGATAACCTTTTAAATGTAACAGACTTTGTAAGATTTATTCCATGGTAGGAAAAAAAAATCGAATTTTAGGGATTGATCCGGGGTCACGGATTGTAGGCTTTGCTTTGCTCGAGAAAAAACGCGAGTCGAGTTTCAATCCCAGGGACTTTGTGATCGTCGATGCAGGAGTGTTGCGTGCCGACTTAAAGCTTTCGATTAATGAACGTCTAGGATCTTTGCATAATGCGTTAAATGAGCTTGTGATGGAGTTGCAGCCAACGATCTGTGTGTTTGAAAAAAGTTTCAGCGGCGATAATATTTCCACTGGAATCAAGTTGGGACTTGCTCGAGGAGCACTGATGACCGCGGTTATGCGGTGTAACGTTGCGATCGAAGAAGTTTCCCCAACTCAAGTTAAAAAAAACATTGCAGGTCATGGGCGCACTAGTAAAGAAGACTTAAGTTTAGCACTAAAAGCACTACTCGGTTTTGAGCGTGGATTGTTGCCGCACGATTCCACAGATGCGATTGCAGTGGCCTTAAGCTTTGGTTTGCAAATGGGATTTCACAAAGCAACCGAAAAATTCAAAACCTTAGGAGTGACTAGGTGACTTGGCAATTATTACTTTTCGGACTTCTTCCGCTGATTGTTTTTGTGCTGGTGGATATTTTTGCAAGTTTTAAGGTTGCCGTTATATGTTCGATTGTAGCGGCTCTGATAGAAACCGCGTTTACCTATTTTTATTTTCACGAAATTGACGAGATGACTTGGATTACTTTGGGGCTGGTAGTGGGCCTTGGAGCCGTGGCTTACAAACTTGATAATTCGAAAATTTTTAAATTCCAACCCGTTGTTTTGGGTGTCCTTATTGGAGCCGTTTTTGCGTATTATCAGTATTTTGATCAGCCGATTCTTTTAAAGTTTCTACCTAAAATGAAAATGTATTTAAGCGAAGATCAGTTGGCAATTGTCAATAGCCCTGAGAACTTACAGCGCATGGGTGTTTTAAGTGAAAGATTGATTTATGTATTTTTTGTGCATGCAGCTTTAGTGGCATTTGCCGCGGTTAAAATGTCAACCATGTCGTGGTTTTTGATTCGAAGTATTGGAATTTATATTTTATTGATTGCTGTTGCCCTCATTCCTGTGCAAAATTAGGGATTCGGCGCGATAGCCAAGTGGCTAGGCAACTGATTGCAAATCAGTCTACACCGGTTCGATTCCGGTTCGCGCCTCCACTTGACTCTTTTCAATTTATACGGCGTTGCTTCGTCGACGGACGTGCTCATTTGCGAATAGCAAACTCCGCGCGGTCCGTCTTCCTCGCGCCTTGTCTAAATTGAAAATAGTCTAAGTGGAGAACTTGGAAGGTTTAAAGGTGTCGATATTAGTCTGGGAGTTTTAACTGTAACAATAATTTTTGAGTAAGAAATAATAAAAATTTTATTTCCCGCAATCTCAGTCAAAACGGAAGCGTAGGTATGCGATATAACGTAAATACTCAATGAAAGGAGTATTATATGTTTTTAGGAAAGAAAGTAAGTTTGCTAAGTTTGGTGTTGGCGGGAATGGTAAACGGTTGCGCTTCCGACGAAGGTGGTAAAAAGGCTGAAGATACAAAAAAAGCTGACACGGCAAAAGCCGCGCCAGAAAATAAAGATGTTAAAACAACTGATACGAAACCAGAGGTAAAGCCGGAAGTTAAACCAGAAGTAAAGCCGGAAGTAAAACTAGAAGTAAAGCCGGACGTCAAACCCGAACCTAAGATTATGATAAAGCCAGTAGAAGTTGTCCCACCCCCAGTGTTTGTGCCTGTCAATACAGCTAATGCTGAAATTGCGGCTCTTGACAAAAAAATCGAATCTTTGAATTCGGCAATTGCTGCACTTCATGGTAACGTCAACTCAATATTAGCTATTAATAGCCAGAAAATTGAAGATTCAAAGCCAAAACCTTATGAGTTGGTAACTTCAAATAATGATAAAGGTGCCATGGTCAATACGAATGGGTTGCGGTATTCTGAGGTTGCTAATGTTTCTCTCCATCCTGGAAAATGGGAAATTCAGGGGATTTTCTACTACTCCGGACATGTCTATCAGAAAATACTGCGTTGGGGTCTCACTCCGATTGGCGCTTCTAGCGTGGGTTTATCGCTGGAAAATTGTTTGACCGGGGAATTCGGCATAACTAGTCTTGCCATTGCTGACTCAGGTGCGGATTTAACGATTACCACACCGACACAGACGATAGATCTAAGTACTACTACAGTCTATAGAATGCATGCGATGGGGGTTGGAGGTTCTGGTGCTCCGACTCTAGTATATGGCACCATCCGAGCGAAATTCATTCCTCAGTGAATTTGCTGATAACATAACGGAAGGCCTGTCATAGCGACAGGCCTTTTTTTTAATTACTGTCGGAGTAAAAATTCTTTGGTTAAAAAATTAATCCGACCACGTTCATCCCACAACGTTTCTGCGTTGATGAGGAGTTTTGTGTTGCGACCTTTGAGATCGTCAAGTTTCAAAGCCGAAACCCCCTCCATGGGAATTGTTTCGAAATCATTTGGCTGTTTTGTCGAAAAGCTTTCTTCTATCCACGAAAGTAGGGGATATCGTCCGAGCATGCTTGTCCAATACTTTGGATCTGAATAAGAATAGTTTCTTAGTAATCCAACTGCGCGGCTGTTATCGGTAATTTCCATATTGGAAAGCTGCCCATGTACCATGAAAGACGTTACCGGATTGGAAAGATTTTTTTCTAAATGGTTTTTTGCAAATTTTAGAATTTTTAAAATGTCCTCACCGCGATAAAGAGTTAATGGTATGTCCCCGTCACAATCTTTTATGTTACAGGTGTCTTTTAAATCCGCAAAACTCCAAAAATTGGGTGCGTTGATGGGGCTAACTTGAGAGGCTTGCAGAAGACTTAAAGTTGGCTTTAAATATAGTCCGATTTCGTCATGGAAATTTACAACCGAGAGAAGTTTGCTACGGTCTGAACGTGAAGCCATGTCAAATATTTCCGTTTCCAAGAAGTGCACAAAATGCACGTTGGCAAATTCTTCGCGAAAATTTTGAAACACTAAGATATTCCTAGGTTCAAGGCTTTGCTGAGTCCAAATCACAGCAATATTTTGGGCCGCAGCCGAATAGTTTAAATTCGCCAATATAAATGCAAATAAATAATTCATCTGCGATTTTTAATTCGAGCATAGGAAAGTTTTAAATTTCGCGGCGAAAGCTTTTTCTCGAAGAAAATCTTTTTTTGCAAATAAAGCGCCACAAACCACACAACAATCCCAAAAATACCCCAAGGGTCACCGCTTTTTCCGGTAGCATTTTTGTCGATCATTCCGCACCCAAACCAGCCCTTTTTGCTCGAATCTCCGCTGGTAGAACTTGACGCAACGCCCGTCCCTGAGGGCGTCGCGATCGAAGCGCAATCGCCTATTTTTATTGTTGAAACGTAAGTATCTAAACCTCGCGGCTTGGCTAATTCAAGCATTTTGCTGCCGTATTTCGAATTGTAGTTTACACAGTCTGTTTTAAATAAAGCCAGCATAAAATCCTGAATTCCCGAATCGCGTTGATAAAGAGAAAGCGATTGCAAAGTTAATTTTGGAAGGTCTGTGCCCATAGCCCCGCTAGTTTGTAAATCCCACAAATAACCGTTTATAAGCTGGCCTTTGCCGTGCGGGCCGTAACTGTTATACGCAGTATTATTTAAACTCAATTGACTTGCAGGAATAGTTCCCTTACGAAGGCACTTTCCAGGATCGACACAAGCAGAACTTCCATCTGGGCAAATACTTTCGCCAAGGCATGCGTTTCCTTTGCGCGCATAGGTGAAATAATCGGCCAAACCTTCGTGTAAAATAAGCGATTCACTCTGCGCCGTAATAGTTTTCAGCGTGTTGTAAACAATATGATGACCAAATTCGTGCGAAACAACATCGTTATCTGTTCCCAAATTTTTTAAAACTCGGCCATCACCATCTCCCACGTAAATTGCCGGTTTCCCGTCGGCATTCATTTCGGCAGGCAAGTATTGGGCATTGTTTACAACATTATTTGCAAAAACCGTGTGATTTTTAATATTCATGGGTGTCGCTGCAATCCAATTGTAGCCCAAAGACTTGGCATAATCGAACTCCATATTTGCGATCACATACGAGGCAAGTTCGCCATATTTCGGATCTGTTTTATCTTGATCAAAACTTGTCCCCTTTAATCTATCAGTGCCTGAAGGAATGGTTGTGAAATAATCGTTTTGCAAATACCCGCTACCGTCTACTGTAATCTGAAAAGCAGTTTTCGAAGCCGCATTGATATTAGGGCTAAAAATATTCGCTACAGCTGTCGCAGTCAAAGATCCTGGACCTAACAAATAAACCTGATCTTCTGTAGCGTATCCGGTGTAAGGCAATTCGTTTACTTTTACAATAATATACAGAACAGGCTTTAAAATTTGCCCGATTTGAAATAAACAAGCACTTGATCTTATAAATTCCACTGTGACTACAGGTTCACTCAAAACTGCCGTTAGTTTATTTAATAAATACTTGACGGCTTCTGATCTTCTCGGAAACTCTTCGGCCAAAAATCGTTTGGGATCAGCGCGTGGAACGTGTCCCGATATTAAACTTTCGCCGTTTCGCAGGCTCATAACTTTTGCGTCTGCGTTACAGACAGGAAAATCACTTGTATAAATATGATATTGTGTTGTGGTTAACCACGTTGTTTCATCATTGTATTTTTTAATCTGATAAAGTGGGTGAAGGTTTAGGGTGTTGCGCAAAGCGTCGCCAACTAAAATATCTGGATTTCGCAAAACTCCTAGCTGCAAGCCAAATCCCTCTGGCATAAATCCGCTCAAAGATGTGGAAAAACGCGAAAATCCCGGGGCATTAAAATATCCAGTCGAAAGACCAGAAGTGCCGACAGAGAAATCATCTGCACGCAACTTCTCCCCACTCGCAATCATTATTACACTCATAACAACAAAATATAATTTCACCATGTAAAACCTCTTACAACCTCAAATTTGTGGGCATAAATTCCTACAAAACTATTCGGCATATTGGGTTTGAAAATTAAATTTCTTCTCCAACACCAGTTCTTCGAACATTTATATCCAGTCAAAATGACTGAAGTTATCCACAGAATTTGTTGATAACGAACAACGCTTTGTCCCAGACCCTGTACTGAGAGCTCGACACAGCGGAAAGATTAAACTATGAACAGCGTAATTTTTTTTAATTGCAAATCTCCGTTGACGGCGTGAGCTTTTTTTTAATTGCAAATCTCCGTTGACGGGGTCTCCAGATTTGCGATTTCGAAATTTCAGATTTCACTGGATAGGGAATGGGGCGGCCGGC
>JAYVPO010000117.1:0-24629 GCA_043757325.1 bacterium
AATTCGTCCTGTGCAGTCGCCGTCGATTGTTTAATCGGAGTGCGTCAACTCACATTAAACTGTCCGGCAAAACATCGGTTTTAGACCCATGCCCGAAAATGCACTCATTTTGAGTTTAAATAAATCACTTTCAGAGCAGAAAAGTTACGATCTGGAAAAACAACCGAGAATCTGGTTTAGCCCCACGCAAATTAACGAAGCTATTAGTATATATAAAAGTGGTAGGCATCAGGAGCTTATTCAAACCGTGATGATCAAGGCGCACTGGCGT
Source organism: bacterium (assembly GCA_043757325.1). GTDB lineage: Bacteria > Bdellovibrionota_B > Oligoflexia > Oligoflexales > RGVZ01 > JAYVPO01. The sequence goes on from JAYVPO010000117.1 coordinate 272, forward strand.
ATGATTTTCCATCTTAATATGCGTATGAAATTTGGTTACTATCTTCTTAAGCCAGAAGATCTTTTTTCGATTGCATCCATTGCGATTTTAAAATCATTAGATTTGTATAATCTTAGCTATATTTCTAAAGAAACGAATCGTACAAATGGGTTTAGCTCTTATGCCTTTCAAAGTATTTTACACCACTTAAGCAGTTATCTCGCAACTCATCTGGGATTATCTAGATCTGCTTACAAAAGCACTCAAATATATCAATCAGCTTGGGGGAATTTAACTTTGAGACTTGAACGAAACCCATCAGATGGTGAGATTGCGGAATTCCTAGGCTGGAAAGAGCTAAAAGTGAAAGTAACTCGTGATTTGTCTTGGCAAGCAATGTCCAGATTTCCTGGCAACCATGTTGTAGCATGGCATCATTTAAATGCGATGCGAGTCATAGCGGCGCCGGCGGAATTGCCTGAAACTCAAGAAGAAGTCGACCACATATTAAATAAATTGAAGGATGGCTTAAAATCAAGTAGCTTTTTTGTTTTACACGAAAGGATCTTCACCGATCGAACCTTTGAAGATATTGGCAGCCAACTTAAAATAACCTCAGCAAGAGTCAGAGAGATTTACCTCAGAGCCTTAAGAGACTCACGAGTTATTTTGAACGGCGAGGAGCGGTGGTTTAATGATTAACAAGGACACTCACTTTCCACGAAATTAGTGTTTTTTTTATAAGTTATTTTGCAAATCTTTAAACAAAATTTTTCAATTTTCCAACCTAGCAATTTTGTGCTTACAAGCTCCAACTAAATGATTAAAAAGTAATTATATAGAAGGAATTCTACAATTTGTGTTTAAAAAAAGATCTAACACAGCGATATATATACTTGCGTTGATATAAATTATTACAGCAGGATTATTTTTGCTGTCTTAAGAGGTTGTTAATTAATCTAAAATCGCTTAAATTGTAGTCAATTTGGAATAAAATCACGCGTCACCAAGTGCTGTTCAAAATACAGATGTATAATGAACAAAACTTAATATGCGAATTAAGTCAATGATTTCATGTATTTATGGGATTGTTTGGGGTTTAATGAACAGTTTATGTGGCTAGATTGCGTATCTAATTCAACAAAGGCACCTTAATCGCCATTAATGTATAATAATTAAACATTTTATCAGTGGTAAGCTTACGTGATACGGACGTTAACGCCAGAGCGACTAATTGCGCTCGATTTTCTTCTTAACCCTGGCCACCGGCCTCTTCCCACGGTGTTCAATGGTATTGTGCTTAATAGCCTGGTCATAAGGCAAACTTTGAACCCCTTGATCACGGGCTTTATCAATAAAAAGCTGCTGGGCCCGAATTTCCTTAGAATCCGCAGGAGGTGTCCGCCGGGTGTAAGTTCCGTCGTAATTTAATACCCAGGCATGGCAGTTGTCCGATAAATAAACATTTAGTAGATCACGAACAATCTTGGTTTTTAAATCTTTACGTTCGACTGGAAATAACAGCTCCACGCGACGATCCATATTGCGAGGACTTAAGTCGGCGGAAGCCAAATAAATATCTTCTGCACCGTTAGCATGGAAATAATATATTCGGCTATGCTCCAAAAACCGGTCGATAACCGATATCACTTCGATATTTTCGCTGACGCCAGGAATCCCCGTCCTTAAGCAGCACATGCCTCGGATAATTAATCTAATTTTACAGCCGTGCTTGGCGGCTTCATAAATTGCGTCAATAATCTCTTTGTCAGTTAGCGCATTACACTTAAATATTACCAGCCCATTCCCGGTAGCTTTCTGGCATTCAATTTCTTTTTGGATCAGTTCAATAATCTTGGGTCGAAGATTTAACGGCGACAAAAATATCTTTTTAAGTTCCGGAGTTGCCATTTTTCGACGGATTTTGCTTTCGCCACTCAATATATTAAATCCCGTCAGCAAATTAAAAATATTGGAAACGTCATTTCCATATGATTCGTCACTTGTGAAAAAACCAAGATCGGTATAGATCTTGGCCGTATTTGAATTATAGTTCCCGGTCGAAAGATGTACATAACGAGCGAGTTTATTAGATTCTTTGCGAATAATAAGTGTGGCCTTGCAGTGAGTTTTTAGACCCACAAACCCGAAAACGACGTTAACTCCGGCACGTTCAAGACGTCGTGCCCAGAGAATATTATTTTTTTCGTCAAAACGAGCTTTTAATTCAACCACAGCCGTCACTTGCTTGCCATTTTCACTTGCCTGAATCAGAGCTTCGATGATCGGCGAATCTCCTGAACTCCGGTACAACGTCTGCTTAATTGCCAAAACATGGGGGTCCGATGCCGCAACTTGCAAAAGCTCAATCACCGGATAAAAACTATCAAACGGATGATGAAGTAAAATATCAGCTCTCGTCATCAGGGAAAAAATATCATCGTTCGAAACCATTTGAACGGGTAGTCGAGGATTAAAAGCGGGATCTTTTAAGTGCGCTCCCACGTGCGGCAAATTGTATAAACTCATCAGCCCCGAGAGCACCAGGGGTGATGGCCCTTCGTAAACATCTTCGTCCGAAATTTCAAGTTCGCGTTTTAAAAGTTCAAACACGCTTACCGGCAGAGATTTACCAGCGATTTGCAAACAAACAGCCTCTTGATGCTCGCGATTTGTCATCTCTTTTTGCACAGATTTTAGCAAATCAACAACTTCATTCTCCAAAAGATTGTAATCAAGATTTCTTGTAACCCGTAAAATTGACGTCTGGGAAACTTCAAACCCTAGAAACAACCGGCTGATATTTTCTGCGACCAAGTCTTCTAATAAAACAAACTGCTGACTCTGCGGGTTTTCAGTTTTTGCATTTTCGACCGGAATCAGCCGCGGCAGAACCGCTGGTATTTCAACGAGCCCAATTGGCGGATTTAGGGTATTGGTGTGCTCGTAATTTACTTCCTTAAACAAAACCACAAGGTATAACGATAAATTAGTCACAAAAGGGAAAGGATGCGCAGGGTCAACGGCCAAAGGTGTAAGTACGGGAAGTACATTGCGTTGGTAGTAGTTTTTAAGGTTGTTTTTCGCATCCGCTGAAAGGTCTTTTATAGCAATAATTTCCAGGCCTTCTGATTTTAAAGCTGGCGCTACGAATTCCGAAAAAGTCTGACTCGTTTGCTTTAATAATTCCTTAACTCGAACCCGAATTCGCCTCAAAACTTCATCGCTTGACTTGTCGTCAGGCGAGTCGGAAGCCGTTAAATCTTCCTGGACCATTTTTCTTAAGCCGGCTACTCGAACCATGAAGAATTCATCAAGGTTAGTCGAGAAAATCGATAAAAATTTTAGCCGCTCTAAAACAGGTGTTGCAACCAGTCCGGCTTCAGCCAAAACCCTTGCATTAAATTCTAACCAGCTTAATTCTCGGTTAAGATACTTTGAAGTATCAGAATATATGTGCACATTTTCACTCATTATTATAGATTACCAAAAGATGGGGAAATTCGCGAGTTTGATTAAAGTCGTCAGTTTAATTTTAGGGGTTTTTAAAAATATATGCTCAGTGAACAATTAAATTCTAATTATGCAAAAATTTCTGGAACGGGGTTTTGTGTACCACCAAAAGTTGTCACCAATGATGACTTGGCAAAATTAATGGACACCTCAGACGAATGGATTAAACAACGCAGCGGAATCGAAGAGCGGCGCTTCACTGAACCTGGAGTCAAGCCTTCAGAGCTTGCCTTAGAAGCAAGTTTAAAGGCTCTGGAAAACGCAAACCTTCATGCAAACCAGATCGATTTGATTATCGTCGCAACACTTTCCTCTGAACATTATTTTCCTGGTACCAGTGCTTTTTTGCAGCATCGTCTCGGCCTTTCAACAATTCCGTGTTTTGATTTAAGGGCTCAATGCTCGGGTTTTATTTACGGCCTAAGCGTTGCAAAATCTTTTATTACAAGTGGACAATTTGGGAAAATTTTATTGGTTGGTTGCGAGGTCCAAAGCGGTGCTTTTGAATATTCGACAAAATATCGTGATATGGCTGTATTATTTGGCGATGGGGCTGGTGCTGTCGTAGTCGAAAAGTCCACAGACACCCAGGCGGGATTTGTGGGAGATATTGTTCTTCACGCGCAAGGGGAATTTGGCAACAAACTATGGTGCGAATACCCGTCAGCAAGTGAAAAACCATTTGTTACAGCAAAGGCAATCGAAGAAGGTCTTGTACACCCGAGTATGGACGGACGTTTTGTGTTTAAACATGCTGTAACTCGGCTGCCGCAGGTTGTAAGAGAAGTTTTAGAGAAAAATAAAATGACAACCGGAGATGTTGATTTATTTTTATTCCATCAAGCAAACTTGCGGATTAACGAAGTTGTTGCAAACGAACTAAAAATCCCACCCGAAAAAATGCATAATAATATTCAAAAATACGGCAACACGTCGGCCGCCTCAATTCCAATTCTATTAGACGAGTGCGTTCGTCTAGGAAAATTAAAACCCGGCATGACCGTTTGCCTTGCGGCGTTTGGCGCCGGATTTACTTGGGCTAGCGCCTTGATCAAATGGTAACTATCAGCGCTTTACGGAGCGCATATTTTGCTTCAAAGCTTTTTTACGCACGCGAATGGACTGCGGCGTAACTTCAATCCATTCATCTTCTTCAATCCATTCAATATACTGCTCTAAAGACATTTTTTTGACAGCTGATAAAGTTACGAGAATCTCGGCGCCAGAAGCACGTACGTTGGTTAATTTTTTCTCGCGGCAAGCGTTGACGTTCAGATCCTGTTCCTTGGCATGTTCACCAATGATCATTCCTTCGTAAATCTTTACACCAGGACTAAAAAATAATTGACCCCGTTCTTCGATGCTAAACAGGGCGTATTCTACAGTTTCTCCATCGCGATCAGAAATCAACGCACCGTTTATTCGGTGGACCATGTCGCCTTTAAAGGGAGAGTAACCAATAAATTGCGAACTAAACAAACCTTCTCCACGCGTGGCGGTTAAATACTTCGAACGCATTCCCAAAAGTCCGCGCGTCGGAAGTTCGATCTCAAGTCGAACCCGCGCACCGCCATGAAGTCCAACCATAGATTGGGTTTCAAACTTCTGCAGAATTCCTTTACGCTCTTGAAAAAGTCTGGTCACTTCGCTACTTGCAAATTCTGGCAAGTCCAAAACGGCTAATTCTACTGGTTCTGTCTTGGTTCCGTTCTCGTCGGTTTTAAATAAGACAATCGGCCGACCGACCATAAACTCAAAACCTTCGCGGCGCATTTGTTCGATCAAAACCGCGAACTGCAATTCGCCTCGACCAAACACTCGAAACTGTTCTGGCACGTCGGTATCTTCAAACCTTAAAGCAACGTTATTACGAATTTCGCGCAGAAGTCTCTCGCGCAGTTTTCGCGACTGAATGGCTTCTCCTTCTTGGCCTGATAGAGGAGATGTGTTGACCGAAAAAATCATTGCTAAAGTTGGTGGTTCGACTTTGATTCTTGGCAGCGCAGGAACGGATATTGAAGAACACAAAGTATCGCCGATCTCAACCGAATCAGATCCTGCGATAAGTCCGATATCACCAGCCGATAAAACTTCCACTTCTGCCTGCTTTAGGCCCAAAAAGGTGTAGACCTTTGTCACAGCAAAAGGCATATCTTTGGGTTCGCCTTTACTGGTCACACCACGTTTTACAATTTGCTGATTTTTACGCACTTCGCCAGAAAGAACTCTTCCGATAGCTAAAGCACCCACATATTCAGAATAGGATAAATTGGCAACCATAAGTTGCAGGTCGGTTCCTGGCAGAATAGTTGGTGCTGGAATCGTACTAAGGATCGTTTCAAACAGTGGTTCTAACGAAGACTTTTTTCTACCGGCAATAAGATCATCGATCGCGTCTCGATCTGTAGTGCACCAGCCCTGCCGCGCACACGCAAAAATCACTGGAAATTCAGCCTGCTCGTCGTCAGCTCCCAAATCTAAAAACAAATCAAAAGTTTGATTTAAAACATCATCGATACGCGATGTACCTTGGCATTCTGGCCGATCGACTTTGTTTATTACCAAAAATATCCGCAGTCCTGTCGCTAAAGCTTTTTGCAAAACAAAGCGTGTTTGCGGTAGTGGTCCTTCGGCAGCATCAACTAAAAGAATAGCTCCGTCAACCATGCCCATGATTCGTTCAACTTCGCCACCAAAGTCGGCGTGACCTGGTGTATCTACGATATTGATTTTGTGGCCTTTGTATTGAACCGCGGCGTTTTTCGCCATAATTGTAATTCCACGTTCCCGCTCGAGGTCCATAGAATCCATCACCCGGTCGTCAACCGACTGGTGCTCCTGGAACGTTCCGCCCTGTTTTAATAAATGATCCACCAAAGTTGTCTTACCGTGGTCGACGTGAGCGATGATACAAATATTGCGCAATTTTTCGGCTTGCTGAATCACAAAGAAAATTTCCTTTTATTTTTATTAAACAACATCATTTTAATATTAACTTTCGGCGGATGGTGGGGCGTCTTTTGCTTTCGGTTTCATCACTTTGACCAATCCTTTTTCCACAAGAATTTTAACCTTGTCAGCACCATTAACGTACTTTCCTTTTGGACCTAAAACGGCAAAACGACCAGAGCGTTTTTTCGAAACTTTGTACGGAGAAGCGGAATTTTTTTGTTTGCTGGCGGTTTTTTTTGTATTTGCCATAATAGGTAAGACTCCTTTATCGTCATTTTTTACATAAGGTTGTAATGAAGTATGAATAATCACCAAGATTTGCTTTTAAAGCAAGCTGAAGATAAAAATAAATTGAAGACAAGCAAAGAAAATCCGCTTCTTAACATAGTCTTTAATGTTATCGCACCTGCTTTAATCTTATCAAAACTTAGCGACGGGGCGCGCTTAGGCCCGGAAAAAGCTTTATTATTAGCCTTGTCAATCCCGTTCCTGTATTGGGTGTACGATTATTATAAAAGGCGTAAAAATAACTTTATTTCGATTTTTGGGTTTGTGAGTATTCTTCTGACGGGTGGTCTCGGATTACTTAAACTAGATGGATTCTGGTTCGCGGTGAAAGAAGCAGCTATCCCTGGATTAATTGGTGTTGCAACCCTAATTTCCACCAAAACGAAATACCCGCTGGTGAAAGCAATCTTTTATCACGATGAAGTGATCGATACTAAAAAAATTGATGCGGTTTTAACAGTTCGAAACGAGCAAAAAAACTTCAATATTTTAATGACTCAGACCACCATGATCTTGTCGATTTCGTTTTTTTTAAGTGCGGTTTTAAATTTTATTCTGGCCCGTGCTATTTTAAAAAGCCCGGCAGGAACACCGGAATTTAATCAAGAGCTGGGCCGAGTGACGGCCCTTAGTTACCCGATTATTGTTATTCCAAGTCTGATTGTCACGGTTATAGGAATTTGGTGGATGATTAGAAATTTAAAAAGACTTACTGGGCTCTCGTCGGAAGACATCTTTTCCAAGAAGTGAAATTTAAAAAATCCAAGGTAGGCGCGCCAACACCCGCTCATTCTGTTTAGAAAAAAGAAAGCTTTTAACTTTTTCAAACTGCGTGACTTCAAAACCAACTTTTGGTTTCACAACAGCCTGAATAGTTGCGCCACCTTGTTGCAGGCACTTTCGCATATGTAGCGGTGATTTAAGACACTTCGCCAGAGAAATTTCCTGCGGTTCCCAACGATAGACTGGATACAATTCATCAGGGCTTAGCCCAGCCTCAATTTTTGCGGCAGTAAATGCATCGCCCAATCCACCAAGTTCGTCCACAAGCCCTAAATGCTTGGCCATATCACCGGTATAGACACGGCCTTGAGCCAATTCTTCCACGCGCTCGATGGACAAGTGCCTGCCTTTTGCCACGCGCGCTTTAAAAAGATCGTAAATATCTTTGATGGTATTTTCAAAAAGTTTGCGGTCCTCATCGGTAAGGCGCGTTCCAGGATTAAGCAGACTTAATCGATCACTCTCAGAAAACGTGTGAAACGAAATACCAAGTTTTTCTTTTAGTGTCGTCATAGCTGGAATAAGGCTAATTACTCCGATGGACCCAGTAATGGTTGCGGGCTGTGCGAAGATTTTTTTAGCCGGAGTCGAAATATAGTAACCTCCTGAAGCGGCATAACTACCCATGGAAATAATAACCGGCTTTTTATCGTTCAAACGTTTTACTTCTTCACAAATAATTTCAGAGGCCGTAGCTGATCCTCCCGGACTGGAAACACGTATGACCACGGACTTTACTTTTTCGTTTTCTTGCATGGACTGGAGCTCTTCCACAACTTGACTCGGGTAGATCCCATCGCCGCGATGGCTACTTCCTTGGTCTAGATGAATTTCTCCCGTAACTTCTACAAAACCAATTCCATCTTCGGTTTGTTTATTTTTATCTTTTGATTTTTTGCCAGATTTGTTTTTCGTGGATTCTAAACCATCGTAATCTTCTAGAGTCAACGTATCATCGTCGGAATACTGCGGCCAAGCCAGGCTGTCTACAATCTTTAACGCGACGGCTTCGGACGGCGTGAAAAGTGATGTTTGAAACCACGAGGCTACTTCTTCTTCACGAACGTGGCGACCATCGGCAATGTTTTGGATAAGTTGCGCAGATAACTTTGAAACTAACTCTTTGTATTCTTCCTTACTTTCGGGACTAGGCTCATTGCGCGTTAAATTTTCAAATGCATTTTTATATTTTCCGGCCCGCAGAACCTGCATTTCCACACCGATCTTTTTAAATGCCTCGCCTAAATAAACTTGCGAAATTGACGGCCCAAGCAATGTAACACTTCCACCGGGGGTCAAACGAAACGATCCAAGGTCTGCAACACTTCCCAGCAACAGGGTGTCGTTTGAAAGATTTGAAGTATGAGCCGAGATTGGTTTTTCTGATTCCGCAAAATCTTCAAGAATTTCTCGCAATTCTAAAAGGTCTGCGGTCGAAGCCGAAAGTCCGCCTAAGTTTAAATGGAGTCCTGTAATGTCGGAGTCGATTTTAGCATCCCGAAGTTTGGAGCGTAGATTGGGCAAATATAAAGCCGGCTCTTCCCCAAAAAGTCGGTTAAGCAACGCAGCATTGTGACTTGGCTCTTTTTCGGCAATTTGCCCCGTTAAATCAAGGTAAAGTTCCTGAGGCTCAGACGGTTTCTTAGACGTCGTTGCAAATTTTAGACTGCTCGCATGTTTAAGGCCAAAAATTAAAACAATAACCCCAAGCGTGCTAAAAAAGCCGATCAAAGCGAAGTAAGTACGAAGGGCAATATAGATGACGCGAGTTATTTTTTTAAACCACATGGCCTTAGTTATCCTAAACGTAAAACATTATGATAGACTAAAGTTAAACCTATGACACGTTTATTTAAATTTTTTATCGGGCTATTTATTTGCTTGCAGCTTCTTGACTGCGGCAAGTTTTCTCCCAAAAAGCGCGAAGAAATGGACCCCCCTTCGGACTCAAATCTAAAAGTTCCCACAGACTGGGATGGTACTTTGGATTTTGAAGGTGGTGACTGGAAAATTTCGGAATGAAGTTTTTTTATTTTCTCATGATTTTTTCATGTGCCCGTCAATCACAAAACTACCAAGTAACTTTTAAACGTGGTGGGTCGTTCGAATCCTGGCTCAGTAAAGAACAGGGTTACTCGGCCTCGATTTTAAAGATCGAACATAATGACCTATTTGGGCGCGTACTTTTAAAACCAGAGACCCCAAAAGATCTCGATTTAATCTCGCAAAAAGCCCATGCCGAAGGCCTGGGATGTGGAATTGTTCAGCCGGCAAATTTTAATCTTGCGGGCGAGTCTTTGAGGCCATACGTCGCTCCAGAATTTCAGCCATATATAAAACTTCCGATATTGAGCGCCGCTTTAGAAAAAGTCGATCCCGAAAAAATTAAAGCAAACGTCGTAGTATTAGAAAATCTTGGTTCGCGTTTTCATTCGTCGGACACAGGTTTGCAAACCAGCGAAAAAATAAAAGCACTGATTTTACAAGTGGCTCCAACCATGGATATTCAGTTGCTTGAAGATCCCACGGGAACAACTAAACAAAAATCGGTGGTCGCAAGTTATAAAGGTAATAATGACGACGCGGCTACAATAATTCTAGGTTCTCATTTAGATAGTATTGATCCAGCAGATTTAAAGAACGCTCCTGGAGCAGATGACAATGCGACTGGAGTGGCAAACCTTATTGAAGTCATTCGAGTCATAAACGACTCCGGTTTAAAATTCAAAAAACGCATTGAATTTCATTTTTACGCGGCCGAAGAAATAGGCCTAGTCGGAAGTCGTGGGATCGCACAACAATACACCGCCAAAAATATTATATCGATGATGCAGCTAGATATGACTGGTTTTGCAGGCCAGACAAGTAAGATATATCTGCCGATTGAATCAACGAGCTCATGGCTTCGGCGCTACTTAAAGCATCTAGCCGTTAATTATTTAAGCGAAGATTTAACCGAAGATCACCTTGTTGCTGGAACATCTGATCATGCGGCCTGGAATAATGTTGGTGTTCACGCGGTTTTTCCATTTGAGCACCTGCAAAAATACAATCCCAATTTACATACAGCAGAGGACAAATCTTCAAAGCTAGATTTTTCGTATTCGACGAAATTTACAAAGTTAGCACTGGCTCATCTCGCACATTTTGCAGGACTTATTGGTCCGGAATTGGGCTATTCAACTGATCTGAAAAATTTTGAATCGGCGTTGAGCAAAGACACCAAGGTAGGCGTTATTAAAAGTTCGGATAAAGATTTTATGGTAGTCGCTACGTCTGAGAAGATTGCTCAGGTTGAATCCTGCGTGTTAGCTCTGAAAACAGACCTGAATTGTGCAACTCAAAGATTTACTTTTCGACTTTCTAATTCTCAGAAAGGACGGAAGTTTTTTCTAAGTGAGCAAGAAATTGCGCTCGCTGAAAACACCATCCAGCGTTTTGAATCGTACGACGTAGATGGTAAATTACTTATGCGGCGAGTCGTAAAATTCAATCATAAGTGAATCCTACTTGTGTGCAAACTTGAATACCCCCGTCCACTCTTCGCTCGAGTCTCGGTTTTTTAAATGATCAAGACGTTCTACAAATAAACGCGATGGTCCATCGTCAAGTTTTAAAGTTAAACATTGCAGAAAATGTCCACGTGCTTTTTCAAAATCGCCAGATCGATAGAATTCTCGACCGCGTTCAAATTCATATTTTAAATCCTGCAGAATTTTCATGTCAGGACTTATCAGTGGATGTAAAAGCTCAAAAATTTTAACCGAAGAGCTTTTTCCTTTAACTATGATATCGTCTAAATCTCGGACTAAGAATCTACCAACCGGAAGTTTTTGTAGTGTGTTTTCTGCCAAGATGATTTTTACGCCGTACTCTTTGGTTATCGATTCCAGACGCGCGGATAAATTCACCGCATCACCCATTACCGTGTAGGCGAATCGGTCGGCCGAGCCCATATTTCCCACACTAACAAAGCCGGTATTTAAACCGCAACCGATGTCGATAATGGGAAAAGACTTTTTGGGAAAATCTTCACGCAACTGAGCTAAAACAGTCATCATTTCAAGGGCTGATTGCACCCCTAACTCGGCATGATTTGGGCACTCGATTGGAGCTCCCCAAAAAGCCATAATAGCATCACCAATATACTTGTCGAGAACACCGCCACTTTTCAAAATTACTTTTGTCATAGGACTTAAATAATCGTTCATCAGTTCGCAAAGTTTTTCCGGCGAAAGACCTTCAGAAATAGTTGTGAAACTTCTTACATCTGAAAAAAACACAGTAACTTCTTTACGTTCTCCGCCAAGTTTTAGCTTGGATGGATCGGCTAGAACCTGATTCATAACGTCAGGGCTTAAATAGTGTTGAAAGGCACCTTTGACTTTTCTTTTTTCGCGTTCTTCGACTAAATATTTATAGAGCGTTGTGTTGATAAACATAAACATAATTTCTAAGACAGGCATGCCTAAATAAATCCATGTGCCTTTTGAAAACCAAAAATATTTATCAAAAAAATAAACTCCAAAGATAAAACTTATCGCTACTATTCCGGATGAAATTGCCGACGTAAACATAAAAAACGGAGTTAAAAGAAGGGCTAAAATCACCAGGAACATAAGCTCTGTTTTATAAACCGCAGCTGGGCGATTCATAAACGACTTTGACAAAATATTATGCAAGAACGCGGCGTGATTTTCGACTCCATTGATGCGGTCGTCGAACGGATTTGCGCGCTGATCATTTATTCCGGTTGCAGTTGGCCCAAAAAGAAGATGCATACTTTTTAACGCAGATTTTTGTTCGGGAGTGAATGAATTATCATAAGCATCAGCAAAACTAAAATGCGGTAGCGTCGACCCAGGGCCCAGGTGATTAATCATAGCGCGACCTTCACCCATGGCGTCGGTTGGTATTTTTATAATATCCGAATCGTTGGTAGGGTTAACCAAGGTAACATCTTCGACTCCCAGGTGATCAAAAAAGATCACTATTTCACGATTAATTATTTTAGCTGCCATTTTTAGAGCCAAAGATGGCATCAAGGAATCTTTTGCAAAACGAACGAGTGTACTTGAGCGCACAATGGCATCGGGGTCAGCGTCATTATTAAAAAACGCAAAATGTTCCATTTTTCGGGCAATAAATGGAATGTTAGGCATAATCGCGTCGACTTTAAGTTGAGGGTAATCAAGGTAGGTTTTACCTTCGGGCATTATAAAGGTACTAATTGCAGACTTTTCCATCAGTTTTAAACCGTGAAATCTTTTATTTTTTGGAATACTTTCGGCATCGTCTCCGGTCACAAAAAAGAATCCTAGGACAATTTTTTCATAGTTAGTAAGTCCTTGGGCTAAGCTCATATCGCCAGGACTTGTTTTTAGCAAATTGCGAATCGCAACTTGATCGGTGGGTTTCTTGGAATTTAAAAGTTTCAAGTTTACGTCTTCGAGAAGAGTCCTTTCTGATTCTGACCAGATAACGTCGAATCCAATCCAGCCGGTGTTCAGATTTTTTAAATTTGTAAATCCTTGTTCAAAAATTTTTCGCGGAAATGGCCAGCGCCCAAATTTTTGAATAGACTTTTCATCGATTGCGAGTATACCAACTTTTCTTACGGGTTTAATGATTCCGCGCTGTAAAAAACGCATATCAAGAAGTTTTAATTCAAACTGGGTGATTGCATTATCTATGACGCCACCGCGGTGGATATAATGCAGCCATAAAGCCGAGATGACGACTGCTGCGCTAAAAAAACATACCGCCACTGTGCCGCGGTGTTTTACGAAGTGTTTTGCGAATTTCAATCCGAATGTTTTGAGCATACATACATTTCGACCAAAAAATTTATTTGCTTAGATGAATCTTTTTGATAACGTTGGTTTAGACCTACATCTTTCATAAGCCGGGGGGCACTCATTTGAAAAAGTTTCAGAAATTTATTTTTTTTGTCTTTGTGTTAAATTTCACAACGTTTTTATATGCGGCGAGTGAAGATAGTTTTATCAAAGAAATTCGCAGCTTGGATCATGTTAAAAGTGTAGAAGAAGTTTCAATCTTCGCAACTGATTATCGTCAGTTTGAGATTCAATTTGAACAACCCGTAGATCATCAGGATTTAGGGTCCGAAAAGTTTCTACAAAAATTAATATTACTCCATCGAGATTTCGCCTCGCCAATGGTGCTTCAGACCAGCGGTTATGCAATATTTGGAGTGCGAAAGACCTCGGTTACAAAACTTTTTAAAACAAATCAGTTACAAGTCGAGCATAGGTATTTTGCTGACTCAACTCCAAAGTCCCAGGATCATAATTTTTTAACTATCCAACAATCTGCGGCGGATTTTCATGCAATCACAATGTCTTTTAAAAAGCTTTATACAAAAAAATGGATTAACACAGGAGCTAGCAAAGGTGGAATGACCTCGGTTTATCATCATAGATTTTACCCCCAAGACTTAGACGGCACATTAGCTCTGGTGGCGCCGCTGTCGTATTCAAAATTTGACGAAAGGTATATTGATTTTGTAAGCAAAGTTGGAGGAAACGACTATGCTACCTGCAGGCAGAAATTATTAGACGCGCAAAACTACCTATTGCAGCACAGAGAGAATGTGCTACCAACTTTAACCGGCACCTATAAAATTTTAAAAGACAAGGAAATCGCATTCGAGCACGCTGTGATTGAGCTCGCATTTACTTTTTGGCAGTATTCAAAGCCAAGGGACACGGAATGTTCCAATGTTCCTTCGGGTGACGACGGAATTTCCAGATATATTAGCTTTTTGTCAGAAGCGAATTCGGTTGAACGTAGTTATGCCGATGAGGGTGTCGGAAAATTCTTAAGCTACTACTACCAAGCTGGCACTCAACTTGGTGGGCCGGGAGCTGACTTGCAGTCATTAAGTAAACATCTGAAATTTGCGAAAACGTATGAAATCGACAGTTATGTTCCCGAAATCAAAAACATAGGTTTTGACTATCAAGCGATGCTGGATGTGGAAGGTTGGGCCCGAGAAGCTGGCAAGCTTATGTTTGTTTACGGCGAGTTTGATCCGTGGTCGGCCGGAGCATTTTTGGTGAATGAATCGAAAGGCCAGTCTTTTAAATTTATCCAGCCTAAGGGAAATCATGGTTCAGATCTTGGAGGATTAACAGCCGCAGACCGCAAAATTGCGGTAAAGGCGTTAGCAGGTTGGCTTGGAGTGAGTGACGTGGGTGAACTAGAAACCGAAGGACTCACAACTGAGAATACCCTTGAAAGTTTAGAATTTGAGACTCTAAAAAATCAGCGAAATTTTTTCAGAAGAGATAACGACTTTCGGCGATAAGATTAACAAATGTCAATTATTCAATGAATTAAAAAAAAATTGGTAATCGCTTTGGCAATAAAAAAAGTAATTATCTCTATTACATTATCCTAAGTGGTACCGATTATTGCATTCGAATGTAAAAATCGGTACCATTTAGATATGGCTCACGAACGAAAACGTATCATTACCCAACAAATTCTAAAGCGCCTGAAGCTTTGGCCTGCACTGGGTCTTGTCGGCGCACGGCAAACCGGAAAAAGCACACTTCTTCGCGAAATTATTGTTCCAGCGCTCGCAGCAAGATATGAAACGTTCGATTCGCAAACAACTTTGCAACGAGCTTTAAATTCGCCGGAAGCCTTTTGCGAATTAAGTCCGAACGACAAGCCGCTTATCATAGATGAGGTGCAAAAATGTCCTGCAATTTTTGACACGATAAAATTGCATATTGATAATCACCGAATTCCTGGGCGTTATATTCTATCGGGATCGGCGCAATTTTCGGCCAAGGCAGGAATACAAGAATCTCTTACAGGCCGCATTGCAGTAAGTCAACTCTTTCCCCTAAGTCCATCCGAGCTTTGGAAAAAGTCTTTACAGCCGTACTTTTTTGACGAAAAAATTGCCCCCGCAAATCTCACCTTAAACGAATTTAATAAAACATTGTTGCGCGGAGGTATGCCTGGATTGTGCTTTTTGCGTTCAGATGAGGAATTTGAGGAATCTTGTTTGCAGTGGCTTGAAACAACTTGCTACCGGGATTTGCAAAGACTGTCGTCCGTAAAAAATATCGACGGAGCGCTTGCCTTTGAAATTTTGGGAGAGATTGCTCGTCAATCGATTCCGACTGCGGCAAATATTGCCACTAAACTTCGCCGCGACGCACGCATCATCAAACGGTATCTCGAGTTATTTGAGATGATATTCGTGATAACACCGTTAGCGCCCCACCCAGCTGGAGTTGGCAATACGGAGTATGTGCTACTTGATTCTGGGATTGTAAATTATTTTGCGGGACCCCGAACAAATATGTTGCGGGCGCATATTCTAAATGCCGCGCGAGCAGAGGCCGGCGCAAAAGGCTTTGCGATGCCTTCGCTGATGTATTATCGCAATGCGAAACAAGCTAGAGTTCCCTTGATTTTAAAATGGGTACAGACAAAAAATTCACCTGCCAGTTTTGCCGTCGATTTCGAAGAAATTGAACGCCTTACGGCTCACGACTTCTCCTCTTTGCAAGCACTAAAAAACAAGCTTTCAAAAGCGGACTCTATGCGCTATCTATTTTTGTCAGATACAGCGAAATCTTATCGAGACGCTTTTGAAGTCCACCCGATAAGAGGTTAAAACTACTGCGTAAACTTGACGAACTATTTGACCTGTGCAAATATTAATTAGGCGGGAAAAAAATGAACAAAATATTACTTTTAATCAGTGCGACGGTTTTACTACCCTTTTGCGGGAAGAAGAAAACCGAAGAAACACTTGCTGCGACCGATTGTTTTACTCTTAACGTGAAACCCATCTCAGATCAGAAGTGCGCCAGCTGTCACGTCAGTCATACTTCACGGTGGTATGACAATCAGGCGGCATTTATTGGAAGTCGTGCCAAAGCTCGTGTTGCTGCCGGAGATATGCCACAAAGCGGTGCGCCTCAATTGACTTCCGCAGAAAAAGCCACTTTTGCAAACTGCAATTAATCGCTGGTGCGAAATGATAAAAATGACTGCGTTGACTTCAAAAAACCCTCCTCGCCGTGCGAATAGCTGCGAATAGCACTGTCTTCGTCAGGTTTTCCTCGTCGCCTTGTCCTTTTTTCATTTGGCACCAGCTCAGTTGGTAAGTAACATGGCAAAGACTATTTAATACCTCGACGTTTATTTAATCGCTTAGCTGCGAATAGCTGCGGATAGCCCTGTCTTCGTCAGGTTTTCCTCGTCGCCTTGTCCTTTTTTCATTTGGCACCAGCTTAGTTTGTTTGGTACAAGGCAAAGGCTATTTAATACCACTACAAATTTCGTGAGGCTAAAAGAAAAACATTAGTCTGGGTCGCTTTGTAGTCACCCTGTAACCCCAAATCAATCGCAAAATTATGCGCTCGGGAAGTTGTTGTGTAACCACCCTCGATACTCCACTTGAAAACTTCAAAACTTGCACCGATTTTTATTTCGCCATAGTTCACGATATTATCTCGGTTTGAATCGTCTGGAGTTTGGGAAGGATCCAATAAAAAAGTATCCGTGTGAACCAAATAACTTAACATTAAACTAGCACCAGGACTGAATGAATATCCGCCCGAGATGCCGTACTTATAAAGCGGAAAAATTTGACGATCAAAGTCTTGACCTAAAATATTTACTTGGGTTTTTCCATCTATTCCTAACGTGGAAGTGGCGCGTTCATCGCGTTGATGAAGCCACCTAAGATAACTAACACCAAAAGCAAAATTCTGTGCTAAAAACTGCCCATGCACAAAAGTATACCCGGGTTCTGTTAAAATTTTATCCTCCAGCAATATCTGCGCTTTCCCACGAAAAGGTGGTTGATAAGAGCCTCCGAATTTGTAGTCTGCCGTCTTATAAATTAAACCAGATGTGTAGCCTGACAAAAATCCCGAGTAGGTAATTCTATCCTCAGTATTGTTAAAAGTTCCAACCGTGTCGGCGGTTTCGTTGAGAAATTTTAATTGTAAACCAATCACAACATTTTTAGTTAATTCAATTAAAACATGGCCTCCGTAGGTTTGATATTTTATGGCCTCGGAAACCTCTCTACTTCCTATGGTGGAAGAACTTGTTGTATCGTTTCTTTCCTCATTAAAAAACCCACCAATGGCAGCGCCAGCTCCGATATCAGTAAGCACCGCCAGTCCGTAAAAACTCCTTTTCACATCACTTTTTAATATTCTGCTTGGGTTACTGGTTTGATTGAAGGTCATAGTCTTTGAGCCTTGACCGTATGCTCCGTTTACAATAGCAGATTTTGTTTCTGATATGGCCGGATTTAAATGGAATAAATGTAATTTTGAAGCAGATAGTGGTGACGTCAACGTGTGCTCAATGGATTCGGCCCAAAGCGTTCCCAGAAAAATTTGTAACAAAAATAAAATCATCGTAATTGTGTCAACACATTAAGACTCTGCAAATAAGGCCTGTAAGTCATGTAAGCCGAACCTAAACATAATTGCAAAACAGATCCTCCGATATGAAATGGACTGATCTGAGTCCCCGCAGCGTCGATATTTCCGGTGTCTGGATTAATCGAGAGTGCGCGTAAATAATCGTCGGTTGCGCCAACAGCTCGACCACCTTTTAAGCCGCCGCCAATCAGCATACTGCCGCCGACGGGCCAGTGATCGCGCCCGTTTGAAGCATTAACTTTGGGAGTTCTTCCGAAATCAGACCACAGAACTATCAGCGTGGAATCTAATTTAGCCGCATCTTTTAGCTGCTGTGTTAGTGTTGAAACAAGCGCGTCAACGGCATTCATTAACGGACTCAACCGTTGGGACTGGCCGGTGTGCGTGTCGAATCCACCCAAGCCGATATTGATCGTTGTTACCAAATCGTTTCGAATAAGTTTCGAAGCTAGTGCAAAAGAATTGGCTGCGTCTTTGTATGGGGAATTTTTATTTAATTGCGAGATGTAAGGTTGCAGTTCGGCGTCGCTTAACACGAGTTTTGCACCCACATTATTTTGCAGTTGACCGCGTATTTTTACTTCTGCTGTCGAAAGCGCTGTCAACCGGTCGTTTGCGCCAGTTTCTGCCACTAAGCTAGCGGCAGATAATTTTAAATAATCAAGCATCTCTATGCGGCGCGCAATAAGTTCTGGAGTCGTAGGATACATGGACCGATACAAATCTAAATTGTTTGCTCGAACGATAGAAATTGGCTTTAAAAGGCCGCGGTCAATAAGCGGCTCACTACCCCCAGTTAATTGAATAATGGGAATCGTCGCTGTGCTTTCTGACGCAACGATCGAAGAAATTGAAGCCGCATTCACCCGACCTGCATTGCTTAAAATTCCGGTGTCCATGTACAAAGTCCCGGCCGGATGAGATGTGGTTCCCATGGCAATTCCACGAACAACCACCGCATCATTTCCCAACGCCGCAAGCTTGGGAAGCCATCTTCCGATTTTTACATTTGATGCACCCGCTAAGTTCTGGGCTGCACTGTAATCGTACATTAAGTTTAGCCCATCGTTGGCTGTTTGCTTAGGGTCAACCGATTCTAAAATATCCCAGCCGCCTGATAAATTTATCCAAATAAGTTTTCTTTGCGGGGGAAAACTTGGCTGTCCAAAAGCAGGTGGAATGCCCAACATTTTTGCCAGACACCCAGCCGCAGAAAACGACACGGCCGATTTTAATAAACTTCTTCGGCTTATAGTCTCGACTTCTTTTGGCAGACAAAAATCAAACCTTGGTTTTTCCGGATTTTCTTTGCGCACTCTACAACTCCTTTAAGGACTTTGGACAATCCAGCATCGAACAAGCTCTTTTAAATCAAACAGTTCCCCGGATACGGGTGGACCTGCTTGCCCAGGAGGCATTTGACCACTTGCCAAAAAACTTACGGCTTGCTTGCGCCAAATTCTCCAGTCAGCTTCGGATTGCAAAACCTGCCGTGGAGGATTTGTCGCATTGTGACAGACAAGACACCGAGAAATTTTTGGCTGGATGTCTGGCGTAAATTGAATATTTGGCTGACAGGTGCGTTCGATTACCGGTGGCGGATTCTGACCGAGAGGTGGATCTTCCAATGGATCGCCAACGACGGCATCACTGCGCTGTCCTTCGGTAAAAGCAGGGTGCGTTGCGATGGCGTAAAATAATTCTTTCATGCTGTAATTTGTAGTCACAAAATACGACGTCAAAATATCTCGAAGGCTTGATTCCGCATGATAAAATTCGCGACCCATTAAATATTTCCAAACGTTCTGGACGGTGCACGTTGAAAACGCTGAATCGGTTCGGATAATTTCTCCTAAATCGGCCACGCTCATGCCATTTCGATTGCTAAAACTGGTTTGAACCGCGTCTGTGCCGCCCGTATAAAGAGATCCGCCCTCACCCCAAACCTTAAAAAAATCTGCAAGCGGGTCAAGCTTCGCATGACACCCACTACAGCCCGGAGTTACCCGCAAATTGCCCGGATCTTGTGGAAAGACCCGCGGCAAGTCGGACGTGAATTTTCGGCACAATAGTCTTTGATAGAGGTGATTCGCCCGAGTGCGGTTTTTTTCGTAACGCCGAAGCCATCCAAACGTACTTAGAACACCTGCCTGTTCGGAAGTTTTGCCAGTATTAATCAATTGGAATTTTGAACCGGTCAAGCGCATTTGATTGGCAATATCCAAAACCGTCGGATTAACCCGTAATTTATCGAGATTAAAATGATGGGGCTGTCGGTAGAGGTGTGATATTGCTCCGTCGACTGCGGTTAACCCTGGCTCGAGAATTTTGGTGTAAGGATAATTGTAGTACGAAATCGACGCGGCGATTCCTGCCATTTGTTTTGATAGTGAACGCATGATAGCTACCGATGAATCAAATACTTCGGTAGAACCGACTTCGCTACTAACAGCCTCGTCTCGATTGTAATAGGAAATAAAACATCGGCTTAAATCACTGCCGCAGGTGTTGCGTACGCTCGGACAAACCCACGCTTTTATGCCTCGGTACCAAAACGCCGAAACAGGTTCTTCCCAGGCCTCGGGACAGGTTCCAACTTTGGCTCGATTATCGTCGCTGGCCCATTTGCATTTATAACGCCTGTCGGAATTTTCTCCTATTATCTGACAAGAAATACTAGCAATTTTGTTGCGCTTTTTGTCGGTTGCGTCGGTTTCAAATTCTTGCAAGTAATCATCTTGCAAACCTACCCCAAAAACTCGTTCATGATAACGTAACAGGGTTCGATAAAAATTTTCGTTATTTAACATATTGCGCACGGCGCCACGGTAATTATCCGTGGAGTTCGAAAAACTAGAAATATCCTTGTCCGTCGGAGTCGTTCCGTTAAGGGTGTACTGGGCTCTGCGCAAGGCTTTTGGCAGATCTTGTGCGGCCCATAGGTTGGCGCTAAATGTGAAAGCTATAAAAATTTCATGCCTAAAAAATTTCAACTTTAACGACCTCACTTTCGTAAATACATGGAGAAAAACATCTAGAACAACATCGAATGTGCGTCGACTGCCAACGCGGTGCACGGAGCAATATAATTTTCAAAGCCAGTTTGGATATTAATTGTCTGACTGTTTGATTGATAAATTTGTTCTAAAGCAATCAGTTGGGTGTCTGAAATTTGGCTTAAGGGAAGGCCCGTAAAACGTTGAGCGAGATAACGGAGATTCTCACGAACCTGACCCGCAGGATTTGGCAAAATTGTAGACCAGCCAATTTCTTGCCAAGGAAGTGGACTGACCAGAGCCTGGCAAAGTTGCTCGGCGATTTTAAACTGCGCCAAAACCGAAGTCGCATCGTAGGTTTCTGAAGGTGCGGTTGCAAAGTCAGTAGTGGCACCACCGTGAAGTTGTTTAAGTTTTTCGATCCGACCTATACTCCGCGCTAAAGTTGTGCCTTCGGTGCGAAATTGCCTAAGCATCAAACGCGGAAACAAATCCGGATCTGGTCTAATCGCAGCGGGAGGAATCGAAGTTGTTACGTTATAAACTTGGTTGAGCGCATCTTGATCAAGTTTTAGACTTCCAGCCTTTGGGCCCAAGGAAATTCCCAAAACATCTTGAACATCGTCAGTAAAGGAGGCGTCGTCATCTGGTTTTTTGGCGAAAAATTCATAAAAATAACACCCATGTAAAAGGCTGGATAGTATTAGCAATATTCCGATATTTTTTACCATAACAGAAAAAACCCCGTGGTTGCAGAAAAGGCTACCATTTTGTAGGCGGCGTTAATTTCGGGAAGACTTTGACGGTCTTGGCCATAACCTAATATTCCACCCAAGAAAAAATAATTTTTTGCTTCGTTTAATATAAGTAAGACTCGTCCGCTAGAAGTTGGAATGCTATCGATTGAAATATAAGAGCTATCAGAATACGAAAGTGTTTGGTGAGCCAGGCCGAATTTAATCGAGGCAGGTTCCATTTTTACGGTCGAACCTAGAAAAATTTTAATATAGTCCGAACGCACATTGTTTCCAGTCTCAGTTTTTTGACCGCCGCCGCCTTCTTGAACCGAGTCAATTTCAAAATCAAAACTTGCGGCACCGCGAACTTCTCCACAGACACCGATGACCGGTGCTTGGTAAACATTATCCGAACTATCCAGCACGTTGCCGTTGGAATCTGAACGTGCAATATCTCGAGTTGTTTCACGCCCGGTAGAATAATAAAGTGCCCCCGCCCAACCTCCGCCTTGCCGGGTAAATCCCGCACGGGGAGTCACCATGGAGGCAGACCCAAAAGTCAAATTGCTTGTGCCGTCCGGGGCACTTATTACAGTTTTTTGTACCGGATAAATTGGCATGGCTAGTCCGACAAAAACTTCTAGCCCGGCGTCCGTGATGAATGTCGCATCGATTGAAGGTGTAAGTTTTATAGTACGAGTATCAGCAATTTGACTTTGACTTTTGCTTTCCGACTTTCTTATCTGAGATGTTTCACTTAAAAAATTAAACCGCAGTCCAATTCGCGGATTTATAGCCTGTTCGGCACCAAAAACTGTCAGTTGCTCAATTCGTCTGTCGACAGCTTTTGATTCAGACGGCTGAGTAGTTATGGAGCCATCAAATAATCCCAGATCAAAACGCAACCAAAAATGCGAGGTTTTTTCATAAGCCAAAGCCATTTTTCCTGGCGACCAGTCATTTTGCGTATTAAAGGCAAAACAATTTTGCAAAAATATGAAAAGAATAATGTGCATTTTTAAAAGTTTAACATTTATTATCAAAACACCAAACGATTTGAAGTGTTGAAGATGAAAAAAAGGTAACTTCTCAGTGATTTACGGTTACAACCTGATGGAATTTTCTGCGGCCGCGCGGGCTTTTGTTTTCTAGACTTGTTGCCTCGACGTCAGTCGTTCTCTTCGCTATCGGCATTTTCGTTGCCTCTAGGTTGATCGTGTGATTTAACGACCATTGTCGGACGTCGATTGGTCAATATGTTAAATTTGAAATTGGATATTGACTAATCCTCACTCACACTGAAGAATAGTCAAATATGTGGATAGATAGAACTTTTTCAAAAAAAATTGCCCTCCAAAACACTTTTAAGCCAATTATATTGGTCACTGGTGCGAGGCAGGTCGGTAAAAGTTCGCTTCTAAAACGGCTATTTCCCCAAGCAAATTATGTGAATTTTGACCGGGCCTCGGTTGCGGCCGATGCCGAATCTAACCCAAACTCGTTTCTTAAGTCGCTGGGAACAACAGCTATCCTCGACGAGATTCAGTACGTGCCGTCACTTCTACGGGAAATAAAATATATAATTGATTCCGATGAATCTAAATCCATTCGATATTATTTAACGGGAAGTCAAAGGCTAGAAGTCATGCAAGGTGTGACGGAAAGTTTGGCCGGCAGGGTGTCCATTTTCGATTTGGATTCTTTATCACCAGCAGAGTTGCGAAGCGCAAATATTCCAAACGATACAATGGTTCAACGCGGCGGCTATCCAGAGCTTTGGGCATCACCGGGGCAGACGTCAAAGCAGTTTTATGACGATTATGTCACGAGCTACCTTGAACGAGACGTGCGATCTATGATTCAAATTGAATCGCTTCGCACGTTTGATAGGTTTTTACGCGCCGTTGCGTTAAGAGTTGGCTCTTTAGTAAATTATTCAGCAATTGCCAAAGATATCGGTATAAGTTCCAACACTGTTAATAAATGGACTCAAGTCTTAGCGGCCACCAATATTATTTCCATTGTAGAACCTTATTTTACAAACCAAAGCAAACGCCTGATTAAAACACCCAAAATATATTTTCGAGATAACGGTATTTTATGCCATTTGTTGCGTGCGTACGAAGAAGATCCTTGGCGCGAACACATTATGGCGGGAAAGATTTGGGAAAATTTCGTGTACGGTACCCTTCTGCGTGAATGCATCCAGTTGGGATATCAACGGGGGATCCATTTTTGGCAGGAGAAATCCCGCGGCGAGATTGATTTCCTTGTAGAACATGGAAATACGGTCACACTGATCGAAGCTAAAGCTGCCGAAAATCCCACAGTAAGTGACTTGAATTTTGGATTGTTTATTAAACATTACCCAAAGGTGAAGACACGGCTGATCGTTGCTTGCCCAAATGCTTTGCAAAGTTCTTATTTGACCCCAGAAATTCAATCCATCAATCCTTTATTTTCAAATTTAATAGTGCTGAACCCCGCGAAAGATCAGCAGCTGGATTAAACATACGACCTTTAATTGCGTTATAATTGTTGAATTTACAAGTTGCTAATGATCAGGGCAAACGCATCTAAAATTTAATGATTTCAGTTAGTTAAATAATTCGTTAAATTCATAACCATATTTAAAAATTCTGCTGGGAGGCGGCAAAAA
>JAYVPO010000118.1:0-24600 GCA_043757325.1 bacterium
TCATTTTTCATAGATAAATCCTTTATTAAATTTTTACTTTCAATAGGATTTTCTCTTTATTGGCTGCCCCATTCACGGGGCAGCTATTTCCTACACATCTCTACATAGCAACTTCTTGGTGACAATTTTTATTCATCTTCACAATTTTTCTTGGCAAAAAAATCCTCATTTGTCGCGGACAAACTCCGGTATTTTTTGCCAAGAAAAATTGCAAATCTGAACACAACTTGTCTGCCAAGAAGTATAAGTTATTATTTGACGGCCCCTAAAAGAAATTTAATACATTCTCTTGCCGCTTTTCGACTGTAACCGAATTTATTTTCAAGTTTTCGAAAAGTTTCTTCGACCTCTTTTAATCCAGTATTATTTTCTTCCAACATGGCAATCAATCTCTCTTCAATCACTTTTGACTGCCTTATATTGTAATGATTTCGAATTTTTTCCAAAAGATCATGGAAAATCAAAATAACGTCAATCTCCATGGTGGGATCTTCAATTTTTTTGCTTGCAATGCGATTTAAAATCGACTCTCTAAAAGTTTGTGAAGATGCACCCGTGTTGACTATTTTTTCAATTTCGTGCATTAAATTTTCTGATGGAGCTTCCGAGGTAATGGATTTTGCGTTGAATAATTTTTCTTTTTTCAAAAATCCAACCACATTATCCACGTATCGAGTGAGTAATTTTTCGTACTCGAGTTCTTCTACCAAGCCCATGGCCGCGATGATCTCTTGGCTAAAAACATGAGCGAATTCTTCTTTCACACACTGCAAAAAGAATACATTATCGTGAAAACGACCGCGGTTTTCAAACTGCAAAAATTCGAACGTTGTTTTTTCTTTCATCAAGCGCTCAAGTTCCTTAAAAACAGTCACTGGGGTAATAGTTTTTGCGCTATTGCCTTGGATAATTTTATAATAGACAGACCGCAACTCACGAGGCGAAATTCCAAATCGACCTTCGTACATGGCTATACCATCGGATTCGGCCAAAATTTTCTTTTTAAGAGACCTCAAAGTTTTTTCTTCACTCACATTAAACTGCGGGGATAAAGTTTCACCGGCATAAAGTTTGGCTTTGGTCAGAGGGTCCAGCTTACTAACCAAATGCCTCACACCCGCATCGTACATTTCCAATTCGGGCTGCTTAAGCCGAGTCATGATGGCCCACAAACACAATATATAAAGACAGTGCGGCGAAATATCCGCTACTTGTTTTGTAATAGTGACGTCGTTTTCATAAATCTTTACTTCGGATTTGAAATCTAACAAATAAGGCACCGTAATAAATTCAAAGCGACCGCGAAAAGAACTAAAATCGGGAATTCCTTTAAAAGCATCAAGGTGTTTTTCGTTTGCGGTTGCAAAAAATACCGTATCAAGTTGGGCGGTCGATGTCGGCAAGTTGACCGAACCGCGTTCTACAGTTGCCAGAAGATATTTGAAAGTTTCAAGAGGCCTTTTAAGAAGATCCGAAAATTCTAAAACTCCGCGATTAGCTTCCACAAGTTCCCCGTGAGTTTCAGAAAATCTGATGTTGTGCAAAATCGAAGGCAGGTTGGAAATGTTTTTGTCCATGGTCAATATTTTTTCTTGAGCATCTACCGACATTTGAGGTTCTACGGTGGAAATCCCCACGCGATACTGCCGGGAGAAAAAAAATCTTTCGACCTGCACATGTCTCAAAACTTTTTCCAAATTGCCGTCGTAGGACGATAGTAAATTTTCGAGAATAAGCTGATTTCTCTTGGACAGACCTTTGCTTAACATGTGACCTGGGATTTCGGTTTTTGCAGGGTGGTTTGAAGGCGAGTTCTTATACAATCGATCTTTTAGAAATTTTTCTCGATGCTCCAAAGGAAGCAAAAACAGCGGATTTTCATGAAATTCGCTGGTTATTTTCGAGGCGATAAGATTTTCGTCGATCAAAGCCAAACTTTGCTGTGACTCATAATCTTGGCCCGAAGTTCCAAAACCTATAGACGATGTTTCGCCCCGAACTCTTGGGCTAAAGTTTTTTTCCGAAGAAAATATCCAATTAAATGTGTAAACCGCACCATCGTCGGTTTCGCTGTACTTATGTAAACCGTGAGCAATGGTTTCGATTGTAGAACTTTTGGCCGAGCCATTTGGGCCGTGTAAAAAAATTAGTTTATTAGGGGTTCCTTGCAAATCAAAAGCTAAAAGATTTTTATAGATCTCATCGTGAACTTTATCCTGACCGATAATTGGGACATTTTTCTCGGTTCCCAGCGCGAATAAATTACGGCCTTTTTCCACTGCAAAATGATCGAACATATCGATTAAGTACCGTGGGGAATTTCGCACGTGAAGATGCGGCTTTTCAGCTACCAAATCGAGAAATGACGAGAAGCTCATAATGACTTTTTGTAAATGGAAAACGGTCTGATAATCGGTGGAAATTTGACGTAACATTTCTTGGGATGAATAAGCCATAAAAAAACGGACTCCTTTACACAACACTTAAACGTGTGATAATTTCAGTATAGTGATTTCTTTTTGTTTTTTCAAAAATAGTCGAAAAGTAATTTTCGGCGGATTTTGCGTTATAAGGTTTTGTTGATGAAAAAAGTATTTATCCTAGACACAAATATTCTCCTAAATAATCCCAGCAGTATTTTTAAATTTGACGATAACGACGTCATTATACCTATTTCTGTGATCGAAGAGGTTGATACTTTCAAAAAAGATATGAGTGAAAATGGCCGTAATGCCCGAGAGCTTTCGCGGATTTTGGACCGGCTTCGAGCCAAAGGGGCATTATCTTCGGGGATTAAACTATTTGACGACCGCGAGGATTCCGGCTCGTTATTTGTTTACTTAGGAAATAATCGTGAAGCACTTCCGACTATTTTAGCCGATAGTGTTGATAACCACATTCTAGCGATAGGCTTGACCCTACAAAAACAGTTTGGCACAGGTCGCCATGTTATTATTATTACCAAAGATTCGAATCTTCGGATCAAAGCAGATGCTTTTGGAATTTCGGCGGAAGATTTCGAGGCGGATAAAGTTGATATCTCGCACTTTTATGAAGGCATGGTCCACGTAAAAGTTCCGGCTGCTAAAATCAACGAATTTTATAATGCCCGCGAATTGAAACTCCCTGGTGTAGAATTTTTCGCCAATCAGTTTGTGGTTTTGGAAGATGAAAACGACCCTGCGCAATTTTGTTACGGTATGTTTGATAGTTTCGAAAGCGTTATTCGAATGCTTGATCCAAATCCGGAAGGCGTGTGGGGGATTTTCCCCAAAAACGTCGAGCAAACTTTTGCCATGGAAGCCTTGTTGGACGACAATATTAGACTTGTGACGTTGACTGGCGGCGCGGGAACCGGAAAGACATTATTAGCGGTGGCCTGCGGATTGCAAAAGACAACGGACGAAGACGAATACCAAAAACTTTTAGTTGCCCGGCCTATTTTCCCGTTGGGTAAAGATATTGGATTTTTGCCAGGGGATTTAGATGAAAAATTAAACCCATGGATGCAGCCGATTTTTGACAATTTGGAGTTTATTTTGGGCGGTAATCAAGCTGCCGGCCGAAAACGCTTTTCTAAAAGCTATCAGGAACTTATCAACCAGGGCATGCTGGCCGTGGAACCGATAACTTATATTCGTGGAAGATCACTTCCAAATGTCTATTTTGTGGTGGACGAAGCCCAAAATTTAACTCCCCACGAAATAAAGACGATTTTGACACGGGCTGGAGACGGTACTAAAATCGTACTCACCGGGGACCCTTATCAAATCGACAACCCATATGTGGATTCGGAAAATAATGGTCTAACTTACGTTATCCAAAAATTTCGCGGTGAGAAAATAGCCGCCCATATAACATTTAAAAAGGGCGAACGCAGTGAACTTGCGACTTTGGCCGCCGCGTTGCTTTAAAAAGCCTTATTCTGAAACTCGAAAACAACTGTAGGAAAATGTGTAATTTTACGCTAAGAATTTAAGTGTCAATTTTAGGAGAATGTTTTCTTTGCAAGTAATCACGAGAGCGACTTCACGTCAGTATACGAATGTAAGGTTAGTAGGGTCCGGAACAAACGAAACAGTGCCAGTGCTCGACGCCTTGAAGAGGGCGGAAGATGAAGGACTTGATCTGTGTATTGTAAACGATAAGTCAAGCCCTCCAGTTTGCAAATTACAAGACTTTAAGAAAGTTCTTTACGAAGAAAAAAAATCCAAATCCAAGCAGCCTAAAGGCCAAGACTTAAAAGAAATCCGCTGCCGGGTTAATATTTCGGATCATGATTTAGCGACTAAGCTTAATCAGGTTCGGAAGTTTTTAGAGCGTGGTGACAAGGTGAAGATCAGCGTAGAGCTACGGGGGCGCGAAAAGGCCAACCCTGAACGTGCGCGAACTATGATGGATAAGATTTTGACACAGGTTAGTGCCAAAGTTACTCCTATTCCGGGGGTGGCGGCGATGGCGTTGCTGGAACCGGAGAAGTGATTTCCTCTTCACTCCACTTTCCCGCTTTCTCGCTTTCCTAAATTGACGATAACTGCGTTGCTTGTGCGGAAAAATTGCTCATTTACTAGTAAGTAAACTCCGCTTTTTTCCACACTTCGCGCCTTGTTCTCCTCAATTTAACAAAGCGGTACTCAAGTTGATGTTAAGAGGGGAGTCAAAGGAAACATTAAAAGAAACGTCGGAGTTGACTGAAAAATAGATAGAAGACTGTGTGGGCGCAACCGTTTGCATTACTAACAATCTGAAATCTCAACCTTTTTAAATTAAAGTTGCCGGACAGTTGACGAACTTTGCAAAATCCCTTTAAATGGAAGTAAGACCAATTAACTTTCTAATTGCTGTGCGTGGAACAAAATAATTTTTGCGTGAACGCCAGAGTGTCTGTTTTAAAAGGGGGGATTTTGCAGTGAAAAAAACCGAAGAAAACCGTTATCCAAATGCCGCAGTGTTGTTTAAATTCTGCAAAGAAGCTCTTGAAATGCGCTACGAGGGCAACGTCAAAGTCATCGACCAAGACGTAGGAGCCATTCTGGGTTACGATCCTGCCGATTGCAGTCACTGGAAAAAAGGCAAAAAAAACATTCGTGCATTGGCTACTATTCGCACGATTGCAGAGCATTTAAATGTCGACGACCGGCTGTTGATTGATATCACTGCAGGTCGGGTGGGCTACGAAGAAGCTGTGTTTGAATACAAAGGCTACGGCGCGTTTGCCCTCGCTGGAAAACACTTAGAAAATCTAAAAAAAGAATATTTTCGCAATCCTGCCAAATACGAATCGGAGTCAAGTGGACTGACGTTTGAGGATCTTTTCGATACCAATCGTCCAGCTGTGGCAGAAATGGTGGCAAAAGTACTGGAAAAAGCCAATATTCAGGAAGCGCCAATCTACCTTCCCGAAATTGCCAAAGCCTATCCTTGTTTTGTTTTAGAACACAATAGTGAACTTGAAACGAGCCATCAAGTTGTTAAGTCAACCGACGGCTTGGTTACAACCTTTAAATACAAAACGGCCGAATCACGGCCTTTTATGCGCTATCTTATGGCGAAAGAATTTTTTAAGTCGCTTATTCTTTCTAAGAATCCTGTGGCCGAAAAATTTGCGAAATCCCCTGATGAAATACTTGATATTCAAGCCAACATGTTTGTTTCCATGCTTTTACTTCCCAAAAATCTTTTAAAGCACGAAGTTGAACGCATCGATAGTTCTTTTGATATTATCAATCAACTAGCAGAGACTTTTTGGGTTTCTAAAGCTTTGATGAATCAGCGTCTCAAAGATTTCTTAGAGTTTAGCAATTAAGATTTAGGAACTAGATTAAATTTAGAAATAATCCTCCCCCCACAATAAGGCCCTTTGGAATAAGCTTTCAGAGGGTTTTTTCTTTTTTGCCAAAATAAATATTAAGACTAAACCCTTAGATAAAATCGATTTATGCCGATTTATCATGTAGGTAGCTTAATTGAGGCAAGGATTTATATGTCATTAGATTTTAAACTGACAAATGGACAGTATTTTATTTCGACCGAAACCGCAGGCGGTTTATACAATGCGATGCAGCTTAGAAAGCTTGCGGATCTTTGTGATGAACACGACTCCATAGTTAAAGCTACAGAAGATCAAAGATTGGCTTTATTTGTGGCCGAAGGCAATGTGGATGCCACCGTCCAGTCTTTAAAAACCATGGGACTTTCCACGCGCCCTTATCAATCTGGGATTCATCAACCTGTCGCTTGTGTCGGTGAACTATGTCCGTTTTCTCAACAAGACGCGCTGGGTTTAGCGACAGACTTGTCAAATTTAAAATTTGATTCATCTAAAACAAATGCTTTAAAAATAGGAATTAATGGTTGCGGCAAAATGTGTGTCGCGACTCAAACAATGGACATCGCCATCACCGGTGATGAGCACGGTTACCGCATTTCACTCGGTGGAAAAACCACTGCCATTGCCGAAGTTGCCATGTTGGCAGCAGAGTCTGTACCAGCCGAAGAGATTCCGCAAATTACGCAAAAAATTATTGAGCTTTTTCAGGAGCAGGCGCATGAAGGGGAAACTCTTCATGAGCTTATGGAACGTATCGGCACAGCACCGGTATTTTCTTGTTTAGGCTCGTACTCCCAAGATTCCATGATGGATATATCGACTCAATTTCAGGATTCTACTCAGCCCGCGTTTGATATTTCCGAAGTGCAAATAAATCAAAGTGCAGAGGCAGGTGGAGATTTTGAAGAGATTCCGATTCATGATGAAGAGCAAGCGAGCGCCGAATTAGATTCACTGATGGAAAATTTGCCAGAAGAGAAAGAAGCTGAAATGCAAAATTTGGAAATAAATAATCAATTAGAAGCCGAGCTTGAATCTGCGATTGCGGAACACAATCATTTGGAAAGCGCAACCGACGGTGGTTTGATTGAAGATCGCGATAATTTATTAACTCTTAACGATAGTCCGACATTAAGTTTGGTCGAAGATTCACCGATAGAAGAATTAACCACAGATGATTTTAATATGGAGATTTTACCGATGGAAGATTTAGAGATGACTTCGGATGTTTCAGTTTCGAAAGTTTATATTGATACAGCTAAACAGCAACTGGTAGTACGGTATTCCGATGCCTCTGAATTTAAGGTCGGACTTTCGGCTTTGAATAAAGCAAAAAAGTTTCACTTCCAAGATTCAGAAATTAAATTGCGACCCGATCATGACCATGTTTGTGTTGAGGTTGATGGTATTGAATTTAACCTAACGGGCTTAAAAAAAGCAGCTTAGTCGAATTCCGATTTGATCGACGAAATTTCTAAAACTCAAGTCATGCCTGAAATGTTTTTTCGAGCGCGGATGCCAAGTCACACGATTATTTGTATTTTGTATGATTTTTTTTAGTGTTTGACTCACTGTGAACAGGATTCTCAGGAAAATTCGTCTCAATGGTTTAAAAATTTTGCTTTAAAGTTTTTAGTAAGTTACCATAGCTGTAACGCAAAATCTTGGAGTTCTTGAGCATGAAAAAAGTCGGTCAAATATTTTTCACTTCCAGTATAATTGTTAGCACATTAACTGTGCAATATTGCAAAACCACTAGCGGAACAGATAAAAACAGTAGTTCTTTTAAATCATTTCCAAATGTAAAATCTATGAAAAGAAGTGAACCAGGTAGCTGGACTGTCGAGTGTCTAGATAAAATAGTGGAAACTCGAAGCGATCGTGAGCTTGACGAGAACAAGGTCTGTCAAAGGTTTACGATGAAGGTTATCAGTGAAGGTGGCGCTAATTTCACTGAAATTGACAGTCGTCTTAGGGATACATGTTCTTTTCCTTTTGGCACTGAACTCACCTTAGTGTCGCAGCCTTTAATAATTTCTCGCAATATACTTGAATTTGAATTAGTGCACTTTACTCCTTGCAGCACATCTGTACCGTTTAAAAGAGGTTTGGCAAGCAGATATAGCGTTGAAGTAAGTAGTTATCCTAAAATAGTCGGGGCTTATCAAAGTTATCCAGAATAATTGAGAATGCAATTCGTTTTTCAATTAGTGGAAGCTTGGAAAAAATTAAATATTAATAAGCGCGTTTCTTGACTTCGATATTTTTCGAGCGTAGGACTCCTCGGTGTTCGTTTGAATAAACATCGTAGGAGCGAAAAATTTGTGAAAAAATTTATCAGAGTCGCGGAAACTGGCTTAATTCTTTGCATTGGATTAGATTTGCAGAATTGTAGCTTGACAGGCACGCCGGAAAGTTCGGCTAAATCTCTTAATGAAGCTAGTAGCATCTCAAAAAATTCCGATAGAACTTGGACAATACTATTAGAAGATGGTCAAGTGCACAGAAACATCTCGCAAGAGTCTATCAAAACTGACAAGATTTGTGGCAGAATTGCCGTGAATTGTAAAATTAGTGTAGCTAAGCTAAGGGCGGAGCAGTTATTCAGCCGAGTCATATGGAAAATGATGGTGCTTCCGTGAAAATAGTCAATTGCTATTTTAAAGAAGGCGTAAAGTTTACTATGGTTTCGCAACCATTAGCGTTCGTAACTAATAAGGCTTTTTTCTCATTTGTATTATCAAGTAGTATGGATTGTTTAGAAGGTAAGTATAAATTTAAGTCTGGCAATGTGCTGGGATCTCAAGTGATTATCGAGTCGTATCCAGTGCAAATGTAATCGAGCGAGCTAAATATTTTGAAATTTAAATTGAATAAATTCGAAATAAATTTTGAAATATTTAAGAATTCTTTGGATCTGTCTTGGGGTCTTTTCTCAATAATTGTAGCACTCGGAGTGACTTGCGTTCCATTTTTTGCAACATATGACTTCTCGGATGGATTTACTTTTCCAAAATGGGTTGTTGTTTATCTTCTTGGCTCAACGACCGGGCTTTCTTATGTCTTCTTCCATAAAAATGTCTTTGTTCCTAGATTGCCAAGTTTCGTGAGTGCTTTACTTATTATTTTGCTTATGTTGAATATTTTTAACAGTGTCGATCATACGCCAGAAACCTACCAACATGCAATTTTAGATCGGCTAACGGCCTTTTTTCTGATTTTCATTTTTTACATTATTTTTAAGAAAAATATTCTTTTTTTTAAGTTTATAAGTTTTCTTTCTGTTCTCACTTGCATGTGTGTAACGACAATAGGTTTGATGATGGTCTGTCATATTGATATTACCCCTTGGTCACTTCTTCCTCTTCGGCATAATATTTTTTTTGGCAATCCGAACATGGCAAGTGAATATTTAGTTTGTGTTTTGCCAGCAGTCTTTTTTTGTCCGTTGCTGGAATGGAGAATCGTAAGGTGCTTGCGTCATATGGCTATTACTTCATCAGTCACTCTTCTAATTACCTTTGGTAGTCGGTCGGCATTGTTATCAGCTGCTCTGGTTCTCGCTATACTTTTGCTGTCATTGTCGAAAAAAAAAGTCATGTTATTTTTGGCCATACAAGCGCTTTCAGTGTTTACGATTCAACATACACTACCGCGAGTTGACCATTTTCTACGGGTCAATATGAAGCGCTATGGTGAAAATGCAGAACAGGTCGATAAAAAACAAGACGAGGCAAAAACAAACTTTAAGCAACAAAAGATTTTGAGTATGAACGAACGAATTGACCTTTGGAAAGCCTCAATATCCTTAATTAGGAAACGCCCATTGGGAGTCGGTTCGGGTAATTTTCTATTTTTTTCTGTACCTGAAATGTCAAAAATTCGCAAAACACAGAATGAAATCTCATTGTTTAAATCTCCCCACAATGAGTATTTAAGAATCCTTACTGAGGACGGAGTTGTCTATTTTTCTGTTTTAGTTTTACTGAATTTGTTAGCTGCCTACCAAATTTTTTTAAAAAAAAATTTACAGATTAATCGGAATGAGAAGTGCTTCATAGCAGCTTGGTTTAGTTTTTTATTTATACAAATGATGTTTCAATTTCCACTAGATAATGCTATCCCTTTTTTATTTTTTTTATTGGTGACGGGTTTTATATTATCTAAAATCGTACCCCCGGTTCAGTTAGATGGCGCGAGAAAACATATATTTATTCTTTTTTTTACCGTTCTGATTTCGATTCAAATGTTTCTGGTTTACCGTGTGTCATATGCTAACTATCTACTTACAAATAATCCGGTTACACACAGGAGTCCCACTGAGATAGATTTGGAAAAATCATGTAATTTGGATCCAGGCGCTTGGAACGCCTGCTTAATGTTAGCTAATTTGAAAATCAAATCAGGAAAAATAATCGAGGCACAAGATATCCTTATTAATGAGCTTCAAAAGTCACCGTTTAACTATCCATCCTTAAAGGCTCTTAGTTTTACGTTTGTGTTAAACGGAAATCAAGAAAAAGCATGTGAGATGTCCAAAATTTACGACCGACTCTTTATGCAGCAAAGCACTTTGCATAATTTTATTGACAATAAATGCCCGCCCGAAAGTAGTGTGAAAGCTGAGTCAGAGGTATGGATTAGAAAGCTGATAGAGGCCTACGATAAAATATAACTCGCTTTTAATATACAAAGATATGTGCATAAAGTAGTGAACTTCTGCGTAGCTGGATTTAGTTTCAATTTCGATCGTATCGTCCAAATTACTTTTTAGTGATGATGCTTAATAGTTCCAATTTTAGTGCCATTTTGAACTGAAGACATAATATCTTCTCGCGGAATCAAATCAGTCGGCAATGTTGCCCGCCGAATATTTGCTTTAAATAAAATCGCGCCACGAAGTTTTGCATAGTCCAAATCGGCATCTTCCAAGTTCGCATTATTAAATACCGTCGACTCCAAATTTGCATTCCAAAGAGAAGCTCCTTTTAAATCGCAGTTTGTAAAATTGCATTCTTTTAAATTCGCATATGATAAATTTGCTTCCACCATCTTACAGTCGGAAAAATCAAGCTTAACCAAGTTGGCTTTGCGCATATCTAGGCCACTAAAATCTTTGTTATCACTTGCTAGTATATCGGTCACTTCTTTACGAGTTAACGTGACCGCTTTTTTCTCTTCTTTCACTTTTGAATCCTTCCAGTTTTATCGGGCAAAAAGCTTCGCAACATCAAGCATGCGGTGGCTGAATCCGGTTTCGTTATCATACCACGCTATAACTTTAACCAACGTTCCGTCCAGAACCATTGTGCTTAAGCTGTCTACAATGCTAGATCGGGCATCTCCGTTGTAATCTTTTGATACCAAAGGC
Source organism: bacterium (assembly GCA_043757325.1). Taxonomy (GTDB): domain Bacteria; phylum Bdellovibrionota_B; class Oligoflexia; order Oligoflexales; family RGVZ01; genus JAYVPO01. The sequence goes on from JAYVPO010000118.1 coordinate 11,202, forward strand.
TCATCAGAATATCCCAAAATATCTTTTAAAGATCCTTCCGAAGCGGTTTTTAGAAGTTGGTTTACTTCTTCAACTGAAGTTGCTTTTTGAACTTCAAAAGTCACGTCTACTAAAGATACATTTGGAGTTGGTACGCGAATTGCGCCGCCATTTAGTTTTCCTTTAAGCTCCGGAATAACTAAGCCGATGGCTTTGGCCGCTCCAGTGGACGTTGGAATCATACTTAATGCCGCAGCCCGTGCTCTTCGCAAATCTTTGTGCGCCAGGTCGAGAATATTTTGATCATTGGTATAGGAATGTACTGTAGTCATAAACCCGCGTTTAATAACCAAAGCATCGTTTAAAACTTTCGCCACCGGAGCAAGGCAATTCGTTGTGCAGCTGGCATTAGAAATAATATGATGCTGAGCCGGATTTAACTTTTTATGGTTCACTCCGAATACAACCGTAAGATCTTCGTCGGTTGCCGGAGCTGAGATGATGACTTTTTTAACCCCATTTTTTAAATGCAGTTCCGCATCTGATTTTTTAGTAAAAAGTCCCGTACATTCAAACACAATATCCACTTGATTTTTTTGCCAAGGAATCTGCGCAGGATCTTTCACGGCAGTGATCGTGATATTTTTGCCGTCTACACATATCGCACTTTCAGCACCTGTGATTTTCTGAGGCAATGTCCCGTGAACACTGTCATATTTCAATAAATGAGCCAACGTCGCGGTGTTAGATAAATCGTTGATGTGCACGATTTCTAAGTCCTTTTGACCTTTACTCTGAGCCTCCAAAGCTGCTCTTAAGACACTTCGTCCAATCCGTCCAAAACCATTAATTCCAATTTTTAGCGACATCTAATTATTAGTCCTCCTATTAATATTATTTTATAAAATCTCAGCTCTTAACGTTTTGTAAGCGCTAGCAACAGTTGAGATAACGTATTCTACGTCTTTTTTGCGAATATGCAAGTGGGTCAAAATTCGAATGCGTTCCGGCCCTAAAATATGCGTCTTTACACCGTTTGCTTCCAACTTTTGCCAAAACATTTGACAGCCTCCCCGAGGAAAGTCTAGGTACGCAATATTGGTATTATGAATAGGTAAAGATATTTTTAGAAATGATTCAGACGCATCCAGTTCTTTAATACCATTGGCTAACATCCTCATGTTTTGATGATCTTCGTGCAATCTTTGAAAATTAAAATCCAACGCAAAATTCGCTGCCGCGGCAAGTATACCAGCTTGGCGCATGCCGCCGCCCCAACGTTTTCGGATTCGTCTAGCGCGCACAGAAAAGTCTTTGGTGCATAATAACGCTGAACCTACTGGGGCACCTAAGCCTTTCGAAAAACAAACCGACAGGGTGTCGCAATTTTGTGCCATAATTCCAAGACTTTTTAATTCAACCTGTGAAGCCACGGCTGCGTTCCAAAGCCGTGCGCCATCACAATGTACGGCCATTTTTAGCTGATGGCCTTTAGCGCCAATTCTCTTTACTTGATCCGGTGTAAAAAATTTTCCTTCGCCTCTGTTGTGCGTATTTTCAATCACCAAAAGTGTGGTGTTTGAACCATAAGGACTATCAGGTTTATAAAATTTATCAATAGCACTATCCGAAAATCCTTCTGAGAACGGAATCAGATCGTATTGAACACCTGACATCGCTGCCGAAGCACCAACTTCATAGAGGTAAACATGACTTTGTTCTTCAGCCAGAATCGTATCGCCAGGTTTTGTATGCAGGTGAATGGCGATTTGATTAGCCATGGTTCCGGTTGGCGTAAATAGGGCACTCTCAAACCCAAAAAGTCCTGCGACTTTATTTTCAAGTGCGTTAATTGCTGGATCTTCTCCGTATACATCATCGCCAACTTTTGCCTGGGCCATTGCTGCTCTCATCTCAGGGCTTGGCTGGGTTACCGTGTCTGAACGCAGATCAACAGTTGTTTCAAAAGGTTTCATAAAGGTTCTGAAATAACCGGAGACTCGGAGGGCGAAGTTTTTTTAAATAAAGGAATGACCGTTCCTTCCATATGCAAAACTTCTTTCTTTGCAATTGCGATTCCTTGTCTTTCCGGAGAATTTTTTTCTGGAAGTTTAGGAGCTCCGGATTTTTTTTTAACGTCTTCTGTTATTTGTTGTGACCGCACGAACATGGTTGCGAGACCTGTTCCTTCAAGAAGTTTTCCGGCTGCTAGCCCTGCACGAATAAGATGGGCGGTTTTTACATCCAGCCGATGGAGACCGGGAAGACTATCTAAATTTAGAGTTTTTTTGCACCGTTGAACCACCATCATCGCATCATCCATATGTCCATTATGGAGATACGCCCGTGCCAAAAGTGTGTAAAAATCGATTAATATATCACGCCTCATTTTCGACTGGGGCTTGGCCGAAACAAGCTTTTCACATTCCACAACAATAATTTCCAAATGCACAACTGCCGAATCCACAAACCCAAAACGCCACTCAATCAAAGCCCTCAAGGCTTGTGAGAATAAAGACGAAGGTAACAAAACTACAATATATGAAAACCAGCGCTCCAACTGCAGCGGTCCGCGTAAAAAAGCCAATGGTCCAATTATAATTGCTGTTAAAAGCAACACAATCGACGACAGCAAATCGCCAAAGGTTGAAAGTAAACTTCGTTGGGCTGAAAATGTTTTCACAAAGGTATAGAAATTCTTGGTTATGTCATTAAAAACGCTAATGCGGGATTATAACTCTCCAGAAGTGCTTTATTCAATAAATTATTTTGCGACGGGCTCTAAGCACTCTTTGCGCCCCGAAGAAAATTATGATTTGATAAAGATCGACAAATTTAATGGATTTTATCAACTTCATGGAAATCTCGTCCGTTTCTTTATTGACCCCTGAATGGTTAAGAACTCACCTGTGTAGCGATCTTCGTCAAGTTGACGCCGGAAAAACCGTAATTTTAAGTGGCTGGGTTGCAAGGCTTCGGGAACACAAAGCAGTCATTTTTGTGGACTTGCGAGACCGCTACGGAATAACCCAATTGGTTATCGACCAAGCTGTAAATCCAGCCGCCTACGATCATGCCCGCGAACTTAAAAACGAGTTTGTGATAGCGGTTAAAGGAAAAGTTGCCACAAGATTTCTAGAAAAATCCAACGCGGACTTGGCAACCGGCGCCATTGAAATTATTGTGGAATCATTAAAAATATTAAATCGTTGTGAAGTACTGCCTTTTCCAATCGAAGAAGAGACCGAAGTTTCTGAGTCAGTACGTTTAAAATATCGTTACTTAGACCTGCGCCGAGCTAAATTAAAAAATAATATTTTGGCCCGGGCAAAATTTGTGCGTGAAATGCGTCGAGCGCTAGACGATCTTGATTTTCTTGATATCGAAACGCCTTTTTTATACAAATCCACCCCAGAAGGCGCCCGGGAATTTCTTGTGCCGTCGCGTATTCACGCGGGCGAGTTTTATGCGCTTCCTCAAAGTCCGCAGTTATTTAAGCAGGTTTTGATGATCGCGGGATTTGACCGTTATTACCAAGTGGTAAAATGTTTCCGTGACGAAGATTTACGCGCGGATCGTCAACCCGAATTTACTCAAGTCGACTGCGAAATGTCTTTTGTAAACGAAGATATTGTTACCAAGACAATGGAAAATGTGATTCGCACTGCCACCGAAAAGTTTTTGGAAATTAAATTACCAAATCCTTTTCCCCGAATGACTTATGCCCAGGCAATGGAAGAATACGGGGTCGACAAGCCAGACACGCGTTTTGAGTTGAAATTGCAAGATATTTCTAAATCGGTGGCGAATACCGGATTCAAAGTTTTTACGGAAGCATTAAGTCTTGGCGGTATCGTCAATGCTATTTGTGTTCCGCAGGTTGCGGAGAAACTTTCGCGAAAAGATTTTGATGAACTTACGGTCATCGCAAAAAATGCAGGCGGTAAGGGTGTTGCGTACGTAAAAATAGCTCAAAATGGAACTTGGGAAGGCCCGATCGTGAAGTTTTTTGAGGCTGAGAAAATGGCCGAATTAAATACAAAATTACAGGCGAAAGCAGGTGATGTGATTTTATTTGGTGCCGGAAATTACGACGCTACCAAGAATTCTTTGGCGGCAGTGCGCAATTTTTTAGGTCATAAATTAAATCTATGTCAGTCGTCGCAATTAAATTTTCTGTGGGTTACAGAATTTCCATTGCTTGAAAAAGGCGATAAGGGTCACTGGATTGCAAGGCACCATCCTTTCACTTCGCCGCGACCAGAGGATTACCATTTGCTTGCCACAGATCCTGGAGCTGTTCGCGCAGCGGCGTATGATTTGGTTTTAAATGGTTATGAGGTTGCCGGAGGGTCCATTAGAATTCACGACCCAGATATTCAACGCAAACAATTTTCGATGATTGGGTTGTCTGAAGAAGACGCCAAGTCAAAATTTGGATTTTTACTGGAAGCTTTGCAATTTGGTGCGCCGCCTCATGGTGGAATCGCATTTGGCGTTGACAGGCTGGTGATGTGTTTGATTGGAAGCGACGCGATTCGCGATGTGATTGCATTTCCTAAAACTCAAAAAGGCACGTGTTTAATGACTTCAGCACCGAGTCCGGTTGGAATAAATCAGCTTCGAGACTTGCATATTCGCATCCAAAAAATCGACGGGTCGACTTAAATGAATCCTACCGTAGTAGACAAACTTTTGGATTTTCCAATGGGGCCAAATGTTCGAATGTTTTTGGATTTAAGTGGTCTGTCGCGGCCACAAAAAATCGCAAGCAAACAATCAGACGAGGCCGAAATTTTGTTTCGCAATGTTTTTTTAGAAAAATTAACCGAAACCGAAGTTAAAACTTCCGACGCTTTAACCGATTTGGTTGAAGAGCTTGTGGGAATGGATTATCCAGATTTAGCGGTTAAGCTTATAGAAAGTTTTCCAAATCGCTTAGAGGTTCTTGATTTTAGAGCCCAGTTTTCGGCCGGAAATGCGGTCATGCTCGCAGGCGAGTTAAATCGGGCCGAATATTTTTTTGCGCAGGCAAATCGTTGCTCGCCAACCGAACCTGCTCCTTATGTGAACCTTTCGAGCATTTATCTTGCGCAAGGGGCACTTGATGCGGCTTACAGTTGGGCCCAAGCGGGACTTCGTGTCGAAGCAAATAACCCTAAATTGTGGGAGTCGTTATACCGTGCGGCTTCGGCTGCAGGACAAAAAGGCCAGGCCCTAGGCGAGCAAATTTTAAGTTTCGCAACGCAGATTCGGTCGTGGGCCGGTGGGCTTCTGGCGCTAGAAGTACTCGATCCTGAAAATTATTCCAAAAGACTAGATTGGCTCTCGGTGTTAGAAAAGTTTTACGCCCGCGATGTGGAATTTTTGGTGCAGTATACAGCACTTCTTGGAATGCTTGGTCAATACGATACTATGGCGGATACGTTGGGACCCATATTTGATTCAATTGAGGGCGAGGATGTTTGGCGTTTAAAAATTCACTATGTGCAGGCACTTTTGTCTCTAGATAAATTTGACCTGGCTCGCGAAAGTCTAGAAAAAATTGCACAAGATAAAGAATTAAATGAAAGTGCTTTGCAGACAGTTGAAGAACTTCGCAAGGAATTGAGTGATTTTAGTCACTAATCCTTTGCGGTTATCACAACTTTTAAAAGATTATTTTCCAGTGCAGCATCATAGATGCCAATTTGAGTTGCTGTGTCATCAAGCAGTAAGTCGCGATGCCGAGCTGAAATCCAAAAAAGTTGAGCGTGGTCTTGCCAGGATTTTCCTAGGGCTCGATTTTCACCAATAAGTTTGAGAGATTTATTTCTCTCGGAGATCTTTTTCATCTGTGCAATATCATGTTCTAACATATTGGACTGACTTAATTCCTTGGCAATTGCAGTTAAACTTTGATTTGTTTTTAGCACTTTAAGTTTCTCGTTTTTGCGAATTTGATTTACCCACGCTAAAAAATTTTCCGTAGAGATTCCTTTATGAAAAAAGTCTATCGCAACACCTTCTGGAACAATAAACCATAATTTTTTATTGCAATAGATGGACTCAAAATAATCTTTGGAATTGGGCTTTAATGTGGATTTTCCGCCGGATAGATCGACGAAATAATTCAACTTTTCGGTGCATAAAGCCGATTGACGTAAATCCGCTGCCGACTTATCCGAAGGAGTTGTAACAAACACGGCTTTTTTTTTATTGCATGTAAACTTCCCATAACCATAGTGAGCCAATTGCTTTAAGTTTGCAATAACGGCCCGATCGAGATTTTTCGTATCTCCGGTTAGCGAAAATGTCTGAAGATCACTGTCAAAAACTTTTAGCTGCCATAAATCTTGTGGTGTTAAACTTTTGTCGGCGCAAAGTTTTTCATACAAGCTCACCGGAAATTGCCGTTCTAACGGCAAATGCTCGGCAAAAACCAGAGTTATGCATAAAAACAAGATCATTTGGAAAGATTCTTGAAGATGGCTAAGGCCTTATCTCGTGCTGCGCTATGGTTTACAATTGGATGGGGATAATTTTTGCCAATTTCCACGTGTGCAGCTTTCAAAATTTCCGCCGGAGCATCAGAAGGTTTATGAATCCACTTCGCAGGTAGGTTTTTTAGTTCTGGAACCCACCTTCGAATATAATCCCCCTCGGGATCATACTTTTCGCTCTGCAAAAACGGGTTAAAAACCCTAAAATAAGGCGCGGCATCCGCTCCACACCCCGCAGTCCACTGCCAGCCGGCTGAGTTATTTTGTAAATTTGCATCGATGAGTGTATCCCAAAACCATTCGCTGCCTTCTTGCCAGGAGATAAGCAAATCTTTTACGAGAAAAGACGCCACAATCATTCGGACCCGATTATGCATCCAGCCTGTTTGCCACAGCTGCCTCATTCCAGCATCCACGACGGGAAATCCTGTTTTACCCAGTTTCCAGGCCGAGAATTTTTCCTTTGATTTCTCCCAAGGAAAAGTACTAAATTCTGCGCGCAAAGGTTCTTTATCTAAATAAGGCACATGAAATAGAAGATGGTAAGAAAATTCACGCCAAACGAGTTCCTTTAAAAATTGTTCGTGATGCGTATGCACATCAGCGCTGATATTTTTTTGACCCTTTATCTCGTCCCATAAAAATTCCGGGGAGATTTCTCCAAAATGTAGATGGGCACTCATGTTAGATGTGCCTTTCAATGCCGGATTATTGCGTTTATCCTTATAAGAACCGGCGTTATTATTTTTGAATTCGTCCCAAGCAAGTTGGGCACCTAATTCTCCAGGCTTCCAATTTTCGTAAAATTTATTATCCCAATTTAGCTTCGGAAGTAATTTCAAATCATCGATTTTTTCACAGGATGTCTCCAATGATTTGGCGGTGATTTTAAAAGCGGTATTATCAATTTTAGAGCGCGTTTTATCGATTAAAACCGACGCTGCATTCCAATACGGCGTGTAAACTTTATAAAAACCACCAGATTGGTTTTTCACAGCCCAAGGTTCCACTAAAAGTTGGGTTTGAAAAGTAGTCGTTTTAACGTCACCAAGTGCTTCGATTAAATCCTTATCGGCAGCAATCTGAGTCGGCAAATATCTTCTCGAAAAAATCACCTCGTCAATTTCCAAACGCTCGCAGAGTTCTAATAGAATTTTTTTTGTGTCGCCTGCGAAAATATGCAGTCTGAAACCTGCGGCCTGGAGACTCTGTTCCAAGCTTTTGAGGCTGTGATGCAGCCACCATTTCGATGCTTCACCGATTTTCCAACCCATAAAATCCGGATCGGAAAGTATAAAAACCGGTAAAAGACTTCCACCGGAACAGGCATGTTTAAACGCCAGGTTATGTTTTAAACGTAAATCTTGTCTAAAAAGTAAAATTTTTTTTGACACAAGGTAGTCCTACGCGGTGTAATCTTTCTTTAGGAATAAGACTATGCTTAAGAAGCAGATCGTACTTTATTACCATCACGTCGGAAAAGCTAGCCAAGATTCCCGATATAAACGTATGTATGTAAGCCCAAGTATCTTGCGCCTGCATATTCTTTTTCTTAAGTCATTAAATTATATGTTCACAACCGTAAGCGACCTGCAAAATCATCCCGACAAAAAAGTCGCGGCCATAACCTTTGATGATGGTTATACAGATAACCTAACAATTGGATTTCCAATTTTAAAAGCGCAAAATGTGCCCGCAACCTTATATATCATCACCAATGATGTGGGCCGAAAAAATATAACCTGGAGTGAATCAGGCAACGCAGAAAGCGTAAACCTACTGGATTGGGACCAATTAAAAATCCTACAGAATCATGGTTGGGAAATCGGCAGTCATAGTTCAGAACATGTTCACCACGACCAACTTGATCGCCGTGGCCAAGAGATTATTATCGGGAATTCTTATAAAGATTTAAACCACAATCTTGGGCCTAGAATACGTAGTTTTTGCTACCCGTACGGTAGCTACAATGTTGCTACTGTGGAGGTTTTACAAAGTCTAAATATTCAAACCGCCGTTACCACAAAAAGTTCATCAAAACATTACCAGCTAGAGCTTTCGCGGGTAAGTCTCTATGGACAGCGAGTCGACCATATTTTCACAAGTTTAGCAAAAATACTGTGGTCTTTGTTGTGAACATATTACACGTTGATCACGAAAAATCTTGGCGCGGCGGACAAAATCAGACATTTGAATTGATAAGTCACTTAAGAAATCACAAGTCTTTTTTAGCAACTCCCGAAGGTAGTATTCTGTCTGAAAAATTAAAAGATTTCTGTGCGAATTTTCCGCTGACTACTCGCAATGATCTGGATTTTATGGCCGGAATAAAATTGAAAAAAATTATTGCTGAAAATAATATTGACATTGTGCACGCTCATACAGCCAAATCTCACGCTGCGATAATCTGGGCGAAATTCTTCGGTGCTAAATTTAAAGCGGTGGTTCACAGACGAGTTCTGTCGGATTCTCGCCGAAAGATTTCAGCATATTTGAAATATCAAAGCAGCAAAATCGACCGGTACATCTGTGTGTCGAATGCGGTTGCGGAAAAACTCAGGCAGATGGGTGTAAATAATGAAAAAATAAAAACTATTCCAAGTGGTATTGACCTTAAAAAATTTCATTCACTTAACAAAACCAGCTCGCGACAAAAACTGCAAATTGACTACAAAATTGATTCTTCAAAAAAAATTATTGTGTGCGCAGCGCATCTTTCTCCATTAAAAGGTCAGAAGTATCTCATCGAAGCCCTGCGCAATCTGCCACGTAATTTTGTTTGTTTTTTTGTTGGCGATGGTGAAGATCGAAAAATGTTGGAAAACATGTCCGAAAATTTTCAATTAAGAAACAGAGTTTTTTTTACGGGATTTGAAAACAGCACAATCAGCTACTTAAGCGCGGCTGATATTTGTGTTTTACCCACTTTGTGGGAAGGTTTAGGAACTATTTTGCTGGAAGGAGCCTTGGCAGGCTGCGCTCTAATTGCAAGTGATGTGGGCGGCGTTCCGGAAATTATAACCCACCAGGTCACTGGATTGCTGGTTCCGCCGCAAAATTCTCTCGCTTTACATAACGCATTAGCTGACCTGTTAAATTCTCCAGAAAAAACGAAAACTTTGGCCGATTCCGCTAAAAGTTTTGTCTCTCAGCACTTTAACTTTGAAGAAGTAGCTTTGCAGACAGAATTATTGTACAACGAATTATTCATTTAGGATTTTACCGATGGCAAAAAATAATTTATTTGGTGGCAAAGACCCTTTCGAAATGGAATCTACTTGGGAAGACGAAGTCGCGACCAAAGAAAAAGACAGGTCCAACGAATTTGCGACCATGTTTGGTCAGCAGTCGCAAAAGCGCTTTCAGCCTCTTCAGAAGGGCGATAGAATTCGCGCCAAGCTTTTGCAATTTAACGCCAACACGGCTTATTTTGATGTAGGTCAGCGTGCTGAAGCTTCCATGGACTTGGTGCAATTTGATGCAACCGAAAAAACCCAACTGGCAGTTGGGCAAGAATTTCAGCTATTTGTCGCCGAAACGGCTAACGGCATTGAGCTGGTAAAATCTCTTTCGGCGGCTCAAGCCTCAACAGATATGTTGCAAATTGCCTATGATTCGGGCCTTCCCGTCGATGGTAAAGTTATTTCAGAAAATAAAGGTGGTTTTGAAGTAGAGGTGCTCGGCGCAAAAGGCTTTGTGCCTTTTTCACAGATCGATGTCGTCGCACAAAAAAATAATGCGGATTATATCGGTAAGACTTTTAAATTTCGCATTTCGCGTTTTCAGGGTCGCGAAGTGGTGTTATCGCGAACGGTTTTACTTCGGGAGGAACAAGATTCCAAACGCCAGGAAACACTAAACAAGCTTGAAGTTGGCCAGACACTTTCTGGTAAAATTCAAAAGCTAGAAGAATTTGGCGCATTTATAGACATAGGCGGCCTAACTGCTTTAATACCTCGATCCGAAATGTCGTGGTCGCGACTTCCTGTGCAAGATTCGGTAAAACTCGACCAAGAAGTTCTTGTTAAAATAATTAAAATTGACCGCACAAGTCCAAAACTTCGCGTCGCGGCCAGTATTAAACAAGTTGAGGGAGATCCTTGGGACATTCTTATTACACGTTTTACGGTTGGACAAACAGTGAGTGGAACGGTAACACGCAATATGGCTTTTGGCTGTTTTGTTGAGCTTGCTCCTGGACTTGAGGGCCTCGTCCATTTATCTGAAATGTCTGGCAAAAGAAAAATTTCGCAACCTGGTGAAGTTGTAAAACCTGGGGACGTCATCGAAGTTAAAATTACCGGGATCGATTCTTTGCAAAAACGACTCAGTTTATCGTTAAAAGCTTTGTCCAGCGAAACAATGGATGATGATACCCGCAAAAAATATCTTAAAAACCAAGACGAAGCCAACGAACACCGTGGCGTGGAATTAGTCTCTAACGTTACTTCATCGTCAGCATTTGGGGAAGCATTCAGCAAAGCAGAGAAAAAACAGAAAAAAAATTGAAAATAATATTGAAAATAACATTGAGCGGGGGAGCAGGGAAATATGCATCGAAATTTAGCGTTAGAATTTGTCAGAGTCACTGAGGCGGCGGCACTGAGTGTTGCAAAGTGGATTGGGCGAGGCGACGAAAAGGCTGCTGACCATGAGGCGGTCGAAGCCATGCGCAGGGCTTTTGATTCGATTGAATTTGACGGTAAAATTGTTATCGGAGAGGGCGAGCGCGACGACGCGCCAATGCTTTTTATCGGAGAAAAAGTCGGGCAAGGGCGCGGTCCAAAAATCGATATTGCTTGTGATCCCCTTGAAGGCACTACGATTACTGCAACGGGAAGAAGCGAAGCGATTTCTGTCATCGCAGCTGCCGAAGGGGGGAACTTTTTGCATGCTCCCGATACGTACATGGACAAAATTGCGGTCGGTCCTCAGGCCAAAGGGGTGATTGATATTACGAAATCTCCAACTTGGAATATCAAAGAAGTGGCCAAGGCTTTGAAAAAAGAAATTGCTGAGATGATGGTAATTATTTTGGATCGTCCGAGGCACGCTGATTTAATTGCCGAAGCAAGATCGACCGGTGCGCGTATTCGTTTGATCGGCGATGGTGATGTTTCTGGTGCAATCGCGACAACTAACGCAGAAACGGGAGTGGATTTGCTACTAGGTTCTGGTGGTGCTCCCGAAGGCGTTATCGCGGCCGCAGCATTAAGATGTTTAGGCGGGGATTTTCAAGGCAGATTAATTTTTAGAAATGACGACGAAATCCGCCGCGCTAAAGGCATGGGCATAACCGATTTAAACCGTATTTACGGGCTTACGGATTTGGCAAAAGGGCACGTTATGTTTGTGGCAACGGGTGTCACCAATGGTAGTTATTTAAAAGGTGTGAGGCATTTTCAGGGGCGAACCCACACGCATTCCATTGTGATGCGCTCTGAGACCGGAACTGTGCGCGAGATTTTTGCCACGCACCATTTGTAAGTAAAATAAAATCTGCTAAAATAGAAAGATCTTTTCTTTTTACTGGAGAAAAACGTGAAAAAAACCAACGGCATCTATTTGCTTAAGTTCGTATTTTTATACTTATTTCTGTCCTTCGAACCAGCCATTGCAGAGTTAAAACTCAAAATTAAAGGCAAAACTTACGTGGTATATGAGCATCTTGGAAGTGGCTCCTATGGCACAGTTTTTTTGGCAAAAGCTGTTGAAGAAAAAGCAGAGGAAGTAGTTTTAAAATTTTATAGCTGGGATTTGCCTTCGGAAATACCGCAGTCTAGCCTTTCAAAAAGGGAGTTGTTTAATATCGAAAGTCGGCCGGGGATTGGTGGTATAAAAATCGAAAACCCAGAGGGCCTTTTTGTCGAGCCGATCACTTCTGATTTAGTAAAGTTGTCGGAAGATCAAACGAAGCAATTAATTGAGGGACTTCCGGAGGAGGTAGCAAAAGAACTGTCGCATGTGGATGGGGTCGTGGTTTTTCCTTACCGCGGTTTGTCATTACCTGAGTACATTATGCGTGAACGCATGATCGTTCAAGGCGGATTAGTTGATTTACCTCTAGAGAAATATATTCCAAAAGTAGAAAAAACATTTCAGATTTTTGAGGGCATGTTGCAACTATTACAACTAGAATCGCACTCGCGAATTTATCATGCCGACATTAAGCCGCAGAATCTGCTTTTTTATCGAGGGACGGCGAAGCTATACGCCATTGATTTTGCTACTAGTTTTTTAATTGACGAGGTGTCGGGAGAATCTAAAATACTGCGCTCCGAAACTTACGCGGCGCCGGAATTAAGTGCAAATTATAGGGTGGTAGATGGAAAAACAGGTGGAGTGACATCGCGGGAAAATTTATCAGTTATGAGCAACGTTTTTTCGTATGGAAGGACTTTAAGGGAAGTGCTGTGTGTTAACTGTTCTGACGAGGAAATATTGTATGAATTAGATAAATTACTGATACGTTTTGCGAAAGAGCAACCCGAAGACGGACAAAATTTGGCGAAATTAGAATTAATGCGCTTATTTTTGGAAGCGGCATTGATTAAAGATCCGGTAGAACGGCTAAAAGCATTTCGTGATGGGCCGATTAGTGATTATCTTCCCTCTGTGATTAAAGTTCCTAGCAAATTATCGAATGTAGAATTTAGGTTTCCAAAAAAATTGACTGCAACTTTAAATAGAATTAACGGGAGAGTTCTTGCGGTAATTTTTGGTGCGGAAGAAAGATTGAAGTTAAAACAGCCGTGTGATGTCGTTTTGAAAAAAGTGAACGATGGCTCCACGACAGTTACTTCTACGGTGGAGATATTTAAATAATAACGTCCTGGCGTAAAAAAAAATGGGCGCTTTTTTAAATACGCATAATATCCGTGAAAAAATAATTTCGTGAAAAAAACCGCCACGAATATTTCAAAAAATAAACAGTGAAT
>JAYVPO010000119.1:0-6522 GCA_043757325.1 bacterium
ATAAAAAAGAAAAATGTAGAAAAGAAAAATCAACTGGTCCGAAAAAACCAGTCATAATTAATTTCGCAAACTCGATTCAAAGATTAAAACTGCCACATGCCAAAGACGCAAACTGGGTGTCAAAGGAATATGCTGAGTGGCTTGTGCGTTCGGTTTTTCGCCCGGTTATCAGAGTCGAGTTTAGCCAACAGGGTATGTTGGATTTTTATTTAATTTGTTTTAATATTTGTCTTTTGAAATTGAAGCTTTCTGAGCGAAGTTCTCCAGACCGGACGCTGTTTTATATCGTTGGAGGAATTTTAGACAAGAATAGTGCGGCTTATCGCGGTCGTTTAGAATTCCGAGAGGTTTTGGATAAAAAATACATCATGGCGTCTGTTTATAGTTTCAGCCCAAAACTCCCTTGGATTATTTATAAGTATACCCAAGCGATAGTGCACTTACTTATCATGCGGGCTTTTGGCAGGCACTTAAAAAAAATTATTTAAGAAGCTTAACTTACTGTCCCAAAATGATCGGAAACGTTACTAGCGCAAGGCGTTTGTGACCTGTAGAATTTCGTTGGTACAAACTAATTTTCAAAAGTGGCCTGATCCTTTAAGATTCAGGCTTTTTTAATTAGTCGCTGGTGCTAAAGGAAGAAAGGACAATGCGACTAGAAAAACCTGACGAAGACAGTGCTATGCGCACGGCGAGGAGGGTTTTTTGAAGTCAACGCAGTCACTTCTATCATTTCGCGCCAGCGACTATCGAAAAACTTATTTTGGTTCCAACAACTCGTAAATAAATAGAAATCGCGGTTCGATCTGCGGCTTGGCCCTTGCGAGTTGGAAATAATAATCGACGACTTGCGCTCCAACTTGGTCGTGGTATTCAAAACCACTTAGATCCACGAATCCAAGATTTGCATCTGAGGGTTTATCTCCAAGAATCAGTAAATCCACTCGCTGCCGCGGATTTCCCACTATAGTACTCATTTGAAAATTATTATTTCTTAACATGCTCGCAAATTTTTTGTCGGTAACTTTTAAAATTTCTGCGATCAAAGGTCCACTAAAACGTCGCCATGGCCTAAATTGGGCATCGGGCTTTTGGATGCGATCGGTTAATGTTTTTTTGTCCTGCCGCTCACTTTGCTTTAGATACTGACGCCAAAGATAATCGGTTATTGAAGCTTTTTGATGATCGAGCTTTTTGAAATCTTTATGCAGAAAATGATAAGCTTTTTTCTTTGGTCTACTCATCAGTACGTTAAGTTCGCCTTTTCTTTTAGTAGGATCATCTCCTTGTTTAAATGCCATAAGATTCCCTGGGAAAATATCCCACAGATAAAAAATATAGTCGCGTTCCTTCCCTTGTAAAGCCGCACCGGCGCCGTCCAAAATATCACTTCCACGATCAAGTTTTTCAAGCCAAGATTTTTTAATGGACTTAAAATAAGGCTCGTTTTTCAAAAGGAAATAACAAATGGCCACTTGGTTTTCCACATCGATCGTTTTGCCTGACTGCTTTTCTATACTTTGTATTTTCGTGGCAACGAATTTCATAAAACGCTCAATCATATCGGTTTCAATACCTTTATATTGACCGTGATCTTGCCGTCCAGAACTGCTTTCATTTTGTTCCGAATAATTAACTTCAACCGTTGCTTCTTTTATCTCTTGTGTCCACTGCATAGTTTTAAGCTCGTCGCCATAAACATAATGATTTGAATACCAGATAATATCGGGCGGACAACGGTAATGTTCATCCAACATAACAGAAGATTCTCTAATGCCTTTAATAAGGCCGAAAATGTGACTTCCACCACCTTTAATACCGCGAGCCTGGGTGCTTTTTAAGTGATCTTCCAGATTAAATTCACGAAATAAATAATCATCTACCACAGAATTTTTTGCCAAAACAGTTTGTTTGTCATCTCCGACCACCAAAATCTTGCGCGCACGAAATAGCAACGGAAAAGCATCGTCTACTTTACATTGCGTCGCCTCATCTACAACTAGAAGATCAAAGGAATTTTCTTCGCAAGGCAATAAAAAAGGCACCATCTGTTTCCGACAAATCCAAAATGGGAAAGAATCGAATAACCGACGTTGCAATTCGTTCCTGATGGGCTCAAAATTCTCAAATTGTTCAATACTTTTGAGACTATCTATCAAGGCAGAAATCTTGGTAACCACGCTACTTGAGCCATCGAATCCGATATCTGTTGTTTGCTGCGCAACACGTGTAAGTTGCGAGAGAAATAATTCTCGAACCAGTCGGTCACGATCAATTTGTAAAGCCTGAATTTTCTCTAGTACTTCTTGCACTGTAGGAAGTTTGCTATCTAGTTTGTCTGTTTTAAATGACGCATCTAAAAAAAGTCTGGTTACGTCCATTGCAATCGGATAATCCCCAGTAAAATTAGGAGCGTAAACTTTGTGAATCTCTAAAATCTGTTTTAAAAATCCATCATGATAACCATCTTTGGCAATATAAATTTGGATTAAATTTTGACAGGTTCGAAGTAGGATTTTTAACGTTTCGGTTTCGGGATGAATAACAAAACTCGACCAGGTGCGCAGTTTTTTCTGCCATTCGCTCTCTCTAACTGGAAAGTCTTCTAGCCATTTTTTATTTATGAACCCAGTGAGATCATTAAACTTCTGGCCCTGCATGGACTGGATAAATGCGCTGTAGGATTTCGGTCTTTTCTTTAATAAGGATTTCAAAAGTGCCTCGGAGAAAATAAGATTTTCGTAGAAAGAGGCGCAATTTTGTGGCGCGAAAAATTGGTAGACGGTTTCGTCAGCGATTTTTTGAAGATTTACACGACACGAAATAAACTCTCGGACTAAGTTTTTTAGAGCCTTGGCGTTTTTTGATCGTGAAAGATCGGTCAGAAATTCCACAAATGATTGAATATCTTCTGTGGTCGTAGCATGCATATGTTTTGCTGAAACTTGCCTTTTTAGGCCACCTTTTGGTGTTGTTCGCAATTTCATAACAGTTTGAATTTGGGCTGTAAATTTTTTAATCTCAATGTCAATTTCTGCGATACCACGTTTTAATACTTCTGAATCTTTGGCATGGATGCTTGAATAGGCCTCGTCGAATACAATGGATGACTGCAGTGTTTTAGACCAGGACGAAAATTTCTGATCCTGCGGAATGTCCGAGAAAATTTTAACAGCTGCTTGAAATAAACGTCTAAGTTGTGTGATCTCGGATGGGTTTGCCAGGCTTTCTGCCATGTATGAAAAAAGTTTTTCCTCAAGAGCTGTGATCGCAGCACTTTGATCGCTAACAATAAGAATTTTTTTACCCGCACAAACAGTGTGAATCAGTAAATTCATAATGGTGTGGGTTTTCCCTGTGCCTGGTGGCCCTTCGAGAAGAACAAGGTCGTGCCGATTAAGTTTGTCGATTAGGTTTTGTGTGCTTCTAGGCAAGAAGCCTGGAATAAAAAACTGCTCGCTTAATTTGGTGACTTTTCTTTCCTGTGAACCAGCCTCAGGGGTGAGAAATTTTCCAAGGAGCGAATTGTAAAACCGGTGCGGCTTTTCCCGGGCCACGGAATAAATACTTTCTAGATCGTCTTCTAAACAGCGAGTTAATGGGGTCACGTCTTTTGGTAGTTTGTACAAAAATGTTTGTTCAAGGTCACAAGCAACACCAAGCATTTTTATTTCGCTTAAAATACCACC
Source organism: bacterium (assembly GCA_043757325.1). Classification (GTDB taxonomy): domain Bacteria; phylum Bdellovibrionota_B; class Oligoflexia; order Oligoflexales; family RGVZ01; genus JAYVPO01. The sequence goes on from JAYVPO010000119.1 coordinate 3,690, forward strand.
ATTGCCGTTTTCTCCGGGGAACCCAAATAAAATATCGCGAGTTTTTTCGAAGTATTCTTTCTTCACCGGAAGTTGACGCGAAAGATAAATCCGACTTTCTTCGCCATCAACTTGTAGCACTTGTGAAAGTAAGGTGTTGAAAAATTCCTCTGTGGCCGCTTCTGGATTATCTTTGCTAGTAAAATTTTCTATTAATTGAGCCAAAGAAATATGATTCAGATAAAATCTGCCGCGTTCTAAGGGCTCAAGTAAAACTGTTCTACCTGATTCTTTGATATCAACTTTGGTGTAATAAAGAGGAAATTTAAAACTTTTCAGTTGGCCCGAAGTATTTTTAAAAACGGCTTCGATCATTTCAAAACCAAGAAAATATTCGGAATTTCGTTCATTCAAAAATGATGAACGCATGGCTACGATGTCTTCTTGAGAGTATTCACAGACCAAAGGTTTTTGGCTGTAATTTTTAATTTCATCGGAGTGCAGTGGCAGTGGGTAGACAAACTTTTTTAACGCTTCGAAATTCTGATTGGCTTTTTTCTCACTTGTATTTGTGTCCATTTTTATGTTTGAGAAAACAAGCTCATAGTCAAGTTCATAAGGGGTGGGATTTTTTTCAGAAAGCCTTGGCTTAAAGGCGATATTTTCTTTTGCAACACTCGCCGAATCCAGAGATTTGATTGCGTTTCCATGAGCAGGCTTTCCTACTTGGTAAGTTTTTCTGGTGCCTAACTTTGGAATGTAATCGACAACGTGACTTAAGACGTCGGTGCGTAAACTCAAATTGCTGTTTAGACTTCGCGAACTTTCTGCAAAAGTAAATTGAAAGATTCTATGATAGGCAATTATTTTGCTTAAAACATCGTTGGGATGATCGATGGCCGGGTCAAAAAGCAACGTGTCAAATGTCGGGAAAGCATTAAATTCAATGATAAATTTACCAACAATCTGATCCTTATCAAATTGCTGAATTTCAAAGACACGAGAGTGTTTAATAATTTTAAAATATTTTTTTCGCTTGAATATGCAAACGTCTTCGTAGTTCTGTTTGTTTTGACGATTAGCTCTACGAATAAAAGATCTAAAATGATCAAACAGAAATCTTTTTATAGTCAGCGTTTGTTTTTGCGCCTGATTTTGAATGATATAATATTCAAATCCCGCGGCGTTTTTTTTGCGCTGTAAAAAAAATGAAAATTCCGCTCCAAAGTCTGCAATAAGACCTTTTTCAATCGATTCACCTTTAAAACTAACTGGGTTCATTTGTCTTGTAGCCTATCTTATTAAGATTGAAACCCGGCGGTTTTGTGATCTAGCGATTTCTGCAGCGACGTCGCTTTTTGCCGATACATTTACCCGTGGTTTATTACTTCCGTAACCTACGATGCGCAGTCTTTTTTCTCCAAATCCTAGACGAATTAAATGTTGGGCAACAGTGCTTGCGCGCCTTCCACTTAAAGACCAGTTGGTTTCGATTTCGTCGCCAAATTTTTGCAGTAACGGCCTATCGTCTGTGTGTCCTTCAACATCAAGATCATACGAAGTGCTTAAGATTTTCGTAAAAATGTGGTTGAATTTTTCAAGCGCATTGGTCTTTAAAGCCGCGCTGGCGCTATCAAATAAACCCGCTGTTTCTAGGTCAAGTCGGACACCATCTTCAGCTAAACTGACGGATACACCGGTTATATTTTTGCTTTCGATTTGCAATTTTTGGGCAAGTTCCACCAGAGTGCCTTTTGTTGATCCAGTGAATCCAGATTTTATGCGTTCAAACGAGCCCGTGTCAATTTTACTCATGCTTAGTAAAAGCAGGAAAAAGACACATAAAAGCATCATAAGATCGGCTAGCCCAATATAAAAAATATGAGCTGAGTCATCAGTGGGGCGCAATTTTAAATCGGATAATTTCATGCTGCTTCGGCTTTTTTTAACTCATTTAGCCTTGTCATACTTCGTTCTCGACGATTAAGGATAACTTTTATCCGTGACAAAATCTGTTCGTAGAGTTCGAGTACGTTTTGACTATGGCTGTCGATGCGTCCGGCTAATGGATTTAAAAAAAACGTCGCGAATGCGGCGCCGTAGGCCGTCGTCAAAAGTGCCAAAGCCATGGCCGAACCGATTTGGCTGGGATTTGATAACGACTTTAAAACGCTAATTAATCCTATGACTGTACCAAACAATCCAAATGACGGACATGAAATAGCGGCGCGCTGAAATAAGTGTGCCGCTGAAATTCTTTCGTTATGCTCGTCTCGTATTCGAGCTGTTAAAAATTCTTCGATTTCACTGGCAAAAAGACCGCGTCTAGTCATGTAAATGACATCGTTTAAAACTTCACCGGAGATTTTCTGACCTAAGTTTAGGCTTTCCAACTCACGATTATTTAAAATCAAGTCATCTAGTGTAAGGACAGCTTTTTTGAGTTCCAAATTTTTTTGACTTGCCAACGTTGTTGCAAGGATTTGACAGGCTTTCATAATTCCATAAAAATTAAATTGGAACAAAATAGACGCGAAGGTTCCAAGGCCGACAATAATCAGTCCTTTAATATCAAAAATAGATGCATTTTGCTGCTGCCGAAGTCCGACCATTAAAATAAAAATCAGCAAGGAGAGACTGATAATTAGGGAAAACGGGTCGAACGCTCTACTTGATTTTTTCAAGTAATGAAATTTAAATTTACTCATAATTCTACTATTCGGTCGGATTGCAAAACAAATGTAGAGTCTGATTTTAGCAGAAAATTTGGAAATTCACTAAATGGCAGCGATTTGACAGTCATTTCATGGTCAGTCGACAGTGATGTTGAAAATTAATGGAGTTTTTTTCTATA
>JAYVPO010000120.1:0-23730 GCA_043757325.1 bacterium
GAAATGGAAACCGAATTTTTTCGGGTGTGCATTTTCGGATCGGCGCGAATCAGTGAAAACAGTCCATTTTATACCCAAGTTTACGATCTTGCCCATAAACTTTCGATTCGTGGAGTCGATATTGTAACGGGTGGTGGCCCCGGACTGATGGAAGCCGCTAATAAGGGCGCCAAAGATGGCAGCAATTTAACCCGGTCTATTGGATTGCCTATTCATTTGCCGTTTGAAAATGATGCAAATTCCCATTTAGATGTAAAACACGAACACAAACGCTTTTCATCGCGTCTAGATGAATTTATGCGGATTAGCCACGCCGTGGTTATAACCGCAGGCGGCATAGGGACTTTGCTCGAATTATTTTATACATGGCAACTTATGCAGGTGCGCCATATTAAACCACGGCCGTTAATTTTGCTGGGTAGCACCATGTGGAGAGATTTGCTGCAGTGGATGAGATCCGGCCCACTCGAGGCGAAGTTAATGTCCAAAGAAGATTTTGATATGGTAAAGGTATGCGAGACGGTGGATGAGGTTATCGAATATCTCAACCCATCTATTGAGCAATTTAATCTTTTGCGCACGAAGGAAATCGATTTTGCCGAGAAATCTTCTTAAATTTTATCTTGTAATCTTTTCGGTATGCGCTGCAGGCCAAAAAAAAGTGATTTCATTAAGTCTGGCATCCGACGAAATCCTCGACGCATTGCAAGGCGAATGTCCGAAAGCAATTGAAATACTTTCTTTTTCTATTTTGGCAGATGACGAAGCGTTAAGTTTTGTTTCGAAAACGGCGATTAAGACGGTTAAAAATCGGTCCGATAGCAATGTAGAACAATGGGTCCGGCTAAAGCCTGATCATATATTTGCAGCTTCATTTAACAAAAAAGAAACCTTAAATAAGCTAGCAGCATTTAAGCTTTCGCATTCGGTTTTAAAGCCTGTCCTTAGCCTCCATGATGTGAGAACTAATATCACTTTAATGGGTAAGACCCTCGACTGTGAAATAGGCGCCAAAAAGTTAATGGACGATATGAATGCGGTAATAGTTGACTTTAAGCCGATGAAAAAACGCAGCACAGGAATCTTGTTTGTTGGAAAAAACGTGGTGGTTGGGTCAAAAACTCTTCCCAATGAGATTTTTCAGATGACAGGAATGACTAACTTAGCAGCAGCTGCAGGACTGTTTGATTGGCCAACAGTTTCTAGCGAATGGATTCTAAAAATGCGCCCTTTTCACATCGTCGTTTTTGATAGTCAAGCTTACGAAGAAGTTAAAAAATCTCCTTTCTTCAACCCAAAACTGTCTCGCGTAACGCAAGTTTCGGGCAAGGCGCTGTTTTCCGCTTCGCACCATGTCGTGCAAGCTTTGGAGCTACTAAAAAGCCAAATTAATTAGTACCCCCTCTGTGTCATAGAAGGTTGGACTTTAGTTTTGCGATATAAATCTTATGAGTTTGAAGTTACACGGTCCGATCTGTAATTTAACGTAGTGGTGGTAGTTAGTGCCTGCCAAAAATTGGCCTTAAGATGTAGCGTCCAAATGGTAGCAGATTATAGTAATCATCATTACGAATTTTGTTATGATGATGCTCCATATGTTCATCAGATATCCTTTGAACTTCTGCGCTATGAAAAAACCAGCCAAGGTGACGCGGAACATGTTTTGCTCTTCCGTCAACATCCATATGATAAAAACGATGGAGATAATGGTTCCAAGCAGGTAAAAATGTTAGAGCAAAAATCAGGATTGCGGCATCGTAACCTAAATAGAATCCAGTAAGTAGTGCAACGAGATAGTGCGGGGTTAGTAAAAAGAGTGAAAGGAAACTAAAAAGACAAAAACTATCCACAATACCCATGCCATGGTTACTACATAACAGCCCTTTATGAGACCAGTATTGATCTTTAAACCGCTCTTCTTTTATTACTTTGAGAGAGATAGGAACAGGGAGTCCTTCAAGAAGATCAGCCTTTGCAAGAATACTATGTGAATGGTGTACCTGAAGATGCTGAATAAAATGCGGGTAAAGCACCATCCTGAAAAATCTATTATTTATTCTCACAATTTTCCATTTGCCATGCATGATATTTCTGTGAACTAAATAGTCTGAAATAACGATTGAGATATAACCAACTATAAACGCAATGACTAAATGCACAGTAGCTCCTGACTAAGGGGAATAAACATTATGATAGTGTTTCTGAAATAGAAACCTGGCAGCATCCAAAAATCCGGAAAATATTTTCAAATCTTTATAAAAAGCAGGAGCAGCCTTTTGTAACTTAGGAAGCGAACTTCGCGACAGCCAAAGTGCATCGTGGTGTTCAGTATGAAGATTTATTCCGGCACAAAGAAATGTCGCAAACCTACCATGAATTGAGGTGCTCGGCTGGTATTTTCCTCCTTCGTCAACTGAGCTATGAATTGTGGCCCAAAGAATTCCGTATGGGTGAAGAAATCCCAAAAAAAATACGCGACAAAAAAATACGTAAATCAAATGGTTCCAACTTTCAAACCAAAAACCCATCGCAAGTAAAATGGTTATAATAAGCAATCCTTGGATGAGCGCATCTTCGATTGCATGTCGCGAAAAAGGTGCATTCTTAAATTGAAACCATTTTGCTAGTTTCACAGGTTCAACCAAAAGTTCGTTAACCGAATCGAATAAGGGCATAAGAAAAATACAGAAAAAACGTGTCAGCCTATTATATTCTATGGATGGAAAGCGGTATTGAGCTTCGGTTTCCGAGGCAAGCTTAAATTTATATATGTTTTTAAAATTTGTCGTGGGGTCCATGTCCATTGAGGGCGTGATATAGAGTTGATTGAGATCTTTGACGTTGTGGGAGCCCTGGTCAAAGTGATGGGGGAAATGGCCATATTTATAATACAGATATAAGGCTGATGAAATGTCCGTCATAGTTGCAAAACGTAAAAAACTATTTCGGAATCTGCGGGGGCCAAGCATTCGTCCCAAAACCCCATGGAATATTTCATGGGCGTTAGAAAATAAATACATAAAAACCACCGAACCCGGTAAATAGGCGAGAGCAATCACCTGCCAAAAACTTAAATGCATCGACCAGTAGCACAGCGTGAAGTGAAAAATGGGAACCGTTACAATAGAAATAAGAGTGCGATTTTTCGATTGCTTCAGCAAAGTAGGGATTTGTTCCCGTTGGAGAAGCTTGCTCCGGTTGTTGTGCCACTGAGTGGCTCTGTTCTTTATAGATATTTCTTGTTGTTTGTACTCAGAATTTGTTTTCTCGACCCTTGGCATGTTGGGGACCAAGGCAATGGTGTGACCGGTCTCCCATTCTGCAAATTTCGCCATGACGTGTTTCCTCCCCAGGAATCCCTAATTCGTTGACTGGTTATAACAGCAAAAATTCACCCATTCAAGTGCTCAAGCTATTTGTTTTTTGAATCTAACGTTAACACGCCAGGTTGCAGAAAAATCTCGGTAATGATTTAGCTATTTGTGCGACCGCTATAGTCGATTCTCACCCGGCAGTTTTAGATGTGTTGGGCTAAATCGCTAAAATTGCTGGTGCGAAAAGAAGCTAATTTATCGGCTGAATTTAATTTTTTTGTCGAGGTACGAAAGTATGACTGTCTCATTTTGATTCAAAAATTTCCGAAGCTTCAGATTATTATTTTAGTTATTCGCCAATTACATTCGATAATGCTAAATTTTTAAAATTCTAAATTAATTTTCATTTCTTCTTAGGGAGCATAAGTTGGACATAATTTTAAAAATCGCATTGATATTGAGCATGGCTAATTCTTCACAAGCCACTGCTATTAATCAATGCATGGTTATCTATGACACTGTCGAAGCGACTGCAATTGCTACTCCAGACGAGGTTAGGTCGGTTGTCAACGCAACAGAAGTTTTTGTCCCCAGATTATTTGAGCGTCCAAATATTATCCGTTTGAAATATGGTGAAGGCTGCTGGTTTAAAATCGATACCCACCAGTATGTGTTCGACCAGAATTTACCCAAAACCCACTTCAAGTCACTTTTTATGCATGAATATATTCATCACCTTTTTAAGTTGAGGTTGGCAACCGTTATAACTCCAGCATTAAAATCTTATATTGAGCGCCGAAATATTATATTCCAAAAAAAGTCACAGTACGATCGAGCAAGAGAAAAGAACGCCAGAGATCTAGGACTTGAAGTGCTTTCCACTGAATTTTTTAAATTAATAAAAATCGACAAAGTACAAAGCTTTTTGCTATCGGCATTTGAGGAAGTAGCGGCAGACTTGGGCCCTGTGCTCGAGTCAAAGAACCGAACTGTCATTACCGACATCGTGGCTCGATATTTTAATAGAAATGAAAGTGCATCCGCTACGCGCTACCGAGAATTTGATGAGCAGCTATCGAATATATTCCAAAGTTCTAAAGCTTTGAAAGATTGGCGCGATAATATTTCTGAAACTATGGATGTACATTCTGCACTCTACCCGGCAAGACAGCTAATCGGAAATCAGTTTTTGCAAAAACACCATCCAGAATTAGTTTTTCATGTATTTGTGGAAGCCGGGTTGGAAACTCTCGAAATTTACTTTAAAAAGTTAAATCAAACTCCTCAAACATTTGAACATTTTCTTTACGAAAGCAGCTTGCTCGTAGACTTCAATCGAGATTTACGAAATCTCATGCTGGAAAAAATAAGGTAGCATTCCACCGTAAATATTTGGCATGGGTCTTGTAGGCGGACAGTTTGAAGGTGGGACAACGTAAGAAAATAATCTTTGCCACGAAACCATATGTTTGTGGATCAAATTATTAAATTAAAATGGGCCATTTTAAAAAAGGTCCGTGGTGTGACAGAGTTGACGGCCGATATCGGAGTTTTATTGAAAAAAATAAAATTTATTTTAGAAAAAATCCGCGTACTTCATTTATGGCCGCAACTGTCGAAAAAATGGACCATAACCGGAAAAAAATTATCTATTCTGAAGCTGATCGCTTGCAAGATTTGCTGACCGCGCCCTAGGCGGCCGCGGAGTCCCATAGAAAGCTAAAATAACACTGCTTCTCGTCGTGGTAACTTTGGCATCGCAATCTTTGGTGTCGATCCGTTCAAGGACTTTAGAAATTCTACAATATTTTTAGTTTGATCTTCGGACAGCTCCTTATTGAGTTGAGTTTTTGCCATAACTTTGACGGCTTCTTCCAGTGTCTTTACTGAACCATTGTGAAAATATGGAGCTGTCAGTGCCACGTTCCGCCAGGTCGGCACGCGCCACATATTTTTATCTTCGTCTTTTTTAGTGACTTGATTACGACCCAGATCAGTTGTTAGTTGATATTGAGAATCATACTTCGAACCTGGGTAGACAGGAAATTTTTGATAAAATCCCACACCCATCGGAAGCGTCGGGCCCGAGAAATTTGATCCCGAGTGACAGCTCGTACAGCCAACATTCTGAACAAGTTGCATACCCTTCTTAGCCTCTGCAGAAAGGGCTGATTTGTCGCCCCTTTCGAAACGGTCATAAGGAGTATCAGCCGTGATTAGAGTACGCTCGAAGGCTGCGATAGCTTTTGCTAAATTTACTTTATTAACTGAATCTGACCCGCCAAATACTTTTTTAAATTCAGCAGCGTAGCCTGAAACTTTTTTTAAGCGCTCGATAATGACTTCGTGATTGGGATTTCCCATTTCAACAGGATTAGTCAGAGGACCTAGGGCCTGTTCTTCCAAAGTTGCAGCACGTCCATCCCAAAATTGTACACTTAGAAAGGCGGCGTTGAACACCGTTGGCGAGGAGCGTCCACCTTTTTGACCGTTGATCCCAACTGAGAATGCATGGCCATCATCTCCAGCACCCATAATATTGTGGCAGGAGTTGCACGATGAAGAGCCGTCATACGACAAAATGGGATCAAGATATAATTTTTTACCAAGCTCGACTTTTTCTGAAGTCGTAGGATTATCTGCGGGGGCTGGAGCGACTTTTGGTAAAGCAGGAAAGGGCGCAGCAAATTCTTTTGCTTTTGTATTTGTTGAAAACAATAAAGCTATTACAAAATATTTCAATGCCATCCCCCCAATAAACATCTACATCTAAAGAATAACTAATTTACATTTTGCTACAATACTTATTTAAGCGAACAACTGCGTCAATATGGCATCAAAGTTACGTGCAGAAAAATTTACGGATGCACAACATGCCAAATTTTACCAACGCCGTCGCCAAAAATATCGCCTGGAACCGTGTCGTCATCATAAAAATAAAGTGGGTGTTTCTTGAAGGCGATCTGCTTCGTGTTATCTTTTCTTTTTACGATCGACAAAGGTTCTTTTAATTCCGTCTGTGTCGTCAGCATCGGCGGCCATTCTTTGGCACAGGCATCGTAACAATTGGAAACGTTATCACCGTCTTTATCAAAAACATACAGTGTAAGTTCTTTTTCGCTGGTTAGGATTTTAAGTGGTACTTCTTTTGTTTTAAGCGGTTCAAGACCTTCAGCAAATGCCGACGCCGAACTTACGATTGCGATTAAGAGATATTTTTTCATTCAATTTTTTCCCTCGTTTAATTTTTAATCTACTTTTTTCCACAGCTGAATTTGAACATTTTTATTAGCCTGCTTGGGATCTCTCATGTTTATCCCTTCGATTTGCGGGGTGGATCATATACAGCACACCTGACAAAGCCGATGCTATTAAATTCATTTTCCGGTGAGTTTTCCGGTACCAATCCAATTTTTTTTGCGAGCGACACATACTCCTCGGCCATCGAGTCTAATCCTATGAGCTTTGTCTAGTATACATTCTCATTATTTTTTAAAGGATCATTACTTAGTATTTTTAACTCATCCGTTTTGCCGCAAGTCATCAAAAACGATAAACTACAATTCCAAATTTCATAAGTTTTCCTCCAAACAAATCAATACTTCTATAAATTAAACATCTACTTATGTTTTTGTAATGTCAATTTAAATTTTTAAATTGAAAATATTAGTTTTCAGTTATGATTTTTTTGAGTTGCGTTGTATTAAACTAGTCACTTCAATTGAAAAGTATTTTCATTTCTATTAGCGTCTGCGTCAAAGAATTAAAGTCACATCTATCTAGATCAGAAAGTTAGTGCTCGTGATCGACAAGGTAAATTTCGACATAAATAGAAAAAAAAATAAAGTCAGTCGAACTCTCGTTCAGTATTACTTTGTAATCAAGAAACCTTGGTATTGATATGCGCCGAATACTTGCAGTTTGGCGGCTTTTATATCATTATTGCATGGTGAATTACAAAATTTGTAAAGAGCACACGCAATTTACCGAGATGGGCTGCGAGCGCATTGTCGAAGTGATTCAACACTTTCCGGGAAATGAGAAAGTTTCGTAGAGATAAGGTATTAATATAAACTCGGTTCAACACCTTGCACATGACACGATAGAATATGATCAGCCATACGTCCCAAACAACTTAAGTTAGCAAATCCTGGACCTTGCATTAGCCCGGACATCATCGGCAGGTGCAACCAAGGTTGCAAATTTTTTACGGCAAGATTTTCGTCAATGGACTCCTCGAGACACTCTATGCACCACTGCTTCAGGAGAGAATGCGCGATAATTTTTTCTTTCGCTTCTTCATTTAGCAATCGATTAAGCATGGCAAAATGATCAAATCCTGCAGCCCAAATGACATAATCATATATGCGATTTTCGGTACGGCCGCTATAAGCGATTTCTACAACGATTTGATCAAGGCTATCCACCGATATTTTATCAGTTCGACCGGGAACAATTGCAACATTCTCGCAATGATCGAGAATCTTTTTGGTACCAACCGAAAAGACACCTCGGTCCGTGCGGGCAACAAAAGCCCGACGATCTGCAAAAGTTAAATCAAACCAGTTACCTTGAAAGGGATCGGTGTAAATATGATTTTCGGCATAACTTTCCCCGCGAGTATAATTCATTGCTAAAGAGCTGATGACATCAATTTCGCTATTCTGACAGCTTTGCGCCAACCCGACGGTAACCGATGCCGCTGTTTCGCCGGTGCCGACAATGGCTATGCGCGCACGGTCGAGGCCAGAAAAATTTCGCCATTGGCGCCAAAATTGCTGAGTTGAGACAATTCGCTCGTGCTTTGGAATGTGTGATGGCGGGGTCAGATCTCCAGGTCCCGTCACAATTAAAGCGTCCGCACGCGGAACATCGACGCTCGCATTAGAAATCCCCTTAATATCCAACTTCCATTTTTTTCCATCGAGTGTTAACGATGAAAGTTCGCCACTTATCCATTCCACGTCACCTTGAACATGCTCAAAAACCCAGTGCAGATATTCCCGCCATCTCATGTGATGCGGCGCCGGCTTACCGCGATCAATCCAATCAGAGTAGCGATGTTTTGCGATTAAAAAACTCTGCCAAGAATAGCGCTGCATTTCTAAATTAATTTGATGGTTTAACTTGCTACCCCAAGCAAAAGATTCATATGGGAATCCAACATCTTTTTCAGCAGATGTTCCGAGGGGTTGATGTCCACTTGTCAGTCCAGATTCGGCACTCCAGTGGTATGCCAGTGCGTGCTTTTCAATAATCATTATCTTGGGAACTTGCAATCCCATTTCCCGCAGAACACGATTTTTAATTGCAATTGATATAGCTTTAGGTCCTGCTCCTAGGATTGCAATTCTGCGACAGTCCATTTGAATTGGCTCCTTCCACTTGCAACAACGAGATCGGAAATTTGCTTGCTAACAACTGGAGCAAGAGTGAAGCCCGAACAGCTCCAACCGCCGGAGATAAAAACATTTGGGTAGCGCTCACTTTGTCGCACAAAGCCGTCGCCATTCTCACTATAATTTTCGAGCGCGCGCACGCCGCCTTTTAAGGCCGAAGAACGCATCCAACTCACTCTATAGGATAAACGCCTTTTGGCCTCGGCAGACTCGTGCATCGAAATTTTTACATCACTATTTTGGCCAACAGGAAATCCTCGATCAACTAAATAACCCCCTAAAAACGACCCTTCGGGTCCAGGCCTACCGAAAGTTGAGTGCACACCATCGATAAAAAATGGATCTTTTTTGGGAAGAATGTTGCGATGAAAGTGATTGACTTGAATCATCTCATTCCAAGTTGGGTCGGCCTCTCCAAGTTCGGCCATAAAACCCGGTGTCGTAGGTCCCGCGCATATCACAATTTTCTCGGCTAGAAACACTTCGCCCTCGCTGGACTGAACTCCGATTATTTTTTCGCCGCTTTTTGCGAAACCTGAAATTGCGAAGTTATTTAATGCGCGAGCGCCTTTTTTGACACTTTCTTCAATTAATGACTCCGTAATAGTCCACGGACAAGATGTCCCAGAATGGCTTTCGTAGATCGCAAAATCGTCGTCAGACCATTGGAAAGATGAAAAATTCTTACGGCCTTCATCCGCCAAGATAATGGATAATTGCAAGGAGCCGCGATTGAGCGTTTGCAGCTGCTTCTGAGCTTCTAATAGTCGCGATGTTTTTAGAAAATAAAGTGATCCGGAATTATTGAACGAAGTTGCTATGCCATATTGATCGCGCAAGGAAAGATGCATTGAAACGGCGTCGACCGCTAGTTTACTGACTTTTTGACTTTGATGGTAGATGCGCACAAATGAGCCCCAAGCTCCCGTTGCTCCACGTGCCATTGCGCTATTTTTTTCTAACAAAAGAACCCGCGAGTAGCCACGACGGGTCAATTCAAACAAGGTGAATGCCCCAATAATTCCGCCGCCAACAATAATCATGTCATAGCGTTTGGGTTGGTTCATGATAATTGCCCTCCACGATCTCGGATCGCTTTGTTCTACTTAATCTTAAAGATTTCATTCCAGCCAGATCTTTTTGAAATATATTTTCGCGGAATCGTTTAAGATTTTTTTCTGCAAATGAACTTAATAAATTAGCACTCAAGATCGGCATGATTGGGGCGAGGTATAATACCCAATTACGCAACTCATTAAAAAATAACTCTTGCGCTATAACTTGATCGCTACTCGATAGCGCATCCGAAGAATCTAGACACATTTCATCCACAAAAAGATGCATCCGTTCAATGCCAGACGTTAATACCCCTGCCGCTTGGTTCAAAGAAAAAGCCGAAGGAGATAAGTGTAGAGCTATAGAATTGCAGAAGTGAGTCATGTCGATTACAAAGCATCGCAATGGGGCTGATAATGCGCCGATTTCTAAGATTTTTTCTTGTTTGGGCATGGGAGGTATTTGTCTGTCGTTAGCCATAGAATTAGCTCTATGGAACAAACGGTCCCATTGGTTGACCAAGACCTCTGAAACAAATCTCTCCAGTTCAACTAAGCTGAAATTTGTTTCACGTATCTCTGGTCGCGTGCGCGCTAGATACAAACGGACAACGTCAGAGGATACAAACTTCAGAATTTCATCTGCCCAAACTGCATGACCGCGACTTGTGGAAAATTTCTTACCGTCAAGCTGATAAAACTGATTGATCAGAAAATGCTGTGGTAAAATAATCTGTTCGTCATATGCCAGCATCAATGCTGGCAGTACGATTAAATAAAAATAACTGTTATCAAAACCAAAACACTGGATAACTGCACATTTGGGATCTTTCCAAAATTCTTGCCAGTTTTCACCTTCTACCAAACCAGCTTCATAAAGATAAGTAGCGGCCATCTCGAACCAAGCCAATGCAACTAGAGAATGGTTCAGATGTTTGTCGAGCGCAATTCCCCAGTCAGCAAAATGCGCAACAGGAAAATGCGGCAATGGTTTCTGTAGGATTCTATCAAGATATGAACGCATAGACTGAGGCATAGTGGTATGGTCGTGGTAGGCCAGCAATTTTGTCCGCATTTTTTCCAACGGAAAATAATAACGCGATTGGGTTTTCATTGCGGCTTCATTTCCGCAAATGCTGCATGTAATATTTTTTAAATCCAGCCCATCGTTGGGCAGGCCACAACCTTCGCAACTGTTGCCACCGGTCGGTTTGCTGCAGTGCGGGCAATTTCCGTTCACAAATGCTTCAAACAATTGTCGTTGGCATATTTCGCAATACGGTGAAATTTTTTCCTCTATTTGAATCCAATTTGTTGCGTTTAGTTTTTGAAAAAAATCTTTTACAAATTGCTTTTGTTTGTGATCATGCATAGGCCGAATAAAAACTTCTGGAGCTGCAGAAAATGCTTCGAGCGAATGACTAATAGAATAGGCAAATTTATCCACTGTCTCGGCCACAGGCTGTTGAAGTTTAAGAGCTTTTGTCACAACATAGCTTTGGTGATCATCTGTTCCGGAAATATAATGAGCGTCAACATTTTGCGATTTCAAAAATCGTGTTACGACATCCGCGGCCAAATAAGGACCAGAAATATGTCCCAGATGCAGTGGTCCATTTGGGGTAGGCGGCGCCGAAAAAACTAAAGCTCTGCTAGGTTTGCGAAAGTGAAAAATCCGCCCAGGATTTTCCCAGTAAGTTGACAAAAAATCAAGAGGCTCGGAATCTGACGTGTTGGTTAAAATATGATTGGAAAACGCCGGCAGAACAATGACATCTCCTGCGACAACTTGAGTCAGCTCATCATCAATCAAGATAGTTCCACCGCCCGAAAAAACCCAAAAAACTTCTGTTTCGTGGTGACTGTGAAACTTGGAGGAGCCGAGTGGATCGACTCGACAGATTGTAGAACCGATGGGCTGCTTAGTTGGGTCATAATTAAAGACAGATTTACACGATATGCCGTAAGCATTTTCAAACGCAACTTGCGAAAACTTATGGACCGGCATATTCTCTCCCGTATTCAGCTGATTCAGTTTAACAATCCCAGGTGGTTAGGATTCTATATGTCTTTAAAGGTAGAAATGTCAAAACGAAATTTATTCGTTGCAAACTTCGCCATGATTTTTGGTGTGATAGTTTTCATCGAAAAGCCTGCATTCGCGATCAAAAATATGCTTTCAATTGAAGAAGCTAAAGAATTTTGTTTATCGGTTTGGTTTCCGCGCTTAAGGATTGGTCATCTTGCGCAAAAAGAAGAAGTCAGCCAATACGTTAATAAATTGCTGGAGCTTTACACCGACGACGTTGAAATTGTTGATCCAAATGCACAAGATCTTGTTGCAGCAGATTTGATAAGAGGAAAAGTTCAAGTAAAACAGTATTACGAAGCTGTTTTGGGAAATTATCCGGTGTGGAATATCAAGATTCTTGCGATTTATCCAACAGCTCAGGGTTTTATCTTACGCTACGAGGGCCTCAACGCTGGACCCGTTAAGCGATTTGAGGGCGTTGATATTTTAGAGCTTACAAAAATCAAAGGAAATTGGAAGATTAAACGGATCATGGAGTATTACGACCGCATGCCCTTTTTTAACCCAAAAAAACCATAACCGGGCTAACTTTGAAGACACCAATATTTTTCCTTTCCCTCTCAACTGTATTGTCGATTTTTGCCTACAATATGGTGCTTCCTGTTATCACAGCATCATTGGTTATGAGAAAATTTAGTGGAACGCAAATCGGCATTTTAGCTTCGTCTGTTTTCTTAAGCATTTTTGTTCTGTCACCATTTGTCTCCAGCACAGTTCAGCGGTGGGGAAGCCGCAGGATGTATAACCTTTCGCGATCGCTGATTTGGACTGCGTTTCTAATTTTTATGGTTAGCGAAAATTATTTCGTTTGGCTTGCAGCTTCTTATATCATAGGCGTTGGAGCTGCTTTTGTGTGGCCGATGACCGAAGGCGCTGTCGTCAATCTAGCCCCTGAGGGAAAAAAAGGCAGCTATTCTGGACTGTACCAAACCGGGTTAGGCCTCGCATTTGCAGGCGGACCCTTTGTATCGTCTACACTGCACATGAACAAAAATTGGATATTTATGGCAGCAAGTATTATTTCATTTGGTTCATGGGTATTTGTGCGCAACTTTCCTTGGCCTAATCAGACAATTGTTCCAAATCAACCTCAACAAAAAGTTTCTTGGCGACTGGCGCTAGTAAGCGGATTGCTGGTTTCAGCATTTGTAGGGGGTCTTTTTGAGAATGGTTTAAGTGGCATTGCAGTAGCATACGGCATGCATATTGGACTTGAGTCGCGACACGCAATGTCACTTGCAGGCGTTATTGGACTAGGTAGTTTGCTCGCACCATTTGGATTAGGTCGATTGGCAGATAAAATTGGGGTCATGAAAATTCTAATAACAAGTTTAATGCTTTTGTCTTTGAATATGCTGGCATTATTTTTTGTTAAAAATCTGCCGCCCGTTATCTGGCTGCTGGCTTTCCTTTGGGGTGCTGCAGGTGCGGGGCTTTACACTGTGTCGATGACTTCGGTTGCGATTTATTTTCCGGGTCCACTGGCGCTAGGTGCTACTACTTTAATGATTTCACTATACACGTTAGGCGCTTTTCTCGGCCCTTTTTTTGGCGGCGTTGCTTTTGATCTTTCGAAAGACTATGGTATTGCAGCTTTGTTTCTTGGATTTTCACTATTGGCATGGATCATTCAAATTCTCGGTTCTAAATTAAATAAATCTGTTTTTTCTATCTGACGAATCTTTGCGTAATCTTGCTGTAATACATTTTCATCTTCATGAACCAAATTGACAAATCCGGGGCACGTGAAAAAATTTGTGGTTGGCTCTAATTCAGTTCCAGGTTGCGAGCGCAAACGCAGCTGAAAAAAAGACGGAAGCTCACGTATAAGTACTTCTCCGGGAATACTTTTGATTTGTCCGCTAACGTAGGAGGTCAAATAAACAGTGCGCGCATGTTTAACAATCGGATAGGGATGCGAAGCCCGCTGAAGAAATTTTTCGCGATCTAAATAAGCATCTAAAACCACGTCTAAACCGCTAAATCCGATCGATTTGCGATTATAATCGGGGACGGTCAAACCATCGAGACGGGCACCGATTTCAACTAAAATTGGACCGTTTTCTCCCCACATGACTTCTGCATGGGCCGCGCCGTATTTAATTTCCAAAGCGTCCAGAACTTTAGCCACGTAATTTTGCATGGCGGATTCTATGGTTCCTTCGCTAGGCAGCAAGACATCCGTATCATAAATACAGTCGCGACCGTGAAGGCTTCGCTTTTGATAACGCCATGAATCCGTAAAAAAATGCTGGCCAGCGCAACTAACTGAATTAATAAAATATTCGGTACCCTCAAGAAATTCCTGAATAAGAACCGCATCGTTGATAATTCCCAGCTTGTTCGTCGAGCCGTTAATTTCTTCAAAAGCTTTTTCCACCGCTGCGAGGTCCGTGCAAATAAACACCTGATCTGTCCATGCGCTTTTCAGTGGTTTCACGACATACTTCGACAAATTTACGCCTGCCAACCAGCTTTTGGCCTCCATCCAGTTTGAGGCTTTACATTGCTGCGCGACACGGAGGCCAGCGTCACGGCACGCTTCAATCATAAGAAATTTATCGCGCCGCGCGAGAGAACTTTTGATGCCATTGGAATTTGCAAGCTTGAGAGCGTTGCTCAAGCGATCAGCCAATTCCACGCCAGTTTCTGTACCCGCAATGACGGCTAGAGGTTTTGCTTCTTGCGCCCATTCTAGAAGTTTCTTGAAATTTCCATCAAAAGGGAAATTGCGTTGAAAATCTTGAGGACGAAACGATGGGACAAGCGTAGGCCAAATTTTTTCCGTTGACTGAACATGATCAGCGTCTATCTTCCGAGTTTTAAATTCTGGTGCCAAAAGATTCCCGGATGAGTAACCGTCGACGATGATAATTTTTTGTGACATTTGAGGCCCTTGCGTAGTAGAGGTGAAAGGTGTGTACTATATCCATACCCGTTCTTAAAGGCAATATCAGTTGTGACGCATACGATAGTAAGGCAACCTAATCAGCTTGAGCAACTTGTGCGGCAATATTATTTCTATTTTTTTAGTGCGAAATGGGACAGTGTTTTGGCGTTATTGGCACCCGAAATTATACATACCTTTAATAACGAAGATGTTGGTACAGGCATTGCGAAATTTCAGGAATTTTTAAACATCAAGCACTCTCATTACCGCGAGCAGCAGAAAGAATTGTCTGTTACGGTAGATTTAACTGGCAACAAGGCATTTGCAAAATTTATTCTGGAAGGTCATTATATAGCGACCTATCCTGGATTGCCCGAAGCGCGCCAGCAGTATTACCGTATTGACGTAGAAACATTCTTTGAGTTAAATCGCGACAAAATATCTCGTATTGCGACCTATTTTGATTTTGCAGAATGGATAAATCAGATAAATCAGAATAGTGGAGTTGCTGGATGAAAACCTTGGACTGTGTCGTTATTGGAGCTGGATTTTCTGGAATCCAAGCAGCTTTAACGCTGCATAAGGCAAAAAAGAAATTTCTAATCGTCGAAGCTAACCCGCGACTTGGTGGCAGAACTTACACTACAGAAATTTCACCGGGTTACCGAATTGACTGGGGCGGTCAGTGGATCGGCCCTGGAATGCATCGTGTTTACAGGTTAGTGGAGGAATTTAAAATTCCGCTCGTAGCGACTTACGACCACGGTGATCACCTATTTGAAGATGGTAACGGTATTGAAAAATTTTCTGGAGCTTTGCCTGCTTTTAATCCAGAAATCAACCAAGATTTAGACAGAATCGTTAAGCTAATCGATCAACTAGCCGCCGCAGTTGATACCAATGCACCATGGAAAGCACCCGATGAAAGCGGGCTAAGTGACAGCAGTATTGCGCAGTGGCTTGATAGAAATGTCACAAATGCTTGCTCGAAACGTTTGATGAAAACACTTTTTGAAATTCAGTTAGCCGCCGATATCGAAAGAGTTTCAATGCTTTATTATTTGTATTTTGTTGCATCATCCGGAAAAATTTTAGGATATTTCACATCAGTTACCGGCGGTGCGTTACAAGATCGCTTTGCAGATGGAACATCATCACTTCTACTTGCGATGAGCGAAATTTTTTTCCGTGAAGTGCAATTTTCCACAAAAATTACAAAAATTGTTCAAGATAATGATTCTGTCATAGTGCATTCTCAAAACGAATCTTGGCAGGCAAAACATGTGATTGTCACAGGTGCACCACCTACCTCCAGACGTATCGAATATTTGCCTCCGCTGTCATTGCAGCGTCAGCATCTTTTCGAAAAGTTTTTTATGGGTTCAGTTATTAAGTGCATGCTGGCGTATAAAACACCCTTTTGGCGCGAACAAGGTCTTTCCGGTCAAGTTTCATCCACTGTTGGTCCATTGATTTCTGTATGTGATAATTCTCCAGCGAATAGTGGACTGGGAGTCTTAGTGGTATTTTTAGTCGCCAAAACTGCCGAAGAATTTTCTGAACTTTTACCTGCACAGCGTCAACACCTTGTAGTAGGTGAGTTAGTTAAATATTTTACCACCGAAGCGAGGAGTTTTTTAAGCTATCAAGATGTTTGCTGGACAAAAGATTCAGAAGGTGCTTTTTTTGGGCTGTTACCGCCTGGTGTTTTGAGCATCCGAGACTTGACTATTTCAGAACTTCGCGTGCCCGAAGCTCGTATTCACTGGGCAGGATCGGAAACGGCCAGGCAGTGGCACGGATTTATCGAAGGTGCTTTGGAATCAGGGGAAAGGGCCGCAGCGGAAGTTATACAGTGTTTGGAGCAGAAGTGATGCGCACAGAAAGACAATTTATTTGGCCCGAAAGCATTCCCGAAATGGCAACAGAAAGACTGCTTTTAAAAGGTTTATCCAAGCAGGATGCGGTAGGCTATTTTAAAATCAACTCCATGCCAGAAGTTATGGTGCCCTACGGCGTTCCATGCCATATGAAAATTCTTGAGACAGAAAATCTAATCCACTGGCTTGATTGCGAATTCAAGGCCGAGCGCAATCTACGCTGGGGGATTTTTGAAAAAGAAACTGGAAATATTATTGGCGACATAGGGTTTTGGCGCTTAATACCGAGTCGGGCTTCGGGTGAGTTAGGTGCAAAGTTGCATCCCGCCTTTTGGCGCATGGGTATAATTTCGGAAGCCATGCAGGCGGCAGTGTCGTATTCGTTTTCTAAATTAAATGCGCGAACTTTGGAATGTTATGTGGAAAAAACCAACCAAGCTTCTTTAAAACTTTGCAAACGTCTTGGGTTTTGTGAGGTCGGAATCATCAAAGGATATTTTTACTCGGAGGAAAAAAAAGATTACGTGGATTCAATTTTCCTCACGTTGAACAACGATGAATGGCAAGCAAAGGAAAATTTACTGTGATTGATCTGCATCTTAATAGACCTGATCGTGAACGAGCGTGGCAGGCACTCACTCATGAATTTGAACATTTTTTTGCAAATTCACGCCCACTTTTTGACGAAGAAACTCGTAATCTTGTTTTGCAAAAACTTGTAGCGTGGGATTTTTCACAGCAAGTCGATCTCGGTGAAATTATAAAATACGTAAATCAGGCTTTAAAAAGCGAGCTCAACACAAGCTCTACAGTTTACTTTGGTGTTTTTAATCCGTCTGCTTCAGTTGCAGGAATTCTTGCGGAATGTCTTGCAGCACTTTATAATCCTCAGCTGGCTTCAACTATGAGCGCACCTTTTGCGATTGCCGTAGAGCAAAAACTAATTGATTTTTTTGGCGGGCAATTTAATTTTTTGCAAACACGTGGACATTTTACTTCGGGCGGTACGGAAGCAAATTTAACCGCCATGCTGTGCGCTCTGAATCGCAAAATTACAAATATAAAAGTCACTGGTATTGGCGAACATCGACCAACGGTTTACGTTTCTACGGAAACTCATCATTCGTTTTTACGGGCGGCATCAGTGTGTGGTATTGGGCATCGCGCGGTAAGAGAAATTCCGGTCGACGCAACTTTAAAAATGAACGTCAATAAACTTAAAGCGCAAATTTTAAGTGACCAACAGCAAGGTTTTATTCCGACGATGATTGTTGCCAATCTTGGTAGTACGAGTTCTGGAATTTTTGATGATATTCAGTCGCTTGTTGAAGTTGCAAAAGAGTTTGGGTGTTGGATTCATGGCGATGGAGCCTGGGGTGGCCCGGCAATTTTATTGGATGAATATCAGAGTGTTTTCAAAGGGGCCGAACAACTTGATTCTTTAACAATAGATGCTCATAAGTGGCTATCGGTGCCAATGGGTGCCGGTATGTTTCTCACCCGTCATGAGCAAATTCTACAATCGACTTTCGCCACGGAAGACAATCCCTACATGCCGAATTCTGCGGAGTTAAACAAAGAGTCACAGCCCTACGCACAAAGCCTTCAGTGGTCGCGAAGATTTATAGGGTTAAAATTATTTATGACTTTGGCCAATGTCGGAATATCTGGGTATCAGAATATTTTGCGCCATCAAATCGACGTGGGTCAGTATTTGCGTAAAAAATTGCAAAAAGATGGCTGGAATATTTGCAACGAAACGCCTTTTCCAGTCGTGCTTTTTTATGATACTGGTCTGCAAGAAAAAGGTATTTTAGCACAGACATTTTTAGAATCTTTTACAGCATTAAAAAAATGTTGGATCACCTCCACAGATCAGGTTTTCACCAAGCAAAAAGTTTTGCGAGCAGGGATTCCAAATTTTGCGACACAAAATAGTGATATTGACTTTCTTTGCATAGAATTGTCTGCTTTGCGCCAATCTTTTCTAGATTGCCCGGATTTTTAAGAACTGAGCGAACTCAGGTAGATCACCTCTGTCCAGCAAACTCCAAATTAAATCTCCGACCGCAGGTCCAAATTTGAATGCATGACCAGAACATCCTGTGGCGACTACAATGTTGGGATGTTTGGGAACGAGGTCGATAATAAAATTTTCATCACAGCTAAGGTGGTACATACACATGGCCCACCTGTCAGGTTCTGGTTCGATTGTTGGAAGATAATTTTTAAGCATAGCAACTGTCGACATTAACGGCCAAGGCGAAGCCATTTGATCCTTATTGTCCGCATCGATTTCAATATCTATGGGATGATATTCAGCAACCTTAATTCCAAAAGATTTGCGATTTGGAAATCCATAAATAAAATTTTCTGGTGACGCCAAAGCAAAGCAAGGTGCATGATTCCATTCAGGAGAACCTTTAAACCAAAACTGGGATGCTGGTTTAACCTGCAGAGCCATCGGAAAATCTGGAATGATTTTTTTGAGCCAGCTGCCAACCGTGATTACAATTTTCTCAGCCTCGAAGGTTTGATTTACCGTGTGAATTTTGGGGTTAGCTCCATCTTCGTCGATGCGCAGAACTTTTTCCTGAGTGCGAAATTTTACACCTAATGATGCACCACATTTCTGAAGTGCTAAAAAAACTTGCTCGACATCGAGAAATCCTGCGTTTTTTTCGAAAGAAGCAGAAAAAGTTGGAGGCAATTGAAACATTGGAAAACGTCTACGGCATTCTGCAATACTCAATGGTTTTACGATCGATGCAAAAGGTCCTTGGGCATTAAATATGGCATCGTATGATGGGTTGCTTTTTTGGTCACCAAAAATTAGAAAACCGCAAAGATTTAGTAAATTTAATTGCGATTCAGTTTGTAGCTCATACCAACCCTGATAGGCCTGTTCAAGAAGCGGCAAATACCGCGCATCCTCGAAATAAGTTCTGCGGATGAGACGTGTATCGCCCCAAGAAGCACCATTAGGACTTCCCGGCGCATACTGATCTACTCCTAAAACGCGCAAACCTTGTCTGGCTAACTGAACACACGTTGACATACCAAGAATGCCGAGTCCAACTACCACCACATCATATTTTTCGGCGGACACTTGCTAAACCGGAATGCTATAGGAATACCAAGCAGTTTTTTTTGCCTGGTGAAAACGATCATATAATTTTTGTGCACCGGAATTTGATTGCATGGTCATCCACTCGAGTGAATTAAAACCTTTTTCACGAGCAAAAGCAGTGCAGTGATGAATGAGTTTTCTTCCAACGCCATGCCCTCGGCAAGAATCAGTCACAAAAAGATCATTCATCAAGCAGTAGCTATTTACATTTGTCGAAGAAAGTGGAAAAAACAGAGTCGCAAATCCAACCGGTTTATTTTGCAAATAGGCCGCAAATTGAATTCCTTTAGCTGGATTTTTAAAGAATTGGCCAAAGAACGTTCGGTTACCATCTAAATCCGGTTTGCACTCGTAAAAATTTTGATAAGCCGCAATCAATTGCAAGATGTCTTCAAGGTCGGTTGCAGTTGATAGGGTTTTAATTGATAAATTTTTCGACATAGTTCCGCTTCTAAGACTACTCAAAAAACAAGCAGCAAGCTACAAATTTTCGGCTGAACGTAAATCTTCTATGACGTCTAGAACCTCGGAAAGATTGGGAACCGACTGGGATTGCTGATTTGCAGGACGGAGAAGAGTCTGACTTATGATTTCCACATCATAACCTTCAAGCGAATCAAACCCTTGAAATGGTGCCTGCAGTGAACCATAAAGGTTACTTTTTGTTTTATTCACGATCGTGGTCGTATTACCTCTACCGATGAAAAGTTGATCTGCCATCGTTTTCGACCAAAGCGTTGTAACGCTTTAAAAGTTGAGGATCAGATTTTAGTTTGTTAAAAAATTCAGCGGCGCTACTGATCATCGGAACCGGATTTAGTAAAAATTGCTTTAAATTTTCTAGAGTTAAGATAAGTCGAGAATCGTTGTCAACCTTTACTGAACTATGAGAGCGTCTTTTACACGACTCTTGCATTATAGTTATTGCAATTAATAATCCTAAAATTCCAAATTTTTTCGTACTTTTTGACGATTTGTTCATAAGACCTATGAAAGTTGTATGCTTAATTCTACAGCATAAATCCAAATTATTTAAAAATTAGATTAAATGGCGTAATGTACAGGTCTAATTCAGCCAATGCACCAACCAAACACGTTTGAACAAGTTGGATTATAGTGGAGGCTATGCAAAGAAATACGAACCAAGGGTAGAGTACATGCGCGACTCGTCCCTTTGAAAAAAACGAAGATCAGGAATGATCGCAGTCTGCAATTAACAACAGAAAGCCATTATTCTACTTCAATGTAATGGTTTAAACCGCCCGGCTAGAAAAAATTTAATTAAGTTCTACTTTTTTCCATATTGTAAATGATCGCCTTTGATAGAGAGCGTAAACAAAACTTCTCTATGGATGTCTTTAAAGGTAGCCAAGACTTATAAAAGACTTTTTTATCGTTTCGGATAATTTTTCGGGTCCTTTCATAAACAATTTTACCTTCGATTTTTCTGCATTTTTTAGAGTCTGGTTTGGAAAACTCTGCCTCAAATAAATCTTTAGTCCCAACTCGCTCAAATGCCTAACAGGCCGCTCTTTATAAAACTTGTCTGAGCCAATCTTTTAAAAACAAATTTGCATGTTTTGTCAGCGCAGCTCCGTATTTTTCTGAATCTTTCCGCAAAGAAGAGATATCGACTTTTGCGGCCATTAATTCCGAAATATGGCCGACGTACCATTGCTCTAGCAACCTAAAATCGACTTCAGGATGAAACTGGAGTGCCAGCGCATTTTTTCTCCACGAAAATGCCTGATTGGTCACTTCCGGCGTTGAAGCGAGTAGTGTTGCGTCTTTCGGTAGATCAAATGTTTCGCCGTGCCAGTGGAGCATTGAAGTATTTTTGGAGTTCAAAAAATTTAAATACGAATGCTCTCCTTCAGGCGTTAGTATTATGGGTTGCCATCCAATTTCTTTAACTTTTGCAGGGTAAACTTTTGCACCGAGCGCTGAAGCGATCATCTGCGCACCAAGGCAAATACCTATAGTTGGAAGATCTTTATCAAGTCTTTGGCTTAAAAAGTTTATTTCATCATCAATGAATGGAAAAATATTTTTATCGTTAACCGAAATCGGACCACCAAGAGAAACAACCAAATCAAAATCTTCGGATCTCAATTTAGAAATTCCTTCAGTCGTAATGTCCAAATATCGAATCATAAATTTCTGATCGGTTAAAATAGACTCAAGCGTACCAAGTTTTTCAAACGGCACGTGCCGTATCGCTAAAACAGTTTTCATAAAATAACCTCTGAAATAAAAGTTTCTAAATTTTTCACCGCACAAAACTCACCATTCATGTGCTGGTGCTGTTAATTGCTAAATTGTCGAAGTTTCTTGACTATCGTTTCTTTAATATACTTTGCTGCCTTGGATTTTTGTGTGTCATGTCGGTAAATAAGGCATATTTTTTCTTTAAAAATAGGTAGACCTTTAAGTTGAACCAGACAAGATTTCACATGTTTCTGAGCAACAGAGCGCGGCAGAATTCCAATACCAACTCCTGCGGTTACAAAATCCCTCACAGCATCCAGGTCCGAAAAGTGAAGGATTCTTTTTGCGTTGATCAGTTTATCGCGCTGCGCTTTTCTCAATAACTTCTCCATTTGCGGAAGATTAAAATCACAAATCAAAACTTCAAATTTTGTCAGGGGTTCTTGAAGTTTGGAGGGCTTATTTCTTGTCCAAAAATGTATCTCGTCATCATAGAGTGGAGTAATGATTAGGTCAGGATGGGATTGTGGATTAACGACTATTCCGAAATCGATATTGAAATCAACGACCTGGGAAAAAATTCTTCTTGAGTTATCTTGTATGAGTTTAATATGAAGGTCGGAATGGACGGATAAAAGATCTTCGCCAAACTTCGAGAAAGAGTATGCGCCCACCTGCGGATGAAAGCCGATGGAGTACGACCCCTCGATGCTTGATTCTTGCCTTCGTATACTTTCACCGAGCGTGTCTAGATCTTGTATTAATTTCTTTGCATTTGCGGCCAGCGTTATTGCCGGTTTAGTTAGTTCAACACCATGCTTTTTTCTTATGAATAGCCTAACTCCAAAGTAATTTTCAAGGCGCTTAACTAAGATGCTCAAAGCTGGTTGCGAAGTTCCTATTCTCTCAGCAGCACGAGATATATTTTTCGAAGAGCAAATTTCTAAAAAAGCTTTTATTTCACGAACAGATAATGACATCTTTTAGGTATATCATTTTCTTATGATAAGTATAACCATTTAGTATTATTTTATTATATTTAATCTATGTATAAACTTATCTATGAAAACAACATGCACGATAATATTTTTACTCATTGGATCAATCTGCGACGGCTCAATTTTTTCATCACGATTGAGATTTTCCGAAAAGAAATTCTACGAGGTTTACGACAGCCGATTGTGCTCAAGGGTCCTTGAAGAATCAAAGCGTCCAGATAGTCGAACTGTGCACGTTGCAGAAGCTCAATTTATTTAATGGAGTATGGATCAACTAGATAGCCACAAGAGTAAAATTTTCCGCATCGAAGCCAGTCCTCATCAGAATGTCAGAATTACGGCACATTCGGACCTACCAAGGGCCGTAACCGACATCGCTGAGGAACTGATTAGAAGTAGTTATCGTCCCGAAAAACTTGAATATCCACGGCAGCGTCTGCTACTAGAACTGTGGCAGGAAGGAGAGCTTCTAGGTCGATACAAGCACAAAGAATCCCTGCATCGTTTGAGTGAAACCGAGAAAATCGCTCATTTTATAAGAGAAGCGGGCATCGATAAAATTGAGATTGGATATTGGCGGTTAGTGCTTAAAAACAGCAACGAACTACATAGTTTAGTAACTTCAAATAATCATTCAACTATAGAGCTTAAGGATGCGATTAAAGGGTTAGGGCCCGTCACAAAATAACTTATACTTCTTGCCGACAATTTCTATTCATCTTCACAATTTTTCTTGGTAAAAAAATCCTCATTTGTCGCGGACA
>JAYVPO010000121.1:0-6246 GCA_043757325.1 bacterium
GAAAATCCAGCTGCATGGCTGCCCTGGAACTATTCGCCACAAAAATAGACCGGAATTTATAAAAATATTTTTGACTTTCTTTTGCTGCGGTGGGGACACGATTAAGCTCGATTTGTTAGTTCATCTTGAACCTCCATTACTTGCACTACAGCACACTCAATATCATCCCATTTTAAAGCATACAGTTCGCCAGAACGCATTCCAGTCAAGACCGCCATAGTTCAGATTTCATAAAATCTGTGGTTGCATTTTTTTGCTTCTAATAAAAATTTTTCAACCTCAACTCGATTGAGTACGGACTTTCTTGCCTCATTGATCTTTACTTTTATTTTGACCGCAGGATTGCAGGAGATCATTCCATCTTCGATTGCAATTTGCAAAATGCGACGAACGATTTTGTGCGGTCCACGCCTGGTCCACGAAGCAACGTCAAAATTTGAATTATAAACAACGTCGTAAATATCTCGAGAAGAAATATCTTTTAGGAGTTTACCTTTTAGAAAAGGTTCAATCCAGATTCGATTCTTGCATTCATAATCTAACAACGTTGACTGCTTGAATTCAATTCGCATGCGTTCCAAACAAATCTTAAACCACTCTTCCCAGTTGTATTGGGGCTTCTGATCTTTAAGATTTGCTATTTGCCTCTTTAATTCGAATTCTGCAGCTTCGGCTAGACGCTTGGAGGTCAATCCCCGACGTTTTTTCTGAATTCTGACGCCTCTGGCATCTGTGCCATCTACATAAGCGGTATAAATTTTTGACCCATCTTTATTTATTTTTTCTCTAATAGCCATAAATTGCTCCATTTTTTTGGATTACTTTATGGATATCAATCAACCTGAATCTTAGTCTTTGGCCCAATTTATAAGATCTAATCTGCTCTCTATGCACCATGATTCTCAATGCATTAGGAGTGATGTTTAAAAGTGCTGCTGATTTTTTCGTACAAAGCCATTCACAGGATATTTGGTTTTCAAAGAGCAATCTTTCAGAAATTTTTTTATCTGAAAAATTAGAGTTTAAATTTATATTTTATCTCCATTTTTTTCCACAATTTTCTATTTTTCGCTTTTTCATGAAATAAAATAGCCAGAGGCCGCCAAAGAAGAAGATGCGGACAGAAGGCCCCGAAAAATGCACCGAAGCTGAGTGATTATTCATCCCAAATCCGATCGCTTTTACAATGGATATTGAGCATGTTCCATTTTTGGATTGTCTGCCAAAAATTCATCGATGGAAAAAGTTTAATAGGAAAACTTGGTCGCGACTGGAAGCACAGCATAGCACCGGTTGAGTACAAAGAAAGTTTTCGTTGCATAGAAGTTATTCGAGACATTCACAAGGTGTCAAATTTAAAAACAATTCGCACAATTCATGTGGCCGACAGAGAGGATGCCATATATGAGCTCTACCGAGTTCGACTGATGGTTGCGAAAAAATTCGTTGATATTCTCTCCGCTGGAATGTGGAATTTTTTTATAAAATTTCAAAATCTGGATGTGGTATTGAAAAAGCGTAATTCAGGTCAGCCGACCGACTCAAAAAATACTTCGCGCCCATATTAATGGTTGCGTGGAGAATATTCTGATTTACGCGATTTTTTAAGAATAATTCAAACGAAAGCTGAGAAGTCTGTTAAATAAGCTTGACTGGGAAGGGATTGCAAGCTTGCATGAGCAAAACAGGACTAAATAAAAGGCCACCGCCAATTAGAGAAATGTACCGCTGGTTAGGAAAACTAGGCGGCTTCATCGGCAGAAAAGGCGACAGCAATCCAGGCGGCACTGCAACGTGGCGAGGCTGGATGCGATTCTCAGATTTAATATAGGATAGAAAATCATTGGATTTTTATGGGTAATGCTCAGGGCTTAGGTACATTACTACTTCAGAGATTTCTGAATTCTCGAATAGTTTATTGACATGCGTTACCCTAGATGCTACTCAAACTTCGAAACGAATCAAGCAGAGATTTTGAATAAGAGGACTTTTGTAGATGATTAATATTATTAGATTAATTTTAGTGTGTGAGCTAACACCGCAGATGCTTTTCGGTTCACCTAAGGCGTGTGAACAACAAGCTGAGAAAACATACAAACAATTTGTCGACGATTACAAAAATGTTACTGATGACCGCACTAGTGAAGTTTATGAACATTTACTTCCAGGGTTTAGAGAGTTGGCAATTAGTCTTAGGTTAGATCAAATTTGGACAGATTTCGGACCAGGTCAGTGTAAGGCAATTGATGATTACTTCAAAATGGGAAATTTTGTTGCAAGAATTCAGGCAGTAGGCAAAACCGGTTTTCATAATGTCATAGGAAGGTATTCTCACCCTGATGTTTACCAAAGACTCAAATTGCTGCAAAATCAAGGTAGATTTGTACCGATTTTTGACATTTACTTGGAAAGACTCATCCCTGCTTTACAACTCACGACCGATTTAGGAACAGATGTTTTTGGACCATTTTCATACTCTCTTCATCCAGACAAAGTTGTAAATAATTATTTGCGATATTTAAAAGTCGGCGGAATTTTAAAAATTGTAGCTAATGATAAAGATTTATTCGGGCAGAGCAAAACTGATTTCGGGCCCTGGCTAAATAAATTTAAGGGGATAGAATGGACTCAGGAAATTTCCAGTAAAGACCCAACGGGCCGAGGTGGGAGATTTCCTCTTGTTTCGTTGACGCTTAAAAGGGTCGCGCTTGAATTGTTCGTCCCTCGTCTTAAAGTTGTGAAGTATCAACTAGATGAATTTTATAAAATTCCAATCCGCACCTACGAAGTCGAATTAGAGGAAACTGAAGCCGAATAGGAGTAATTTGGTAAAGCATTACAAAATGCACCTTTCCTAATAAATGATATATCGCGATTTGCAACTGTTTCTTGACCCATTTTCGGATTGACACTTTGAGTCCGCAAAAATCATCCCGCCCTTGTCTTTTGACGTCCCTTCAGTTCAGCCTTAAGTCTATGTTCGGCTTACGGGTATGTTGCCCGCTGCTGCCCAGCCCAATATCTGTACCTACGAAAGGCGTCGTCCTGAGCTCACGCCGTGTTACGAGATCGTTTCAAAACACCTCGTAAAAAAAGGCTTCTAGTTTGATGACGAATGCAAAAAAAAGAATAACTTCACGTGGAGTAAAATGCTGGCCTAGGCCTTCAAAATCGATGTTACCAAATGCGACACGTGCGGCGGAAAATTAAAGTCGGGTGCCCGCCGTACTTGACACCGACTCCATTTCAAAATATCTGAGACACGTTGGTCTTGTGATGATAGACCGCCGTCTCGGGCACCACCGCGATTCAAAGCGCGACGTTTAGAATTCGATGACCAAACCGAACAGTCCAACTTCGACTAATTAAATATCCGAAATGTCGCGAGGGGAGGCGGAGCCACGGCCAAAATAGACGAAATTGCATAACAACAGGACATTCGCTGCTCGTAATGCAGGTTCATAGATTAAAAAACATCAAAATAACAACTAAAACATTTAGACCAGCAGGTCAGGCAGGGGAAAACCGTCAAAAAGGTACGCGAGAAATGTCGCTTGAATACCCTACCTTCTTTGAAATTTAAGTCCTTACAAGAATTTTCTAGCTAAATTAATCACCTAATCATGTCTGCGAAATTTTGCGCCCGCCGCAATCCTAGTCAATTCGCGATATTCGGTATTTGCTAAAGTTGAAACTTATAAGGAGATCTAAATGAAACGTATTTTTTCACTTTTACCGATATTTGTAGTATTTGGGTGCGGACTATTTTCAAAAAAACAAGACGAAGAAAGTTCGAATTCGCCTCCCAAAACTTACGCGGCATCGTATTTAAGTTTTGCCGAGTCATTAAAACGTCTTAAGGATTTAGATGTTAAACCAAAAAATCTTTCGAACAAATTAACCACCTCATGGTTGTGGCAAAACTTACATGCCAACCTTTCTTCTTTAACACCTGACCAACGCGACGTATTAAAAAATTATCTAAGAAAACCTTCAAGCCCGGAGAATTCACTGCGTTTTATGTTCAGTGAACTTGCCACGCCTGAAGCAGAAAAATTTAATTTTAAATTAGATATTAATCAGTCAATCCGAATTCCTGTCAAAAGTTTTTGCTTAGACAGCCACCGAAATTCACCGTCGCAGACTACGCGTTTCGTGCTTGATTCAATTACAAACGAATCGCTTGTTAGACAGATTTTGTTCAAATTCCTTGAAAGTCAGGAGAATCACGCATTATTTCAAGGTTTAATGTGGGATCTTGAAGACCTTAACCGACCGGTTGCACATGTTCCAAAGTTTGCTGCTGTTCTCCAAGAACTTAACTTCCAGTTTGATCCTAATGAGACACTTTTAAGTTTTCAAAAACGAGATTCCACTCGCGATCGTTCGGAGCAGCTGAAGATCGGGGTACAAAGTTTTGGAAAAGAAGGTGTCGAAGCTTCTCTCGTTGCGTCTAACGGCTACCACAGCGGAGAACTTGTCATCACAAACCGCAGCAACTCGCCTTTAGACCTTGATGCAAGCAGTCTTAATTTGCGAATGTCTCCTACACAAGACTTGTCCGAATACAATGTAAGTGACCCTGCAAACGCTTCCCAGCGTATTTACGTTAGTGGTGCAAATCCGAATGAAGTCCAAGGTCAGATTGATAAACAGCAAAAGCTCGCTTCTGACGCCTTGAGACTGAACGAAAGATTAAGTGAATACAAAACAAATTCTCGAGCAGACGCAAAGACAGTTGAATTTTTAGATCATGGTTTTAGGTATCTTTGTGATTTGCTGGCTCAAGGGGAATTGGATGCCGGGGCAAATATTTTGTCCGGGCTATCTACTATTCTTGAAAAAATCACTCAAGGTTTAGATATTGCAACTGCTTTAACTCCAGGTTTGAATGATCTTCGGGATCTGTATGAATTTGCTGTCGGGAAAGATTTAATTTCCGGAGCGCAACTGACCGCGTGGGAACGTGCGCTTAGCGGCTTAGGTCTTGTTGCAGGCAGCGGGATCGTCATGCGCAAAGGTATCAATTCATTGGCCCGAGCTACGCGCGTCGAAGAAGAAGTTTATAAGACGACCCACAGTATTATTGAACAGGTTGGCCGAGAGGGTAAAAATGGCAAAACCGTTCTGGGCCACTATCCGGCTTATGTTGAAAAAGCGAATGAGCTCGGAGCAAAACGTTTTAATATTCCTGAGCAGATTTGGGAAAAAATGCCAGAAACCGAAAAATGGGCTGCGAATCAAAAGTTTTTAGACCGAGCCATCGCACGGTCCGATGAGATAGTGTTAGCTACTGCCCACACCAGCGCACGTCCAAATTCTTTCTTTGCAAAAGAACTTGAGTACCTCAAAACCAAAGGTTATCGTGTTAGTCCCGATGGCCGCACCATGAAAAAATAAGCTGATTTTATGACGAATACATTTAGCCGAGTCAAAAGCCTTCTAGAAAATTCACAAGTGAAATTTGTGGTGATTCAAGTCACTGAATCGCCACAATCGTTCGGCGACGCTGAAATAATTACTCAGATTGGTCGTTTGTATTTTATTTTCCTGCGCGACCGCGGGCAGGAATTTATTTTGGTGTCTGAATTTCCAAAATCGGAGAACGCAGTGAACTTTGATGAAGCGCTAAAACGCGTCGGAGTATTAGGTTCCGAAAGTTACTCAGCAGCGGTTTCCAAGTTCGAAGATATTTGGCCATTAATTTTGAAGCATCTCGATGCTTTTTAAGAAAGATTGGCATTCGCTGCGCTGCGGTGTTGATACGAATATTAAATATTAATAAATCAAATTTCGCCTCGAGCTAAATCATTTTTTACATTCTGACCGGCACTTACAGAATTCGGATGCCTTATATATGAGGGGGTACAAGTTATAGCTCCGTCGGCGAGATTCAGGCTTTGAAATGGGACAGCGTAGATTTTGGAATGCGGCAGATTATTGTGCGGCGAACATATTGCTTGAAATCAAATAAAGCAAAAGAGTGGACCAAAACAAAACGCGTGCGCCGGATTCCAATTTACGAGTCACTTCTGGAGATTTTGCTGACGTTAAAGCAAATGTCTAAGTCAGAAGAAGTTTTGCCAGATTTTCCATTTCATCATGCTGTCATGAGAGATGTCAATAAAGAAAAATATCTTCCTAAGCAGTATTCAATCCAGAACACAGTTTGTCTACTATTGTCTAATTCTTGACTAAAAACTTGCACGCCAATTCGTTTCGCTTTTTACTGTCTTCTACTACCAC
>JAYVPO010000122.1:0-6199 GCA_043757325.1 bacterium
AAAATAAATTCGTCCTCTGCAGTCGCCGTCGATTGTTTAATCGGAGTGCGTCAACTCACATTAAACTGTCCGGCAAAACATCGCTTTCAGACCCATGCCTAAAAATGAATGCAAAGAATAAAATCTTAACAAAGGTTGGAGACAGCCTCTGACTTGCGTTCATCACATTAAAATCTCCCCAGAACCACGTCCGTAAGCCTCATCAAATTAGAGATTAATTCTAAACTTAAGGCAAGATTTAATAGCATTTGCTTATGCAAGCTTAAATTTTTTTAAATTGTGAACAACGGCAATTACGCATATTTGAATTTGCTTGTTAGGGCTTTAGACAGCATCAAAATAACGTAGAAGATAATTTATTTCTAAATAAGGTGAAATTGGATACAATAAAAGCCTAAAGATTTCATCGTAAGCGTGCTGACTCACGATCGTTCGAAACTAGTTAAGTTCTAAACAAAGCAATTGCGGAAGATTTTTTTAGTTTATGAATGCGATTTTATCTTATACGCAAGCAAGGCTAATATTGGCAATAGCGACGGTTGGTTGTCTTGCTCATGCTGCACATAATAGTGGTCGTTGTTTGAGACCAATCACGTCTCGTCAGGAATCTTTGTTGAAAATCGAAAACACGATCTTTTTTTCCCCAGCAAACTAAATTAATATTTAAAAAGGACATATTATGAAAGCAGAATGGAATGGCGCAATTATCGCTGAAAGTTCACAAACAGTCGTCGTGGAAGGCAATCATTACTTTCCGATGGACAGCGTTAAAAAAGAGTTTATTGAGCCTAGTAGCACTACTTCCATTTGCTCGTGGAAAGGAACGGCTCAATATTATTCTTTACAAGTGAACGGTAAAAAAAATATAGACGCTGTGTGGTATTACGCAGAACCAAAAGATGCCGCAAAAAATATTAAAGGGTACGTCGCGTTTTGGAAGGGAGTTACTGTTAGCGCTTAGCCAAGCGGGGGGATTGCGATGACTTTTATAATTACTAACATTAAACAGGGGTTAGAATTGGAAAGTCCTAAAAAAGCAATTGGAGTTGCGATGCAAACCGGTTGGGTCAAACCGGCAGTCGAAGTGCCGTTATTTGGTATGGGTCTGAAACCCTTTTTTTAAGCGCTGACCGTTCGCAAAGAATACAAGTAAGCGGCCATGTTGATGATTACTTTGCATCAGAATTTACTTGGCAATGATGTCCTTAAATTCTACGACGCAGACAAAAGCTAACTAAAAATTTCAGCAAAAACAAGCTGGCCTCGGCCATAACACCAAACAAATGCAGATGGACTTGCAGACACCCAGCTTGCAAGCAAAGTGGTCTTACATTAGATAGACAATCAGCGGACGTAGAAAACCGGGTGTCTTGTTGCTCTAACTGATTGCCACACCATTGGCAGTTCGCATAGATGTCCTCAATTGCGACATCAAGCGTCTACAGCTATTGCTTAGAAAACTTTTTCGGCACTACCATTAAGTAAACGCATAAGTATCTGAAGAGCTTCAAGCGGCGTGGAACAGATAACTTCGCTACCGGATATTGAAGCTTTGTGAACCCACGCGGCTTGTATAAAAGGCAAAGATAGATTGCGCGCACCAACTGCATCAGAGCTACTGTCGCCAATCACAACCCCGAGTAAATTAGCCGTTAATTTCTTGAGTCTGTCGCTTGGATACGGTTTTCCAAAATCGTCTGTATTAAAGGCAAAAACCTCCTCAATGTAATGATGAAGCTGATGATACGCAAGAAAATCGGTCGTTGTTTGATGATCTCGAGCCGTCCAAATAATTACTCTTATTCCTTCACTTTTAAGACAAGAGAGCATACTTCGTATACCTAATGGAATTATGCAATTGGATACTTCCTCTTGCCAAACATCTCGGAACAACTTAACTACCTCATTAATTGCTGAAGGATTTGTGATACCAAAGTTACCAAAAAATTCTGGAAACGTTGGCCGAGCATTTTTTAATATCAAATCGAAGTCGATAGTTTGTAGAAAATATTTCTCCATAGCAACGTGAACGGCGCGTAGAAAAGAATCTTTAGACACAACTATTGTATCGTCAAAGTCCAAAACGACGATGCGTTGCCTGATCGCATTTTTTAAAGCAACCTGTTCCCGTGCTATAACTAACTCCAAACTTGATTCATGAAATTTGACAAGGCCATTATCAAACTTTAAAGAAACGTCGCGATTAGTAGTCGCATGAAGATTATTTTTGTCAAATTTTAGGTTCGGATAGTGCTTCATAAAATTTTCTAAATCATCTGAAACTACAACTTCTATATGTTCAAATCCATCATGATAAGTTTTACCCGGCTTAGGAGCGGGTAGCTCTAAAACAGAGATGGAAAAATTGTCTCCAATTGAAATCGGCACCCGAAGCTTAAACGATGCAATGGGGCGTCCATTTATAAACGCTTCGGAAAGCAAAATAGCATCATTCTCAAGCTGAACTTTAAGTGTCTCGTAGTCACCCAGGTCAGAAACTCTAAAACAGGCGTGATCAATTTCGGTAGCAAAAGTAAGAAGGTCTGCGGATTTAAGATTTGACAGCATGCACATGCCAAAATTCTTCAATTCTCTAAACAAGTCAAAATTTTCAGCACGAGCCGACCCGTCTTTTGACTCAGATCCTCTAACCGCATTATTGATATCGAAAATTTCCATCACCTTAGATATACAGGATATTCTTATATTCCAATATTCTATTCTGATAATCGTACTTTCAGCATATTCATGTTTCTGCTTATGACCACCAACCCGACATACAATCAAACACGGCCTGAAAATACCGTACTTCATCAAGTCATCAGACAAAATTTTGGTAAATTTCAATCCTTTCAATAGGCAAAATTCGTGGGAGTTCGGAGCAGCCTCGTTGCTGAGTGAATAATTTTTTAGCTACAAAATTTTATTTTCCAACAAGGAGGGCTGCGCCCTGTGACTCTATTACTTATCGGACTTGAACCACTCTATTGAACAAATTTAAAGGACGCTTTAGGGACTTTTAATTGTAGTGGCATACCTAGAACCGGATCCGCAGCACGAGATAAACTGAAAACCCAACTGCAATTATTTCTTAAAACCCTTTCAACGTTCGGGTCCAATTTAAAAGTTCCTGCAACTTGCGGACCCGTCAGCTCCATTGGAACGACTGCGAGTGGCCCCATAAAAACTGGGAACTCATCAGATTTCATAGCAAGACTTTCTATTAAAATCTGTGGAAGTTCCATCGCAAATCGATTCCAATCCGAATACATTATACTAAGCAGGCGTCTTGTATCTTTAGGACTTGCGAATTCAGTTTTTCCATCTATAGGAAGCCGCTGAAAGTTAAGGTGCTCGTATACTTTCCCCCGTATTCCGTAACCCTCGCCCATATAATAGGTGGGAACAAGTACAGCTGGTCCACGAATTTCTTTTTTGCCGATTGTTGCTACTTCACCTTCGGCGATTATGCTACCAGTGGTCAGGAGCCCATGCCAGTATGCAAGCCCGTAAAGGTAATTTAAAAACTTTCTACCTTGCGTACGATCAACCACTAGTGAATTGATCTGCAGAATATCACCGAAATATCTTTTGACTTTGGATATTTGATTGATCAATGGATTCCAGTGATGTGGGATGTGTTCCGGTACTTCCGTTTCCAAAATTTCCGGTCGCTCGACTACGAGATGGTTTAGATCCTCAAATAAAAGCGTAGAATCCGTCTCACGTGTCAGTCGCTTAAATGCGACCATTGCAATCGGGCGACGAAAATTTGTTCTGACGTAGGGTTCCCATTGATAAATAACAATTATTTCATCGTGTTTTAGCAAGGCTTCTATGGAGCGAATGGAACTGACAATCGTCTCGTCTCCTTCTTTTCGCAAAAACTTTCTTTCGTCAAACACAGAAAACTTCCATTCTTCAGAAGCGGTGATTTCGGCCGCGATTTGCTCATCAGTAAAGACTTGTTTGAATCGCGCAGTTGGCGTCGAGGCAGGAATTTTTGAATAGAATGCAGCTTCGAAAAGCTGAAGGCCTTCACGAAACGGCCGATTAACCCTTAAAAATCTTTCAACTTCTGCGGCATGCGACTGCGTAGCAACGACAAAATACAGGCCAAGAAGAATCAAAACTTTTATGATTTGATTTCTTACGGGGTTGGTCATGGACTTCCTTTAGAATCAAAGTCCGTCAGTATCACCAACTGCAGACCTAAGGCAAGCACATATTGTCATTTTTTTTAACTCATCGATATTTATTGCGGCTTTTTCAGTTTTTAAAGTTACTAAACTTCCCGTAATAATGGACTGAATAAAGTAAGCTCTAGCGTGCAATACCACGGCTGACACATTGTCGTTACCCGGAAAATGTTTGATCATAGCAACAATGCGGTCACGCCCCATTTCAGTAAGCACCGTGTGTTCAGCAAGGACTTTAGGATTTACCGTGCAATAGTGATAAAAAAGAAGCCAAACTTTTGCGTGATCCAAGTAATCTTCGATCCACGCGAAAGCTGCTTCAATGTATTTTGTCAAACACTCTTTAGGTTCCTGGGATAATCTCACGGCTTCCACTGCCGAGCGTTGAAACTTAGCTCGAATAAATTTTGCACACATGAGAACTAAACTTTGTTGGTCTCCAAAGTAATGCTGCACCAAAGTTCGACTAACCTTGTTTCTCTTGGCTATAGTGTCGAAGGTAACTTTGTCGATACCCGTGTTAGCGTAGATAGAAATTGCCGATTCGATAAGCTGAAATTTTCGCAGCTCAGCCCGAGATGGCTTTTGCTCAAATATTTCTAGCGGTAAAACATCTGCTATCTTATTCGCGTCTTTTTTTCTGTTTTTAATTTTGGAATTCATAATTTTTTGCAAGATTCACTTTTTAAATTTCAATACTAAGATAATAGAGTTTTAGATATTTTTCTATAAAACTATGACTTTGCAAACAACACTGCCTTATTTGCAAATAAAAAACTTTTATTTTCAATTTGAAAATATAAGTTGACCATTAGTAAATTTAATATTAAGAATTGGAAGGGATGAAAAACTTGGGAATTTACTTAAGATGCCGCCGCTGTACAAATGGCGGGTTTAAGCAGCGCCCAGAGATATAAATCGCGACGGATTGAGGAAATTCTGCACGTTGTTCATCCATAAACTAGTGAGTCATAAATTTTTTAAAAGGGAATATCCAAAATGCTAAACTATGCTGCAAACCTATCAACAATCATTACATCGGGATTCATTTTAATTAACGCTTACGCTGGAGAAGAGAAATTAACACCCCCGGAACGGAGCGTCACTAAAGCATTAGAGCTCACTGTAAACCTCGCGCGCCGTGAAGTTTTCAAAAAACTAAATTCAAACGCAAAAGATGCTAATTTCTATTACGAGACTTATGATGTTACAAATTTTAGACGCGGTAAATACGCGCCTAATGATTTTTCTGACTTTAATGGTCAGCTCGGTCTTCATTTTAAGCGTAAAAACCCTAACTCCACTGATAAAACGGTTAGATATGCTGTTTGCGACGTTAATGTTTCGGTGGAACTTTCTGCAGTGCCCGTAGCGCGTGCAGACATTATTTTAGAAAGTGACGAATTAAATAAAGTTTGGTTAAAAGCCACGAATGCGAAAGCTGACTGCACTCTTCATTAAATTTATCGTTTCAGCGCTACATTGCTTTTAACATTCCGGCATTTCTGTTTTTTCATGATTTTTTCTTGACTCTCCAGTTCATTTGACTGGAGAGTTAAGGAAAACTCAGGCATTTGGAATGCTCACGCACTAATCTAATTTGTGCTAAGTCCAAAAAATATCGCGTAATCATTTTAGAATGAGGGTGAGGAAAACCTCAAATCGTGAAAGGTTAGTTTCAAACATATTATTAGGAAATATTTTCAAATGACTGTGCGTTTCTTTGCTGAACGTTTCTCCGTTAAGCATCCAGCGGTAATAAAATGGGAAAAAACCGAAAAATTACTGACTCAAATGGCCTGGTCGACGGAAAAAGATATTAGACTTTTTATTTTAGACGAGCTGGAAAATAAATCCTCCGAGCTTAGAGACCTTTATCGTGCTTTGAAGTTGCTATGTAGTGATGTGTAGGAAATAGCTGCCCCGTGAATGGGGCAGCCAATAAAGAGAAAATCCTATTGAAAGTAAAAATTTAATAAAGGATTTATCTATGAAAAATG
>JAYVPO010000123.1:0-65095 GCA_043757325.1 bacterium
CTGCTTTAAAAATATCAAGTGGTTCGCCAAATTGCTCCATGAGCTTTGTGCGCATCTGGTCAAAGTTGAGTCCCACGCACGAATCGTCCAGATCAAAGGTCGAAATCGAAGTGAAGACTGAATCGGATATAATCCGAGAAAGTTCACGCTGATACGCGGTTACGTCTTTATCACGCATTCCAACAACATCACTAAAAACTCTACCGTCAGAGCATAAAATAATTTGCGCTCCCGGCGAGTACATTTGTTTAATTCGGTCACAAAGGTTTTGAAGAAAGTTCAGTGCCCGCTTTTCAGCCATGTCAGGTAATGTCCCAAGAACTTTCGAGAGGTTGGGAGACTTTCCCGGAAAGGCAGGCAACACAAAAGTAACAGGTTCACCTCGGGCAACTGCGGAAATAATTTTTGGCAGATGCGGGCCTAAGCATTTTTGGCATGGTGACAACGCGCAAGCAGAATAGGGCCCTGAAATCCGGCGAAATTGCATAATATCTAATATAATTTTGTGAGCGATGACTTTATGGTCAAGTGCTGCTGAACAATAATTGAATTCCGAAGCTGACGCCTCAACTAATGTAGACATATTTGTTCTCCCCTAAAAATAATATAGATTTAATTTAAATATTAATAAAATAAGTAAGGTGTAATTTTATCATAGTCATTATTTATGATTAATTTTAACTATAGGTTTTAGACTATGATCTTTTGGCGTGTTTCTTATTGTCGCTATACTTATTTTCGATTTAGAATAATCCCCATGAAGCATTTTCACGCCCATGTTTATTTTGAACCGAGTTGTTTAGAAGAAGCTCAATTTTGGAAAGCAAACGCCGATCTTACCGGCTTATTTCCATTCATTAAGCTTCACGAAAAACCCGTAGGACCGCATCCGATTGGAATGATTGAATGCCATTTTATCGAGTTAAAATATGCTGCCGTATTAGCTTGGATCACAACTTTTCGTGGTGTTTTTTCAGTTTTGATTCACCAAGACACCGGTGATGACTTGAAAGATCATACGGAATGTGTTCTATGGCTAGGTGAGAAGTTAAAACTGAATTTCGATTTCTTTGAAAAGATTTTAAAAGATCCTAACTTGAGAATTCATCCAGCAAAAAACATAGTTTAAATTGTAACTAAAAAGGATAGTTTTAAACTTATGTTAGCTACACCGAACGAGATAGAATATTTTGTTGAAGTTTTTCAAACACGGCATATTTCCAAAGCTGCCATTCGCTTGGGAGTTTCGCAACCGACCTTAACTTTAAGTCTGCAGAAGCTTGAAGACAAAATTGGGGCGAAACTTTTTCACCGCACAAAACAGGGAGTGATCCCAACTGAACCGGGTGCTCTTTTTTATCGAAAATCTTTAATTTTGATTGAATGCTGGAGCGATATCTTTAAAGGAGTCATCGAATCAACCAGCGAAATCAGCGGTCGTTTTATGGTTGGTTGCCATCAGAGCGTCGGTGCCTATACTCTGCCGAAATTTCTGATGCAACTTGAGCAGCGCGCACCACGGATTGAAATCGAGCTGGTACATGATTTTTCCAGAAAAATTACTGAAGGAGTGATTTCTTATAATGTCGATCTTGGGTTTGTTGTAAATCCAACCCGTCACCCTGATTTGGTACTCAAAAAGCTTGGCGAGGACCGTGTTTTATTTTGGAAAAAACGCGGCGTAAACCAACTTCCACAAAAAATCTTTGCGGATCGTAGCTTACTTCAGATGCAAGATCTCCTTGGAAAGACCCACGCAAAGCAGTTTAAGGGTTGGAATTTAGTCAGCACATCCAGCCTCGAACTTATCCGCACGTTGACCTTGGCTGGTGGCGGGATTGGAATCCTTCCGGAGCGTGTAGCAAAAGCGGATGGTGCGGATCTTGTTCCGTATGATTCCGGTCTGCCTACCTATGAGGACAAAATCTTCTTGGCTTATCGAAAAGACGTCTTATCAAGCAAAGCTGGTAGAGAACTCATTCGACTTGCTTCGTTCGAACTTTAATTTGATGCTAATCCATAAAATAATTAAGATTTGGCGTTGGAAACCTTCCAAGCCGACCGGAATTTCGTATTTAATCCCTGCGAGATGTTGCACGTATTTTCGAGCCACTTAGCAATACTTTTTTGCTCGTTTAAAACAGCATGTAAAAAATTTTCTATTCGGCCGAATTTATAGGCCTTTAATGATTTACTCACTCGGTAGTCACACTCGATTGCAGAAATTTTCTTGTCGTCCAAAGGTTCCAAAGCGTCCGCTGATAAAATTGCGCTAAGCGCCCCAGTACGATCTCGACCAGCATCGCAGTGGATAAGAGTTTTTTTCTGCTGAATAACGCTTGTCATAATTTCGGTTAGAAATTTACAAGCTACTGTACGTGACTCGATATCGTTCCAAGTTTCAAGAAATTCTAAATCCGCCAACTCTTTTGTTTGCGAAAAATACTGTCCTAGGACGGGATTGTTTTTTCCGTGACAAAAATATAAATGCGGTTTGGAGGGAATATAATTCAATGTAAAAATTGCATCGGGATTGCCTACTCCGTCGCAGTCCCAACCCGAAAACCATGCATTCGAACGGGATAAAACACCTGTTTTTAAAAGTTTCGAGCCGTAACATAAATTGACACTCTCGCCTGTGTCACGAAAGTTTTTGCTTTTGATAAATCCTTCCCAACCAACATAGCTCTCGTTTGACACATGCATGGCGCGAAGTTTTACCCAACTCGCGTAAATAGTCAAAATCAGTAAAAAAAACAAGCCGATTTTTTTAACTGTGTTTAACACTTATT
The DNA here is from genome assembly GCA_043757325.1 of bacterium. Classification (GTDB taxonomy): domain Bacteria; phylum Bdellovibrionota_B; class Oligoflexia; order Oligoflexales; family RGVZ01; genus JAYVPO01. The sequence goes on from JAYVPO010000123.1 coordinate 2,793, forward strand.
TTGTGACCTCAATAACGTTCCGCAGAGTTTATAAAAAAGTCTTGCCCCGACGTTGGCATCCAGGTCATTTACCCCAGGCGAAACTTCGCATAAATCAAAGCCAATAATTTTCTTGCCACAAGCAGAAACCTTTTCGAGAAAAAAACATGCTTGCTCAAAACTCCAGCCGCCAGGCACGGGAGTTCCAGTAGACGGACAGTAAGACGGGTCCAAAGCGTCAATATCAAATGACAAATAAATTTTCTGCGTCGGAAGAGTTTGCAGTATTTGATTGCAAACTTCATCAAAAGACACACCGCGAGCTTGCATCGCAAATAATTCTCGACTGTAAAAACAGGCACCGCGTTTTTCTCTTACCAAAGAAGACATAAATTCTTTCTCGGAATTTGCATAATCTCTAATCCCAACTTGAGTTAAAAATTTAATTGCGGGAAAACTTGATAATGTATTGTAGTGAATCGACGCGTGCGAGTGTTCAAAGCCTTCGTAATTTTCCCGCAAATCATGGTGGGCATCAAAGTGTAAAATACTAAAGCCTTCAGACACCTCTTCTGCCAAGGCTTTAATAAGACCAAATGGTGCTGCGTGATCTCCGCCAACAACACAAGGATATTTTTTGGCCGATAAAATATTTTTTGCTTCGGCGTAGACAAAAGAATTTAATGTTCTACATGCTTTATTTATTTCAATAATATTTGATCGTAGTAATTTGCCAGTAGTAAGATTTAAATCTTCGATTTCTTGAGAAATTTCAAGAAAACTTATTCCTGCTCGGTAAGTTTTGCCAAAAAAAGAATCTTCAGCATCCATTTGATGACTAGCAGAAATAATGGCTCGCGGACCGCCGGCCGTGCCTTTTCCATATGAAGTCGTAACATCCCAAGGAACGGGAATCGCCACAAGGAGCGCATCGGCAATATCCAGATTAACACCCAAAAATCCACAGCTCGGATCTGGCGGATTTCCTAGTTCAATGAACCGGTTGGCGGCTTCTAATTTCATCTTTCACTGCCTTTGAATGTTTTAGCATTGCCACAAAATGCTTATAGGAATCACTAAAAAGTTTTACGGTGCTTTGCTTTTCCAAATTTTTGCAAAACACAATGGTATGTTCATGAATTATTAACCCATCAAGATGAGCCCGGTGCAAAACTTCCGTATCCCAAAACCAATGTTTGTCTCGACATAAGTTTATAATTGGCAGAATTTTTGACCGGCGAAACAACTTTAGACCAGTCTCGCTGTCGGTGACGGGCATTTTTACAAAAACCCTAAGCAAAAAACGGTACACGTAACTTGTGATCGAACGACTTAAGTACAGTCCTGGATAGAGCATAAGCCGTTTTCCAATGACTATATCGTAATTTTTATCGAGCATTTCAAGATACATTGGCAAAATAGCATCGTGCAAATGCTCCAGATCAATATCGATAAACCCAACGATGTTGCCCGAGGCGAGTCGTATTCCGTCCATCACAGCGCCGCCACGGCCGGTGTTTGATTGGTGAAATAAAGTCTTTGTAGCGAGGGATGTTTTTTTTAATTCTTCGACCGTGCGCTCGATTTCTGCACGCGTATGATCTGGCGAACAATCCTCTACAAAAATAAATTCTACGTTTAGCCTGGTCGCTAAAAAATAATTTGCCAAGCGCATGGAGTTTTCATATACGTGCGGTGCGTCGAGGTAACAAGCTATGACTACGCTAAGATCTGTCATTTGAGCCGAAACTCAGCAGGAGCATCGACTTGGTATTCGGGTGACGATAGTTTGCAGTCTTCTAAAGTAAAACAATGGTGATAGATTGCTGCGGCTCGCGGGTAATCGGCCAAATTTAATCCAAACCGCTTGGCATTATATACTTGGGGAATAAGGCATATATCAGCTAGCGATAACTGACCACCAAAACAAAAACTGCCGCTGGGAATTTTTAGCAAAAGTTGCTCGATCTTTATCATGCCGCGGTGAATCCAGTGCGCCGCAAAACGCTGCTGCTCCGACGTCTCAGAACTGACATACTTTAAAACTTCAAGATTTTGCAAAGGCTGAATTCCTGATGCAATTTGCAATGAAAAACTCCGGACCGCAGTCCGCTGCACTAAATTTTCTGGTAGAAGTTTTTCGTGGGGATACTTTTCATCAAGGTATTCTAGGATGGCAAGAGATTCATACAAATAATCGTCATGGATTTTTAACACGGGAATTAAACCGGTCGGACTTAATTTTTGAAACCACGGTTCTTTTTGTTCGTGTTTTAAAAGATCGACCGAAATAAGTTTGCAGGGAATATCTTTTAGACGCAATGCCCATCGCACTCGCCAAGAACAAGATGACCTCCAGTAATGATAAAGCTCCAGGTTCAATTAAAACTCCATTTTAAGCGGCGAGCTGTCTAAATTGCAGCTTTTCGGCCTTGCATTAAAACGCTACGCGAGCACCTTTACGCCGCAGTGCCTAGCGTACTGAAGAGTGGCAAAATAGTCTGCATCTATTTCATTCGAAATCCGGAAAGTCGTCTCATCTGTACGGTTACAAAAATAAAACATGTAAGCTTCATGGCCTTCTTTTACGCATTGTACATGTTCGAGCAAATGCTTTTTTCCGGGTTCGGTTAACCGCATCAGGAAAACACAAGGCTTCATTTAATTTGAAGAATTTCTTTTGAGTTTAAAATTCAAACTAATTTTGGAAAGCTTTGGCGGGTAGGTATAGTGGCTATTACAAAGTTGATGCATAGTATGAAGTCAGAAAATTCAGTTTCAATTTGTCGACTATCTTTTACTAAGGACCGGTTTTTAACAAAACTGGTTATATGAGACTACCAGTTTATTTTACAAGACATTTTCCTTCTCGATAGTCAACGCAAAATGCCTACATAATATCGACTCTAAATTTATAAAAAATTCTTTGTCTAAATTACGAATTCAAAGCTGGGCACACTATGGTTTTAAAACTTGAGGCCAAGTTGTAAAGCTTCCAGGTACCGGCCCGATGGTCACTAACATCGAGGATCCACTTTAATATCAGCAAACTTCCGAGCGCGCAGTGATCTCCGACGCAACGGCAAATACTTCGAGTAGTGCCTCGGTTGGAAATAAACCACCAAAAGATTCGTTGATATCACTAACGGTCATTCCTGAAGACAAACATTCGAGAATTAACGACACGGATAAACGGGTTCCTCTAATCGCTAATACGCCATGCAAAAGTTCATCGTCTTTTACAATCCACTGGTAAGCTTTATAAGGCCTAGGTTCCCAAGTTTTCACATATGCGGTCATATGAAGCCTCAAATTAACTACTAACACTTTAGCGGAAACTCAATTTATCACCTAACAATTACAATTTAAGGATGGGTTTACTGAATAAAAAAAGATTTTTTTAAATTTGAACACTCGCAGGCCCGATTAAAACTCCACTCTTAGCGGCGAGCTGTCAAAAATAAAGCCTTTTGGGCCTGGATTAAAACGATACGCAAGCACCTTTACACCGCACTGCCTGGCGTACTGAAGAGTGGCAAAATAGTCCGCATCTATCTCATGTGCAATACGAAAAGTTGTACCATCTGTGCGGTTACAAAAATAAAACATGTAAGCTTCATGGCCTTCTTTTACGCATTGCGCAAGTTCGAGCAAATGCTTTTTTCCGCGTTCGGTTACCGCATCAGGAAAACACAAGGCTTCATTTAATTTCAAAGTCACGTTCTTAATTTCTACATAAATCTTTTTGCCATCAGGCCTTGTCAAAAGATAATCTATACGTGAATTTAGACCCGTTTTGACTTCCGGCTTTATATCAATAACATCGGAAAATTCTGGAATGACTTTTAATTCCAGAGCGCGTTTAAAAATAAAATTAGGGCGTGATGTGTTGATTCCAATATGATGGCCATTTACTTCTGAAATTTCCCAGGAATATTTTAGTTTTTTCTTGGGGTCGCTATTTTTTAAAAGATAAACACGACCGTTTTCTTCAAAACAAGAAGTTAGCGAACCGGTATTTGCACAATGAGCGGTAACTGTTTCGCCATTTTCTAAAAGGCAATCCGCAAAAAATCTTTTGTAACGTTTAACAAAAATAGCGGGAATAAGATTTTCTGAAAATTCGTAAATCATAAACTAATTTAAGGATTCAAAAAGCTGGCGATCTTGATGCTCTAATTCACTTAAAAGTTTTTTGGGTCTTAGAGTCACACCAAACTTGCCAAACTTTGCCGCATAAACATGGTGCCGATCACGCAGCTGACGCATGGTCTGACGATAAGAGAATTCAACCAGTTGGGTCCGAATTTTATAGCGCATGGGCGAACCTGCCATGAGTTGTGCGACTTCTTCGTCCGGTTGAAAAACGATAAAATCTGTATTTGGGTAGCGCTCTGTTAAGTGCATTAACGTATTATGAAAGCGCGTGTAAACAAGCGCTTTTACAGCTTGAATTGTAGCGTGAATACCACCCATTTTATCGACGCTGCCAGGAATTAAAGTTGCCAAAGGCTTGACCGGGTCGATAATCAGTACCAACGAACAGCCGCTTTCTACCACAAGTTCCAGGTTGCAAGTTCTGGTAATCTGCCCGTCAACAAACCATCGTCCTTGAATCTGCGCAGGCAAATAAACCGGCGGCAGTGCAGTCGACGCTCTTATGGCATCACTAATCGGAATATGAAGCCACGGGTCTTTGCCAAAAACCACGTGTTCAAACGTATCTTGATCGGTTGCTCCAATAAATAGCTCAGAATCCAAACTACGAAATTCGTCATTATTTCCTACAATTTCAAAACACCGTTTAAAATACTTGCGGAGTTCCTCACCTTTAAAAAATCCGGTAGGAATTTTACGTAGTGTCTGCCGTACCCAATCTTTCGGGCTAAATCCTGGAAAAACCAAAGATTCTGCAGCAAAACGCGACAGAATTTCTCGGCTTGCAAGATCAAAAACCGTGGAGCTATTTAAAGGTGGTAGCAGGTCGCTTTTTTTGTGGACGGCCTTGATAACTTCTATCAATGGAATTTTTGCGGCCAGAACCGCAGCACAGATACTGCCACTACTAACACCAGAAAAAACACTTGCAGCGTGAATGCTTTTACCATCAAGAGCGCGTTCTAATGCATACATCACACCAAGCTGGTAGAGAAATCCCTCGACACCGCCGCCGCTTAAAGCGACTCCTATGCGGCTTCTTTGGTCGATTTTTTCGGTTAGTAATCGATGCATCCACTTAAGAACCACGACTGTGTTTTTAGGCGCGACACACACATCGCGAACTTGAACTCGGCCCAGTTCAAAAGCCCGATGAGCCTGCGATTTTTGATTATCTCCAGCAAGAATCGCAACCACACGGCTCATAGGAAATAAAAAATCCGGTCCCCAAAGTTCGGCAAGAGATTGAAAATCGGACCGAATTTTTGCCAAAGCAATCAAAGCCTGAACTGCGTCTTCACCACGTTCGTCATAAACAAGCAAATCAACTGGCGATTGCCGAAGAAAAGGTGCCAGACTTTCCAAGTCAGATAATAAGTGCACCTCCAAAGTTGTTTCACCCAGGAAAGCATGTTTGACTTCAAAGCCTTCGGTTAAAGCCGATTCGAGTTTTAAGGGCTTCCCTTGGATGCGCAAAATTGCACTTTTAACTGCAAATGTCTGCATCGGAGACGCCACATAGGCGACATATTTTTTCACGGTTTAGCCGTTTCACTAAGCCATTGAGATTTGGCGGATTTTAGTTTTTTTAAAAGCTCTGGCGCATCGACAAAACCTGTAATAAGAATTTTTCTATCGGTTTGACCCGATTCTGGTAAAAGTATCAACGTCGGTAGACCAATAATGTCGTAGTGCTTCTGAAAAGCTTCGGCACTGGAATCTTGTGTAGTCAGGTCAATCTTCCCTAATACCCAGTCGTCTTGCAGAATTTTTACAACTTCCGCATCAGAAAAAGTAGTTTTTTCCATTTTTTTACATGCCTCGCACCATTCAGCCCAAGAATCCATCAGAATCGGTTTATTTTGATTTTTTGCGATTTGCAAAGCTTCTTTTTCGGACCTAATCCAAGTTAAATTATTACTGGCGGTGGTGACAATTTGCGACAAACAAAATAAACCCAATCCTAGAAACAAACTCGATATAAGCCCTATAAACCGCGAATAAGGACGAGAAAAAGAGAGAAAAATCCCAGCGCATCCCACCAGCAAAGCTGTGATCATGATATGTAGAAAATAAGGTTTTGCAATATTGTAGACACCGTAGATGGCTACCCGGGCATAATAAAAACTTAAAGCAAACATCACAGCGGCAAATAATATTTTAGTTAATTTCTGCCAGAATGCAGAAATTTTTAACCGAGCGAATTGTTGAGAAAAAGTTCCTAAAATAACATAAGGTAAAGCAAACCCAAAACTGTAAGTCACCATCAGCGCAACAGCCTCCTTTAGATTTTGCCTGCCGGCTGCAAACGCTAAAATAGAGGCTAAAATGGGCCCAGTACAGGGTGCGGCCACGAGACCAGCCGCAGTTCCCATTAAAAACGTATTGAGCAAATGCTCTTTTCCGCCGCCAATTTTAGATCCAAGCATCTGCATTTTTGAAAGATCGCCATAACCCATCATGGTCACTGCAAACAAAAACATAAATCCTGCAAAACCCAAACTTACGTAAGGGTTTGCAATAAAACTTCCAAAAAGCGAGGCTGTGTAAGCTGCCAGTAAACCGAGTGTTGTATAGGTAAACATCAAACCTAATGAGTAGATGATGGCATTGCGTACGGGTTTTTTACTTTGGCCAGATAATATCCGAATAGTGATGGGAATCATTGGAGCGACGCACGGTGTAAGGTTGGTCAAAATTCCACCTAAAAGCGCCACCATTAAAATTAACCAGAGAGAATTCTGACCGCCGAGTAGTTCTGAAAAATAGGATGAAAGTCTACTGTCGATAGATTCTGATTTTTGCAAAGGTTTTTCTTCATTAACAATTTCGGCTGGTGCGGGGCTGACGGATGATGACTGAGCGGAAAGTTTAACGGTAATTTTTTCGGTAAATGGAAAAAGACAGATTACGCGTGTGCAACCAACATAGCGGATACCAAGTTCAAAAGAATCCTGGTTTGAAATGTCACCAGTTAATGTCAACATAAATTCGCCACCTGCGAAAACTTCGACATTTTTCTTGGATATGGGATCTAAAATTTTTGTCGTGGGCGGAAATTTCATATCTTTTACGATCCAACCAACGGGAGGTTGAAATTCCAATTTGTCGTTATAAATAGTGAAGTTTTTCTCTGTTCGAAGGCGCAGGTTGAGTTCCAAACTTTTGTCGGAATTTACTTTGCTGTCAACAAAGTCCCAATGAATGACGTCTTGAGGTTTTAGTTGAGTTTGGATTTTTCCAAATTGATCGGTAACGTAATCTGGTTGAGCGCCATTTGAATCAAGATTTAAATCTTGTGCATCGAGCCTTGATGGCAATGTCGTTACTAAAAATAAAAAAAATGCAGCAGAAAATATTTTAAGTTTTGGCCGGTTTTTTGTCATGCTGTAAAAACTCCTGGGTCCATAATCTGACACGCTCGCAATCTTCCTTTACATCTTTCACCAAAAAAGATTTGCCAAATTCAAGTTTGATTTTAATTTCTTTGTGCCCAAATAATTTTAGCATATGAGGAATCATTAAATCATGTCCAACAAAGGCACTGGCGCGAAGGGGGTTGTAAGTGAGGCGAAAAGGTTGCATTGGGATCGCAAACTTTTTTGCAATTTCAAATGCACCCCACCGCCATTCCTTTGTTTCATCAAGACAAGTTGTGCCCGAAGGAAAAATTATGACGCTTTGCTTTCTTTTCAAAATCGCTTCACCAACTAAGTCATAAGTCTTTTTGCGGGATTTTTTCGAACCCCGTTTCACAAACATCGTCCCACTAACTTTTGCGGCATTGCCAAATAAAGGCCATTTTTTTATTTCGTTTTTAGCCACAAAAACAGCGGGAGCAGCCGTCATCAAAGTTGCGATATCGAGGTAACTTATATGGTTTCCAACAAAGATACATGGTTCCGCAACTTCGGCTTCGCCCGTTGTAGATAACTTAAATCCTGCAATTTCTACTAATTCATGGGCCCAAGCTTTAGAAATTTTAAACAAATCGTCTTGCGCAATATGTTTGTGACCTTTTGCGGCCACTTTGGTTTGCCGGTAGTACTTATAAGTAACTTTTAGAACGTCGGATATTTTCTTTGCCGCGTGTAAAAATTCCTTATTAAATGCCAACGTCAACACCGATTAAGCCAGTTTGCGCTAATATCTTTAAGTTAGGAATATTAGTCGACTGATCCACATCGTTGACGGTGAAGTTTTTAGGTTTAGCCTCTTCGCTCGAATAGCCAACTTCTGCAAAAATTTTAATAAGCGGAAGAATCGAATAAGTTAGACCTGCACCCAACCGGTACCCAAGACCGCGATAATTTATGGTAGCTTCTTGGTTGCCTACGACTGTTTCTTTTCCGGTGTAATTTGAATAGACAAGATAACCGGCGCGAACATACGGCCGTAAATTTCCAAATGGAAACCATGCTTTGATTTCGGGTACAATCGAGACATTGCTTAAACTTGTAAACGTCGTATCGCCGGAGTATTGATCAGAAAAAACGGCTACACCAAAAGCAATAGGAATCAAGGGAATCGGATCCAAGTGCACATAAGCCGCCAGTTCGTTAGCCTTTAGAGTGCTCGAATTGTTTATGTCAGAAATTTGAGCATTTTTAATTCCAACTCCAAGGCCTCCGGAAATAAGAGCGTGAGCAGAACTTGCGACTAAAAACAAACTCAGAACAATTAACTTTTTCATAATGTAAAACCTTTTTAATGTACCAACCATGAAATACCCTACTAGCCTAAAAATATTAGCTTGATCCAGGATCGATTGCAATGTTAGTTAGTTAGCCATGGATATAAATCAATTAAAACTGACTGCAGATGAAACTTTATTAAGTGCGCATTTTAAATATTTGCATTCTGGTTATAAAGAAATTTTGGCAAAACATAAAATCGGTGGAATTTTTTTGCATCGCGGTGTGGTTAGGCCAAAATACTCCCTTGATGATTACGAATGGCCGCTCTCGCTGACCCCCCACTATCTGCACTGGGCTCCCGACGCAAGTCTTGAAGGCGGAATTCTTGTGACCGAAAACTATGCGTGTCTTTTTCAGGTTCCGCATAACAATTATTGGGAAGGTCCCGCGCCAAAATTAGTCGACAATCCGTTTTTAGAAAAACAGACAATTGCGGAGCTTAATAAGATTCCTTTTCCCGAACTGACAGCCTTTGTTGGCGACGATGTTGAGCTTTCCCACCAGCTTGGGGTGAATCTTGCCACAGAGAATCTTTTGGCGGATTTAAACGCTTTGAGAACCCGCAAAACGTGCTATGAACTTAAATGTTTGATCGAAGCTACAGAAATAGCTTTGGCTGCTCACAGAAGTATAAGAGATAAATTTATGGCTGGTGCGGCGGCCTCAGAATTTAGTTTGCACTTGGACTATTTGAGTACGACTCAGCAATCTTTATTTGCAACACCATACCAGCCGATTGTGGCATTTGGTCGTAATGCAGCGATTTTACATCACGTTTATTATTCCAATAAAGTTGACCAGGAAAAAGACCAAAGCTTACTTTTGGACGCAGGAGCAAGTGTTCGTTATTATGCGAGTGATATCACCAGAACGTATTGTCGTGGCGAGTCAAAAGATAGCAAATTATTTCAAGATTTAATTTCAGCGTTGGATAAGACTCAGCAAAAAATAGGTCGAGAATTTAAAATTGGAAAACCTTTTGAAGAGCTTCATAACGAAACACATTTAGCTTTGGGAAAGATTTTGGTCGAGGCTGAAATTTTGCGGAATATTTCTGCAGCAGAAGCTGTCGAAAAAGGTTTTACCCGGATTTTTTTGCCGCATGGTTTGGGACATTCGTTGGGGATTCAGGTGCATGATGTTGGAATGAAGTTAAAAAAGCCCGCAGCTAATAATCCTTATTTGCGAAATACTGCGGTTATTCAAGAAGGGCAGGTGTGCACCATAGAGCCGGGAATTTATTTTATAGATAGTCTCCTTACTAAGATTGCAGATAGTGCAAACGTTAATTGGCCGGTGGTGGAAAAATTAAAAAAATTTGGCGGGATAAGGATCGAAGATAATATCTACTCGTCCTCAGATGGCCCCATCAATCTTACACGTTCCTCTTTGTTAAATTAATAATGCGCCGCCCTAACTTTGTCCATTGACCAAAATGGATCAAGATTTCATTCATTGCACTTCCAACAGGCATCAAATTGAGCCTCAATTTCTTCACCGCATTTCGGGCACTTCGAATTTTGCGAATTAGAAACAGCTGTCGCATTTTGCATTTGTGAACTTATTGCTTTCGACGCGTTTATAAAATCTTCTTCATCAACCCAAATGGTTGGCTCGGTAGCAATTCCGCAATATAGTTCTACTCCAAAGTGCGCGATAAATTCGTTTTTGATAAAACATGGAATTTGAATGGCTTCTAAAATACTTTTTATATACGACACTTCAACCATATCTCGTGCACTAAATACTTGTTTCATAACAACCTCGACCTTCGAAAAAAATTAAATTCTAGAAACCTGATATGATTATATGAGATTTTATGGAGTCAAACGTACTTTAAATTTTCTAAAGTAGAAAAAAAATGCCAATCCCCCGCATTGGTCAATCTAACTTCTCAGTGACCTCAAGTTAACTTCGGATGCAATTTTATGCGGGCGGGTTTATGATTTTTAAACTTATCACCTTCACGTCTGTATCTTCGACATTGGCCTGTTCGTTGCCTTTGGGGTGTTGATCTTCCCCTTTAAAAACCCTTTTTCTCATAGATGTCTCAATTAATATCGCTTTAAAAAAATTAGCCTTCACGCGGGAAATCACTTAATATATCGACAACATTCGTTTCCGTCTCAATTCAAAAATCCTCCCCAAAACCCTTTACAGCATCTCTAAATAGTCAGAGTACCCCTGGTAAATCAATCAACCTATTGACATATTTACCAGGGGTGTACTACCATTAATTCATGCCCCATTTACGCCCTAGATTTTTATCAAAACATTTACAAAAAGCCCTAAAACTATCCCCAATAGTTGGGGTGATCGGACAAAGGCAAGTTGGAAAATCTACCATCGTCGAGTCAGAATTTGCTGAAGATTATCGAACTTTAGACGACGAACAGACTTTAATAGCTGCACAAAACAGTCCTATGCAGTTTCTCGCGGGCAGCGCCCACACACTCGTCATCGATGAATGTCAACGGGCACCCAAGTTGTTCCCAGCCCTTAAGCTCTATGTCCAAAAAAATAAGCGTTTCGGCCAATTTCTTTTAACCGGTAGTGTACGATTCACCGCGCGTAAAATCATTCAAGAATCGTTAACCGGCCGAATAATTAACCTTGAATTACTGCCGCTTACCATTGCCGAGATGTGTCGTCTCCCAATCCAGAATACTATCACCAGCGGATTTCATGAAAGTGTTACCAATGCAAAAATGAATAGCTTGTATGCCGACAGAATTAAAACTGTTCCGGCCGATATATTCATTAAGTTTTTATCAAGAGGCGGGCTACCGAGTTTTTGGTTTCTACGTGATTTTTCATTTTTGAAAATTAAATTCAAATCGCATTTGGAAACGTTGCTCCAACGGGATTTGCAACTTATTGTTCAAACTACCGTTCCTTTCGAAAATCTACTAGAACTTCTGCGCTACCTAGCTTTGCATCAAGGTGAACCTATCAATTTAACTTCGGCCGCAAGATCTTCACAGATTGCTATCAACACTTTAAAAAAACTTATATTCGCCTACGAAAATATGTTTCTCATTAGGCGTGTCAACGGCATGGATTATGGCAAAGCTTCCGTTTTTTATTTAGAAGACCAAGGTATGGCATCTTATCTTTCAGCTTCGACACCAATGCAAGATATGTTGCGTTTTGCTTTTAGTCAGCTTTTTGCGTCGATACACTATCAGGAAATCGGTGATTTTGATGTAAAATATTATTCAACAAAAGGTGGAGCTCATGTTCCGTTGGTGTTTCGTTTCAAAAATAAAATCCATGGATATATATTGTCGGAATCAAGTGAGATATCAAGTAAAAGTTTAAGCAGTGCAGAGTCGTTTTTGAAAAAACATCCACATGCGCATGTAACAATCCTAGTTAAAAACACCACGCATTTCGAAAAGCTTGGAAAAGGAATCTTAAAGGCACCCTTATTGGCGGTCATTTAATAACTAAAAGCCGGCCTTTGAAGCTTTAAAATTTTTACTGTGCCGTAATCTGATAGCTAATGACTTGAATGTAATTTTTAGCACAAGCCAATGGCGAAACTCCAAGGGCGGCTTCGTTTACGCAACACCGTTGCACTTTAAGCTGGAGATTATGTGTTCCGACGGTGTTGTTAGCGTCAAACTTTACAGATAATGGCAGGTTCGAATCTCCGCTTTGAAATTGCTTTACCATTTCATTTTGATCCTGAGCTTTCCATGTTCCAAGGACCTTATCGCCTTCAAACATCGATGCTTCGCTGGCCAAACATAAACCTCGCGTATCCGTGGTCGCAACTTTTGTCTGCAAAAGTTTGGTGATCGAAGGTACAAAATTTGAATCTGTAAGCGGCCATGCTACTTTATCTGTAGCTGGATTAACCAGCATTCCACCGCGTGATTCTGGCTTTAAGCCATTCATAATTTCTGTCATTTGGGCGGTTGCGTTATAACCGTTTCGATTAAACTTTTTTGTGTTGCAATCGTAACTTGCGCCTTTTTCTTTGTCACCTACAGTCGCCGACGGATCTGGAACCGTGTAGAAAAATTTGAAGTTAGCAGCACTTGGAAGTTTTGCGGCAAAATCGTTTGCTTCTTGTACGAATGCTCCAACTGTACAATCCCGGTCTGGTCCGTTTTCTAAAGTACTTCGCGGAGGAAATTCTTGGTCGGCACCGTTATGACCAACAACATCCGTAATCAAAACCAAAGCTTTTAAAGCTTCTGGTCTTGTGGACTGACCCAATAGCTGCAGCCCTTTTCTAATTCCATAAATAGAAGCTTCGGGGTAGTCGCCATTTCCAATGGTTTTTTGGTCGTTTAGACTATCAATAAATGGTTGTAATTTATCAGATAAAGTCAAAATCGTACGGTCCGTAAAACCTGTCGAATCCACAAATCGCGTCAAGCCAACATTTAAATTAATACCTTGTTGCGCGAGATTTTTGGTTAAAGTGACTATGCCGTTTTTAACGGTGGCAATGGTGTCTTCCATACTAGCAGTCACATCAAGCGCAAAAACCAAATCGACGGGTTGCACGGTTTTGGTTGAATCGGTGTTAATAACGCGCCAGTCCGCACTTTGAATAGCAAACGTTACATTATCATGACTCCCGATAGCTTTACTGCCACCTTGAGTAGCTTCTTCGATGCCTGGAGTAACAATTGGAACAGTTATTCCAGCAGGTTCAGCTTGTTTTTTAGCGTCAAATTTAGATTTATTACAAGACATCACCGTCCCGGCAAGACATGCAATCACGACGCGCAAAGTGAGCTTTTTCATAAAATAGTACCTCAAAAAAATAGATATAAACTTATTTGATTTCGTTGCAAAATAAGGGCCAAGGAAATTAACGCGATTTGGCTTAGTTACCCAAAAATTAACTGTTTAGGCTTTTGACATGAAAATTATTCAGACAATCAACGAAGCAATGGAACGCAAGCAACCGTTCTTTTCTTTTGAATACTTCCCGCCCAAAACCGAAGCGGGCCTATATAATCTCTATAATCGTATCGAACGAATGATTGGCCTAGAACCAGCCTTTATCGATATTACTTGGGGATCCGGCGGGAGCACGGTTGAGAGAACTTTTGAAATGAGTTCCTACGTCCAGAAATATTTTGGAATTGACGTGCTAATGCATCTAACCTGCTCTGGAATGAGTCGCGCACAGATGCGAGACACTCTCAAGAAAACACAAGATGCGGGTATTCGAAATATTTTAGCATTACGGGGCGACAGCTACCACGAATCAAATTGCGAATTTAAACACGCCCTTGATCTAGTGCGTTTTATCCGAGAAGAATTCAAAGATTATTTTTGCCTTGCGGTGGCGGGCTACCCTGAAGGTCACCCTGAAGAAAAAAGTGTGGAAAAATGCGCATTGTACTTACGTCAAAAACTCGACGCAGGCGCAGATTTTGTTGTGACGCAGTTATTTTATGATATCAAGGCGTTCCGGTCGTTTTTGCAGACCTGCAAAAAAGTCGGAATAACCAAGCCGATCATTCCGGGTATTATGCCCATCCACAATTACCAGCGCTTTCAAAAATTTGTGGAAAGTTGCGAATTATCTGTGCCGCAATCTCTGCAAACAGAAATTCTTCGGATAAAAGATAACGATGAAGAAGTCCAAAATTACGGTGTAGAAGTTGGCACGAACATGTGTCGCGACTTGGCAGAAATCGAGGTCCCAGGTTTTCATATCTATACGCTGAATCTTGAAACTTCCACCACACGGATTCTTGAGGGTTTAGATTTTCTTAGAGATTCACGCGGTAGACGAAGTTTGCCGTGGCGAAAATCCACCCTTGACGAGCGCTCTTCAGAACAGATTCGCCCCATTTACTGGAGTAATCGCCCGAAAAGTTATTTAGCCCGCACCATGGCTTGGGATGATTTTCCTAACGGTCGCTGGGGAAATTCTTTTAGTCCGACTTTTGGTGACCTTACCGATTATTACTTATTTCGAAAACCACTGGATAATATTGCACGAACCGCAAAACTCCAGGCCTGGGGCGAGCCAAAAACTATATCCGATATTTCAAAAATTTTCGAAAATTACTGTGCCGGCAAGATCGACCGTCTGCCTTGGTGCGAATCCCCCGTTCACGCGGAAACCTCTCGTATTGGCGAACTATTGATTGAGGTCAATAAACAAGGATTTTGGACTATCAACAGTCAACCGCAGATTAATGGTGCGTCAAGTAGTGATCCGGTTGTGGGTTGGGGTGGTCCAGGTGGGTATGTTTATCAAAAAGCTTATCTAGAATTTTTTACAACGCGTGAAAAATTGCAATGGCTGTTAGAAAAAACAAATACTTATCCCAATGTGCAGCTTCAAGCATCAAACCTGCAAGGTGAAATAATAAGTTCGTCTGATGAGCGTTCGGTCACAGCTGTTACGTGGGGGGTTTTTCCGCGTAAAGAAATCACCCAGCCAACCGTTGTTGATACCGATAGTTTTATGATTTGGAAAGATGAAGCATTTCAGCTGTGGATTGATGAGTGGTGCAATTTATATAGTAAAGATAGCCCAAGTTTTAAGTTGTTAACCGAACTCCATGAAAGTCTATTTTTGGTAAATATCGTGGAAAACGATTTTATCGAAGGAAATATCTTTAAATATTTTGCGGATTAATTTTTAATTTCATGCCGTCGTAAGCTAGTTCAATATTTTCGGGTAAATTTTTTGAAACAGGTTCGTAATCGACTTCGTGAGACAAATGCGTGATTATCCCGCGCTTAACTTGCATGAGTTTAAACAAGGCAACGGTCTCTTCGATGGTGCTGTGGGTGTGATGGGTTCCGTAGCGAATACCACTCGCTATCATGGTGTGAATTTTACCTGTCCATGCGGCAATAACTTCCGGTGGGAGGATTTTGAAATCCGTAGCATAAACAAAACTTCCAATTTTAAAAATCGAAGTTAAAACGTTTCCATGGGGGCAAGAAAATGTTTCGATCAATAAATCCTGTATTTTAAAAATTCCAGACTCTGGAATCGCAAGAAACTCAATCACTGGCCTACCACCTTGATAGCCTGTGTCTTCAAACATGTAGTGGAAGCGCTTTTTAATTTCGTCGATAAACTCCAGCTTTGCATAGCACCGCAGGGGCTTTTTTACCGCAAAATAGACGCTTCTCAAATCGTCAAATCCGTGACAATGATCCGCATGAATGTGCGTATAAATATAATCCACGGGAGGAGGTACTTTCTCGCGAACCATTTGCAATCGAAATTCTGGACCCGTATCGACCACAAAAGAATTCTGTTGTTTACTTGTCGATACCTGCACGTAAATTGAAACTCGCGTTCTGTGATTTCGAGGATTTTGACTCAAACACACTGTACAGTTACAGCCGATCATCGGCACACCGGTGGAAGTTCCACTACCTAGAATGGTAACGTCTATTTCCATTGGTTTAAGTCTTTCAAAAAAGATTCGACGTTTTTCAGCGAGATAAAAGTCAACGGATTTTTAAAATCAAAATTGAAACCCGTTGATTTCGGCAGCGCAAAACCAATATGCTCCGAATCTTTGTTTTTTTTATCTTTCTTCATAAATGTCAGTAGATCCGAGATTTTCTCGAGTGCCACCTGAAAAGACTTAGGGATATAAATCTGAGATTTGTCCAAGGCTTCTTTGACAAACCGAAAATCGAACTCAGATAACTGGCCGATTTTAAGTGCCAGAAAGCTTTCGAGAACCATTCCAATGGCCACCGCCTCTCCATGACCAACGTCGGTTACAGCTTCAATACCGTGGGCCACAGAATGGCCAAAGTTTAAAATCTGGCGCGGACCTTTATCAAAAAAATCTTGCGCGACTATATCGGCTTTGACACTTACTAGATAGTTTAAATGCGATTTTAAGATCTGCAAATTTCCATAAACACTAACTCCGCAAAGTTCTGTAACTAAATCGAAATTACGCATGATTAAGGCATGTTTAATCGCTTCAGAACATCCGGCTCTTATTTCTGCAATCGGTAATGTATCAAGAAAACTCGCATTGATAAAAACATTCTTTGGCGAAGCAAAACGCCCAAGTTGGTTTTTACCGAGATAATTTACACCGCATTTGCCACCAATTGCCACGTCGATCATAGCTAAAAAAGTGGTTGGATAAATATCAACATCTTGACCGAGTAAATCAGCCGCAAAAAGGCCTGTGTCCAAAACAATGCCCCCACCAATAATCTGCCAATTTTTAAGTTGATAATTTTTTGCGGCGTGAAAAATTTCTACCACTTGCGCAATAGATTTATTTTTCTCACACGCATCGACAATCACTTCCGGAATGTTCACAAATAGGGGTTTATTTAATTCATAAAAAGACCGGTCGCAAATCGTAAAAACATCGGCAAATTCAACATTTCCGAAATAAACATTTGCAACGTTATAATTGTGCTCCAATTGCCCACGCTTATAAATAGTGCTCGCAAACTTGGCGGCGTCTTTATCGTTGTCATCAACCCGTTCGAAATTCCACAAAAAGTCTTTAGTGATTTCGGCTTTAAATGCTTGGTTTAGAAAATAATACGCCCGGGAAGATACATTTAGAAACTCAAAAAAAGCTATAAAATCTGCAGGAATTTCAACAGTTAAGTCTGCATTCAAAAGCTTAGGTACGGGCCAAATATTTTGGAGGTCATTCATGGTTTAAAAAAACATCCGATACAAATCATCAGAGCACACTAAACACGAGTTTTAAATTGAAATCATTTAGAAAACAAGTTGAAAACATCAAAAAAAAGCGCATGGCAGAAAACCACGTCGTCTCGTTGAATGATTTTCGCAATATCAAACACGAAGAAAAGCAGAAAAATATTCTTGTGGTTGATGATGACGATGTGATGCGCAGTGCCTTAAAAAGAGTTCTAGAAAACAACGGTTACGCCGTAAAATTAGCCGAAGATGGCGTTCAGCTTTCGATTATATTAGAAACCATGGAGCCCGATCTGATTTTGTTAGATGTAAATCTTCCTTGGGTTGATGGCAACGAACTTTGTCATTTAATTCGCAGTCACCAATTTCTTCACACGACTCCTGTGGTGATGGTCTCGGCACATAAAAGTGAAGAAGATATTCAAAAAGGCATTGCATCAGGTGCTTTAGATTTTATTCCGAAGCCTTTTGATATCGATCATCTGATTTCGGTTATAGAAAAATACACTCAAAAAAATCGCGACGTACCTGCTTGATTTTTTATCTGGTAGTCTGGCTTTAGCACAACATGTATTAAAGTTTCAAATTCTTTGGCGTTTATCTTCCGCAATAAAAATTGCGTTGTAAAAAAAACTCCAATGATGATCCTGTAGATTAAAGTTTGCAACCAGCCGTTATGTTTTTTGTAATACAAAATACTAGATAAATAGTGCAAAGCGACGCTTTTTGTAGAATCTTTTTTTGTAGAAACACCGCCAATATGCAGGATGCTTTTTGGACCAAAATAGATAACTTTGTAATTTAAGTCCTTGATCCTTTTGCAAAGATCCATGTCTTCTGCAAAAACGAAAAATCGCGGATCGAACAGTCCCGTTTTGATGGCCACCTCCCTCGGTATCAATAAATAGGCGCCAATCACCCAGTCGACTTGCTTGATTTCCAAAGAATCACTTTTGTCCCTAAAAAATCTCGCGCTGATTCGCTGGGTCAAGAGAACTTGCAAATTTGGAAATTTGCCGCAACTTACTTGCGTGGAACCATCGAGGTTTATTAATCTACATCCCAGGGCTCCGGTTTTTGGGTTTAACTGCAGAAACCGCAAAGTTTCTAGTACGGTTTCTTTTTCTAAAACTGTGTCGGGATTCAGTAACAGTAGAACGTCACCCGCAGATTGTAAAAAAGCTTGGTTGTTGGCTTTTCCAAAGCCCAGATTTTCTTTATTGGCAATTAGAGTGTAGTCAGGAAATTTATTTTGCACCATCTCCACGCTCAGATCAGATGAATAATTATCCACAACTATCACTTCAAAATTAAAATCGAAGCCGCATTTATTAATAGATTCTAAGCAGTTCTCTAGATACTCTTTGGTATTCCAGTTCACTATCAGGATTGATAAATCGAGCTTTTTAATAATTTAGACCGTTATTTCAGAAATCTTCTTCGGGTTCACTTTCAGGATCCAGATGAATAGTAACATCGGCGTACGGGATTTCTTGTTTTATTATTTCTTCTATTTTGTAACCAATTTGATGGCATTGAATCAACGCCATAGCATCAGGTAACGCCAAGTGGAAATCTATAAACCTAGTGGGCCCAAGCATACGGGTGCGAAATTGATGGATTCCTTTTATCTCAGTGATTTTGCTTTCAGAAATAATTTTTTCGACCTGCAGTCTGATCTTGGGTTCATCTCCTTGATTAACAATGTCTCGAAAAGAATTTTTTAAAAGTGGAAAAGATGACCACAGCAAGATGACTGCAGCCAATAATCCAAAAATTTGATCCACAGCTGGCCATTTGAAGTACCAAAGAAGCCCAATTCCGGCAGCACTTAGAAAATTATGGAAAAAATCTCCAATGTAATGACTGAAATCCGATTCAATACTAAGCGAGCGTAAATTCTGCATTTTTAATTTTTTGCGTTCTTTTCCCAGCATGTATGCGATGAACCCGCCTAACAAAGTCCCCAAAATTAAAATGACAAAGGCATAAGGTAACTCCTCAAAGACCAATTCGTTTTTTGCGGTGGTTTCAAAGAATCTCCAAGCCAATTTGTAAATTAAAAAAAATCCCGACCCGGCGAGAAAAAACCCTTGAATAAGGGTGCTCAAAACAACGAAGCCACCGTGTCCGTAGGGATGCTCACGATCGGCTTGGATTACAGAAAAGTTTTGCATTTTGCTGTTTACAAATGATAAGACTGCATCGACCGCGGAGTCTAAAAAACTGGCTAGAACCACCAACGAACCGGTTAGGCCAAAAGCAACGGCTTTTAAAATACAAACAGCAAAGCTTACCCATGCAGCAAGCATAAGTTTGTTGGCAGCGGAGTTAGAAGTCAGTGCTTTTGGCATCGGTTAATCATGAATTTACGACAGATTCTGTTAATGGTCGGTTTCTACAGCGCATTTTTAAAATTGATTATTAACAAGCAATAGTTTAAATATATTTAATAAACCGGTAAAGGGTTAATTTCGTGGAAGATTTTATAAATTTCGAAGGTGCTTTTTTAGTTATCCATAAAGATTCTGACACTATTCGTAAGCAAAAAATTAAGCAGTATTCGTCGAATCAGAAAAGCCTAGATAAAGAGCTCGCCAAAAAGGAACGGTTTATAAACCTAGATTTTCCTGCGTTTAAAACTTGGGTCGCAACGCGATTTGCAAAAAAGTATGAAAAACTTTCTGAAATGCGTAGCGAATTTGAAAAACTCGAGGAGCTAGTCCGAGCAACTGAGCATTATCGGAATTGCACTAATTTTTCTTGGAAGAAATCCTATGAAGACGTTCTTCTGGCCCAAAAAAATGGTGTGCTTTTCGAACTGATTCGCAAATTTGACAAAACTGTCGACAGAGAAGAAACCTTTGATTTAGATAATGACGAACAAGACGCAGAGTTTTTTGCTGAATTTGTACGTCGCTTTGAGGAGCGTGATCATCCTCGGGAACAATCTGCGGAACAAGAAAAAAGTGATGCCCAAACCACGGAAGACTATGCAAAAGTCTTGCATCGAGATTTGGTACGAAAACTCCATCCGGATTTTAATCCGGTTCTCTCAGACGAGCAGAAATCTCAGTGGCACGAAGTTCAAACAGCTTACCGCGACCGAAATATATCAAAACTACAAAGGCTTTCTGATGAACTTAACGGAAAAGAAGCCAAAGGTTTTGACCTGGATACTATTCCAATTGGTGACATAATAAAATTAACGGCGGCAATAAAGAAAAAATTAAATCGTTTACGACGTGAACTCAAACTTAATAAAAGCGATCCGATGTGGGATTTCACTGCCCGGAAGAACGACATGAAACATTTGCGAAGGTTGGAAGACATTATTTCCCAAGACTTGTTTCTATCTGAGATGCAGTTCCAAGGTGCGATTCAGGACTTCAAGAAACAAATTGATAAGTGGTCTAGAGGGGATAGCAACAAGAGGCGCCCCGACCGGTATTCCGACGGTGAATTTTACTTTTAGAGGTAATATACGGCTTGTAGAGGCTCCTTCTAGTTTCCAATCAACGCTGCTTCGCAAGCATTAGTAAAAGATTTTGCAGATGACAATTTTAGCTTTAGCTTTTGCGCGGTTGATAGTTCGTTTACCACTTTGTCTCTAAGTGCTTCCGCCGCAATCTTAGAATTGCCGCTAATGGTAACCTGCTCGGCATAAACCAATGAAAAAACTTCTATCAGAAACAAAAATCGGTCTTTAAAAATAACCCCATTTCTTTCCATCGCCAAAATAATATCACCGAATTCTAAAGTTTGGTTGTGATTCTTGAAGAGTTCGGAGACCACCTGTTGCACGGCAAGTTTTAAATCAGCCACTTTTTCACCAGGGAGTTCTGTAATCGTATAAACAAGCATTCCAACTAGTTCGGCTACGTCTTTTGCTTGCCAAAATTCAGAAAAGTTTGCATCTTTACTTAAAATATTAGAATGGATTTCTGCCACGCTGGCGGCAGATTGAGTGATTTTTAAAATCAATAAAACATCTTCCAAGTTAATTGGCGCCGACAATGACAGATCGATAAAGGCAGGTTTTTTGTCGTATTTCAAGAGTATGATATTGGCTAAATTTTGCAGATCGCCGTGAACAAAGTTGTCGCGCAGGACTTGGGCTAAAATTTCACTCACTATTGCTTCGCGTTCATGCGGAGTTGCAGGTACTTGGTTAGCATTTCCACGGTGTGCAAGATATTTAACCGTGTTAACGTTAGGTGAGCAAAGCGCGCCCACACATTCTACCGCTGTGGTATGTCGAGGAACTCCTTTATCCCCACGAGCCTCCATATTTGCCTTGTGAATGTTTGTATTCGTATTTTCTCGGCCAAGATCGAGTTCGGTTTCTACCATAGTGATCAACCTGCCAATTAAGTACAATGCGATACCTTTGGTAGCGCCGTCCGTTGGTGCTACGGTCCACGTTTCAATACTTTCTTTTATTAGGGCAAGTTTGCGCCGAGAACTTTTTGCTACTATCGGATCAATAATCTTGGTGACAACTTCGGTGCCATCGACAAGTTTTAATTTCACCGGTGTTTTTAGACTTCCTGCACCAAGATCATCTAACACGGCGTCCACTTCTACCCAAAATTGTTTACCCATGTCATCGGCAAAAAATCGTTCGAACTCTGGGATCATTTCTATCCTGGTGCTGTGATGGTTATCATCACGAAACTTTGACAGCTTTAGACGTAGAGATGGCCTTAGAAAATGACCATGAACTTTTAGCAGCTGCGCACCTTTTCTACCGACTGTTCCAAGAACTTCTAATACTTCCAAAATCAACTCATCGTTGTCACCCAAAGTACCTTTAAAATAACCTCTTTCAAAAATAACTGCGGTTAAACCTGCTTTTTCCACGCTGCTCATTTGCATCCAGACGTTTTTCTTGAGATCGGTCAAAGGTTTGTAAGTTTCCTCAGAAAAAAGTGGCGATTCAGACAGAGACTCACGAAAAAATTCTGATTTTAAAAGCGTCGGATGTCGCAGAAGTAGTGTATGCACAAGCGCTCGTTGCTGCAGAGCTTCCATGTTTAAGTATAGATTTAAAAGTTCAGACTCCAGTGCATAGTTTATAGTTTTGCGTCCCAAAAGCGGTGCGGTGATTTTGCGAAAATCCACTACGGATTCAGGGCTTAAAACAACCTTGCCGTGACTAGTTAAATACTTTACCAATTCGAAAGCAGTTTTTTCCTGAAGACGCGTCAGAAGAACATCCATCCCATGAAGAAGTCGTTCATAAAATTCGGCCGCGGAGGATTTTTGGATTTTCGAATCGGTATCCTCGTCAGTTTTGATAATCTTTGATGGATCATGCTTTTGAATTAGTAAATAATTTTCGCGAGTAATTGGTCTTTTGCTAAAACCTGCTGCATCGCGATCTCCGAAATAATAATTCCAAACTTCAGTGTAGGCATCTTTATTTCGCATAACTTCAGACACGAGCCTTGCGACGCCAGAAAAATTAGTACCCCCACGCGCCACATGTGCTGCCGCAATAATACGTTGTGATGGATGAAAAAAATCGTTTGTTAAAAAATTCTTAACGTTTTTAGAGGCATAAATTTTACTTAAAGTTTGGTCAGAAGCCTTGGAAAGAAGCGACACATAAACTTTGTCCAGATAACCAGTTCCGTTTGATTTCGCAGAAAGTTTTCGCAAAATGTTGAATTTTTGAATTTCGCTCATCTCTTCAAAGCCAAATTTTTCGGTCAAGATTTTGATAGCTTTTCTTTGAGCTTCTTCCACAGTTTTTCTAAAAAAAACATTTTGAGTTAGGTCTGGGTTGTCTAAAATCATTGCTTTTAAAGCATCAGATTCCTTGGATTGTTCTAGCGCTCGCCAGTCAACTAAGTTGAGCGCAAATAGTTTTACTAGTTGTTCAGGGCTTTCAACCGAATCTATTTTTGCAATAAATTCCGGCATTAAAAATACCTGAGAAATATGCGTGCTTGCATTGTGCGCTTCTTCTACACCAATTTTGTTTACGAATCTCGAACGAACGTCAAACAAAACATCGCCATAATAGTCGAGGCAAGAAAAAACCATAGCATCAATCAAAGCTCTGCGTTCTGACGGCTTGTATTGATAGTTTTTTCTCGGTGCGACAAGTTCTATACCACCGAAACCTTTCGTAGTTAGTTTGAGTCGCCTAAAAGGTACGTGCACACCAAAGTCAGAATTTATAGATCGGAATGCGTCGAAAGTAAAATCTGAAGAAGCCGAAAAAGTTCCAGCTTCGATAAATTCCTTCAGAATTCTTAATTGCTCCTGGGCTGACTTTAAATTTCTTTCTCGAGTGAAACTAGAAATCACCCCTTTTTGGTCGAATTTATCTCCTTTGTGTTCCAATGCCGAATGGCTTAGGAAGACATTCTGCGAGGTAATTTTTTCATTAACCGCAAATGAATCAATGTCAGGTTGCACATAAAACTGAAAGATCCAAGGTAAGGCCTTCCGAGTTAAAGTTGGATTAAGACGCGTCAATTCTTCGGTTAGTATTGATACTTCAGAATGCACTACAATGCGTTCTTTGGTGTGAAACTGATCGAAGATTACACTCAATCTTGGATTACTTTCTTCAAAAGCATCTAAATATTTTAAAAAAGTGGATTTGTCACTGAGAATATGGGGATGGTTAGAAGTATAATTTTCGAATGTTTTAACATCTTTCTCATTTAAGTTCAAATTCCCACTTCCATGAATCACGGAGTGTAAATTAGGTACGATTAGTGCGGCGTTGGTGTTCAGTGCAGTACAAAGTCGAATATAGTTAAGATTTCTTCTCGACGACCAGAGCAAAGTATCAAGATAGTGAAAATTCAGTAATTTTTTCTCCGCCTGATTAAAATAATTTGTGTTAATTTTATTTTTTATTTTCTCGAACAGACTGGTCGTTCCAGAAGTGATCTTCTCTTCAAATTTTTGTGCAAGCTCATAGGAATAGGAATTATCCTCTTTCAGTCCAATTTCGCTTCCGATAATAATATTGAAGTATAATTTTATAAATGAAATTTTATGAAGTTCATTTGAAAAATGTGCCGGATCTTCTATTTGAAGAGTGTCTTCTAAATGCGACAATATAAGGCTATACACCACCTGCAGATTGCTTTCTGGACCGAACTCTGCAATATAAAATTGCGACGCATCACTCATATCTGATCCGGTGCTATGCTCTATAGTAATGAAAGCATCTAAATATGCTTTTAGCATTATTTGTGGGCTAAATTTCATTCCCATTTTTGGTTTTATGTGACGATTGTATGCATTATTTATCAACGAAGTATGTAGACCATCAATTAATTTAACAAATTGATGAGCTGGAGCTTTCGAATCTGGAAATATCCCTTTAAATTTCTGTTCTGCATAAAAATTTGCTTTTTCACCACTGCCTAATTCTGAATCGCTTTTTAAACTCTTAAACAATTTTTCAAAAAATCCATGTTTTACCTTCTTGCTTTTACTGGCAATTTGGTAACTTAGGTCTGCGTCCAGACTACTAAATAAATCGACTAAGAAATTTTCGTACTGTTTAACAGTTTTTAGATCTTTTACAGAGCTTTTGCCGATGGAAACCAGGATATCAAACATTGGTTCAAAATACCCGTGAGCTAAAAAGGCGCGCTCGTTTTCAAAATGCGTCTCAGCGACAACATCTAAAATAGCGACAGTTAACTTTTTGGCCAGTGATTCATCTTGGATGATATTCGAAGCCCCAAGTTTTTTAACGAGTTCCTGAACTTTGGTCCAGTTATTGTTTATCGCATCAGACATTTTGAATTTTGCAGTAAGCTCGTAATCACTTAGTAAAGATTTGAAATTTATTGGGCGCACAGTCAGCCCCAAGTCATTCACGGCAGTTTCGGCGTGATCTCGCCTCACATGTGGAAGTTTGTGTGAATCCAGCGCCTTCATCAAATCTCCAAGATCTAATTGGTTTTGCTGCTCAACATTTACTCTAATGGGATTTAATATCTCCAGGATTTTCGCAAGTTCTACAGCACCGTTTGGATTGTAGCCAGCCCGCGCTACAATTTTCACCGAATCGCGATCCGCTTGCTGCTCAGCAAGCATTAAATTCATTAATTGACTTTCATCTTGCAGCGAGTGCACCAATTCATGGGCGAGCACCACAGCCACAATATCTTTTTGGAATTTTAATTCGTTTATAAATGCCAACGACAGCCCAACAAAACCTTCACCTATAACTATTTCTTTTTTCGATTCGTTTAATTGTGGTGAATAGAAAGCTAATTTATGTGCTGTGTCAAAAAGCACAAGTCTTGGAGGAGCAAGCCGACGGCCCACAAAATCGAATGTTTTTAATTTGCTGTTTCCAGGGTTCTTTTGCGCCTCATCTAATGCCGCGGTCCAAACCTTTAAGTAAATTTCATTGATTTCTTTTGCCAGATTTGAATCCGGGTCTACCTGTGCAGCTTCGAATTCTAAAAATATTTTATAAAAGTCATCATCTGTTGGCGGATCGGCAAATAATTGCTGGGTTAAACCTAACAAAAAAAATACGAGAAGTTTAATCGTATGCATTGGGTATTTACCTTTTCGATGATTTGGTGTGAGCAGTTGAATACTTTAAAAATGATGTAATATCAATCAACATTTATGAAATTCGGTCTTAAATTTAGCCCAAATTCCTGAGCAAAGCTTTGTTGCAAAAAGCGTTTTCGTTCATGTTTTTTGCTTAACCCATTAAATTCACTCAGATTTCAAACGAATAGCAAAGACTTTGATAGCAGTCACTTAAACTAAACTATTTTGACGATCTAAGAACTGTTGTTTCAGTTTTTATAAGAACACGCCGATTCCTTTCACACAGTTTGAAAAATTATACGAAAGGTAAATCAAAGATGGCTTTTAAGTGTTTAAACTTATTGTTGTTTGTTAGCGTTTTTTCGTGCAATCAAGGGTCTCATTCCCGGCAGGAATTCTCCGGTACCGCAGCCGTAACTTCTAGTGAGACTGTGGTAAGTGCGAAATACGCACTGCAGTTTATAAGAGCAGAGTTGGCAAAAACTGAAAAATTAACGGCGACCGATTTAAAAGATAAGCCGATTTCTTTAAATATGATTGATCAAGGGCCTAATGACTGTGCAAGTTTGGTTTTTGGATTAAAAAACGCAGCAATTCCAGTAGCTGATGCCAAAATCACTTTTAGAACCCAACCTGATTACCCCGTTGGAATGAAGTTAGCCGCAAGAACAGATCCTGCAGCTTCAGAAACTGATCAATTGACCGGTAAGAAAGTTATCATTTTTACCGCGACCAGCAACCAAGCTGGAGAATTTATTGTTCCCGTATGCGCTGGTGCAAGCCTGGGAAGTGCCGTAGTTTTTGGAGAATTTTTAACTCCGGACAAAAATCTTAAAATTAAAGATCAATCACCTGTTATCGTTGTCGCATCAGGTGCTTCGACTTCACTTAATCTTTCACTCACTTTCAATCCTGTAAACGCTCGAACCATGATCGGTTTTTTCAACACAAACAGCGAAACAACTTTGGCAGTACAGGCAAAAATTGGTTCAAAAGGTGATGGCAATGTCATCGCGGATTATCAGCTGCGAGTGTCTGCTGAAACCGGAAAAATCGTTATCAAAAATGGTGGTTTTCCCGATCCCATAACCGGCTTGGTGGATTTTACCATTCAAGCACTTCATATGGTAAATTATCGACCCTATCAGGTGACCCAATTAGGAAGAGCCACCCTTGGTCAGACTCGGTGCGACGCTCTCGATATTGCGACGAATTACGATAAAGATTTAACTTATTATGATTTGTCTAAAAATTGGCGGAGCACTGTGGTGTATATGATTCGCGGTGCCGAACCTTATTTTGATCCCGATGGAAGTGGCATTGTGCGAGACGATGCATTTGGTTTTTGGGATAAAAATCAGAACGGCGTCTATGACGAAGGAATCGATTTAGTTACCACTCCCGGACGAAAATACGACCCGAAGGGTGCGTGGTTTATTGATTTTCCAACTCCATTTATCGATGTGAATGACAACGGGATTTATGAACCCGGCATCGACATCCTGCTCGCAGATAAGTATGAACCGCCAAACGGCAAGCGCGATTCCGATACAATTATTTGGAAGTCGGAAACTTTTCCTATTTATTTTGGCACTTCGCCCTATGCGATGCTCAGGTCGCGGATTGTTCATGGTGAATACGATGCGATTTACAGCAAAGATGCGGACGATTATTTTACCCAAAAATACAACTCTGGCAACCGCGGGTCGCCCAATGCAGGCATTTGGAAGTCCAAAGGTTTATCTGAAACGATTGACGCAACTTCTTTTTATGGTCCAACAGCTTCTAATTCTGAATTTGCATATGGTTCGACGATTTACCGGCATTTTTTCGCCCATGATGTTTGCGGTAATTTGCTTCCCGGCGGCAGAAAGTTAGGGGTCAATTTTGTGGTAAAAAATCCCGCAGAATTCGGCTCTCGCGTTCCCACAGCGCATTTTTATGTCCAGCCGGGAGACGAGTATCTTGAACCGGCGCGGCGAGTTTTAAGTGAGTCAAACGGAACTGACAGCGCTGTCATAAATTTTAACGGAATCGACCACCCGAGTGCTGCTGCAGGTTATCCTATCGAGTTTACAGTAAAACTTCCTTCCTGCAAAAATTCTTGTACGGGTAATGTGGCCAATGCGGGTTACGCCTGTGATGGGGCAACATTTGAAATGAGGACCACCTCTGATGGGGATTCTGTGGGGACAAATATTATTATTCCCTCAACCGTAACCTGTACCTGCAAAGAAGGGTCGACTCTGCAGAAAGGTTCTTGTGTTAAAAGCTTATAGGGTTTTGATTTATGACATGTAAAATGAAAATAATTGTATGCTTTCTGTAAAAAAAAATACCCGCTACCTTCAAGTTTTTAAACAACAATCCGAAATGAGATATTATGAAACGTGGTTTTGATAAAAAAGTTTACTTCGCAGCGCTGGTGTCATTTTTAATTATTCTGACATCATTAGGCA
Source organism: bacterium (assembly GCA_043757325.1). Classification (GTDB taxonomy): domain Bacteria; phylum Bdellovibrionota_B; class Oligoflexia; order Oligoflexales; family RGVZ01; genus JAYVPO01. The sequence continues at coordinate 31,289 of JAYVPO010000123.1, forward strand.
TGGTTTATCGTAGCACGCAATTGCTAATGAACTTTCAATTTCAAATTGCTGAGGCAGAAGATCGCATCAATCGCTCGGCTAATCTTGCGAAATTCGTCTTAGACTTGGAGAGTGGGGAACGGGGTTTTATGCTAAGTGCAGACCCGACTTATTTGGAGTACTATAATGTTGCTGAAGCTGATTTCGAACAATACTACCGTGAAAGTGAAAGTGCCTTTAAGGATTTCCCCGCACAGCAGAAACGTCTTGCTGAAATGGCTGATCTTAAAAAGCAGTGGATAGAAGGACCGGCAGTTAATGAAATGATGGCTCGTAGAAAATTATCCATTAATATGATAACTCTAGCGGACTTTGTTAAACTTTTTAAATCGAGCGGTGGCAAAACCTTGACCGATCGGATACGCGATTTGGCGAAAGAAGCGCGATTAGAAGAAGACAATAGGATTTCTCAATATAAAGAGAAATTACAAAATTGCGCAAAAAATATGCGTCTTTTGTCGCTTTTGGTATTTGCTTGCGTAGCTGTTGGTTTTGGATTAATTGCCTTGGTGACTAGAAAGCTGTCATTAAGTATTAAAAATTCTATTGATCAACTATCGGAGGTGCGCGGTGGATTGAGTCAAATGACCCGGCAAATTGCCTCTGCTTCACAGGAATTGTCGCAGGCGGTTTTAAAACAAGAAGACTTAATAAAATCCACTTCGTCAACTTCGCAACGCGTCAGTCATATTGCCAATAAAAATTCCGAGCAGGCTTCAAGTTCAAAAGATTTAGCTTATCAAAGTGGGGTGCAAGCCACTAAAAGCAAAGAGGCCATGCAAATGATGGTCGGAGCCATGCAAAACAATTATGATAGCAATCAGCAGATAAGTCAGAAAATAATGGAAAGCAATGCGAAAATCGCAGGCCTGACCGCAATCATCGTGAACGTTGGTGTTAAAACTCAAGTGATCAATGATATCGTTTTTCAAACCCGGCTCTTGTCGTTTAACGCATCCGTTGAAGCTGCGCGAGCCGGTGAGCATGGCAAAGGATTTAGTGTTGTTGCTGAAGAAATTGGAAAATTAGCAAATTCCAGCGGGGAAGCAGCCACAGAAATAACTTCCATTCTACAAACCGCTACTAACGAGGTTAAGTCGATCGCTGAAGAAATCAATCAGAGCATCGGTCAAGTTATTAAAGCAGGATTGGAATCCGCCGAAAATGCCGTAAAAATCACTAAAGACTGCCAGCAAACTTTGGAGGGTATGATTACAAGTGTCGGTGGATTGCAGGGAAGTTTGCTAGAGATATCACAATCTACTATCGAGCAAGTGGGAAGTATTGATCAAATCAACGGAAGCATTGTGGATTTGGAAAAAATATGCAAAAAAACCACTCAAACCAGTATCAATACGGCGCTCTATGCGGAGGAATTGACCCAGGAATCCGACAAGCTAACTGCCATTGTGCAAAGGCTTGACGCCCAGATCAACGGCCAGCAGTCATGACTTGGTGATTGAAATTTTCGCGAAGAGTTGACGTTCACGGTTTGCCAATAGTATGATAAATTGGTAACGATTGGATAAATTTCTTTCCAGGAGTATTTTGTGAGGTTCGTTGTACACTTTCCGGTTGCTATTTTATTGCTTGCTTTTCAAACCGTAATACTCGCGGGTACAAAAACCATCGTCGAGCTTAAAGCTGACTATAAACGTCCCGCTAAAATTCCATATCCAGCAGAAAATCCCTACTCTAAAGCTAAAGATGAGCTCGGTAAAACTTTGTTCTTCGATCCTCGTGTTTCGGGGTCGCAGGTTATGTCTTGCGGAACCTGTCACAATCCGTCATTTTCCTGGGGAGACCAACTCAATAAAGGAATTGGAAATAATCATAAAGAATTAGGTCGTCGATCACCGACGATTCTGAATCTTGCTTGGGGCACGCGTATGTTTTGGGATGGGCGTGCTGCCAATTTAGAAGATCAAGCCACTGGTCCGATTGAATCCGAAGGCGAAATGAATATGAAAATTGATGGTCCAAACGGATTACTCGCACGCATGAGTATTTTGCCTAAATACGGTGAAATGTTTGACAAGGCGTTCCCTGAAAGTAAAGGTCACGCTATCAACAAAGAAAATATTGGAAAAGCCATTGCAACTTACGAACGAGGTATTGTGTCTGGAACGGCGTCATTTGATAAGTTTATTAGCGGTGATGAAAAAGCGATTTCTAATTCGGCTAAAAATGGCTTTTTAGTATTCAACACAAAAGGAAATTGTAGTAGCTGTCATAGCGGTTGGGCGTTTACAGACCACAGCTTTCAAGATATCGGAATTGCCGACGAAGATATTGGCCGCGCAAAAATCTTACCAAAATTAGCGTCGATGCAACATGCTTTTAAAACTCCCACATTGCGCAACGTTGATCAAAGAGGTCCATACATGCACAATGGCTCGGAAAGAACATTGGCGGATGTCGTGGAATTCTATAATAGAGGTGGCGATAAAAGACGTGAAAACACCTCAACTTTCGTAAAGGAATTGCATTTAACCGAGATCGAAAAAGCAGATCTTGTGGCATTTTTAAAAACCTTAACCAGTGTAGATGCGCCGCAATCGCTACCTATTTTACCAGTTGCGGCACGATGATTGGTAAGTGTTGATTAGTGAGAGTTAATTAATTTAAAAGGGAGTTTATCTATGAAAATAAAAACGATTGTCGGATCTATGGTCTTTTCAATTTGTTCAGGAACTAGTGCTTATTCGGCGACGCAAGTTATAGTTCAAAAAGACAAAAAATTTGCCAAATCGGAAATAAAAATTAAAAAAGGTGACACCATTAGTTTTAAAAATGAAGAAGCTGATTTAAGTCACAATGTTTATTCTTTAGGACCTGCAAATGCTTTTGAATTAAAGGTTCAAAAGCCCGGCGAATCAAGTGATATTACTTTTAAGGACGCAGGTACAACCGATATTGAATGTGCGATTCACCCAGGAATGAAGTTAAAGGTCATCGTTGAATAATTATTTTTTTGATTTCTTGAAAGTTTTAACATGTTGAATGACTGCCTGGATATCAACATCAGACAATTGAGGTGACCAGGCAGGCATCGCCGATCCTTTTATCCCTTTTGAAATGGTTTTAAAAAGCTCTGTATCTGTTGAGCCATATTGAAAGGCATCTTGAACAAAGTTTCTTGGCTTACGTGTGGGTATTGCCACAGCAGCTGGACCTTTGCCATCGCCGTCTTTACCATGACATGCGACACAATTTGTTTCGAATATTTTTTTGCCGTCAATGAGCGCTTTCTCAGAAGAATTCGCGGATGAATTCTGACTGATTCCGATTGAAGTAGTAAATACCAATGTTAAAAAAGCGTGATAGTTTCTCACCGAAAGCCCCCTTCCAAAATATTGTTCTTGAGAGTCTATACCAATTTCGTTGCTTTCACCATTAGAGAGTCAAGCAAAACCGAATTCGATTTTTTTAAGAATAGGAAAAAATAATGCTATAACCTTGGCTGGTTCGAATTTAATTTAAAAAACTATTGAGGGAGATTTATGCGTCAATGCTTTGCAGTGCGAAGTCAGAATGTTCAGATAGACATCGTTTACTTTTTAATACGCGCGGTTGCGGGAAGTGCTTTTATGCTGCACGGTTGGGGAAAAATTCAAACGCCCATGAATTGGATGGGACCTGAATCTCCTGTTCCGGGAATGTTCCAATTTTTGGCTGCCTTTTCAGAGTTTGGCGGTGGATTAGCACTTATATTAGGGCTACTAACCAGACTGGGATCACTTGGGATTGCATTCACGATGTTCGTTGCAGTGTGTCTTCATGCTTTTAAGTTGGGCGATCCTTTCGTTAGTCCCAAAGGCGGAAGTTCTTACGAATTGGCATTAGTTTATTTAGTAATTGCAATTTTATTTGTTGTTAGCGGGCCAGGAAGATATTCGTTAGACCGAAAAGTATTTGGCGAAAAAAAATGTGCATAGAGTAGAGGTAAATTACCTCTACGCTATACAGAATTTTTATGGAGTAATAGAAACTTTTACACTTGCTGCCGATGCACCGCAAGTTGTGCTTACAACCATCGTATAAATTGTATCAACTGTAGGGGAAACAACTGGATTTGGTGTGTCCAGCCCTGACTGACCGTCTGCTGAGTACCAACGGTAGTTGGCATCCACCATAGGAATTCCGCCGATTTGCACGGATTCGCCTTTTTTAATTGTCAATTCAGATCCGGCATCAACAAAAGCTTGATTCTGACACTTTGGTTCGTATTGCAAAAAGCTCGCGGCGGTTCCGATTTGATTGACACCATATTTAATTCGCATAAAGCCGTTTTCGCCCCAATTCTTGCCCCAAGAGTTTCGCATGATCCAAGATGAAGTCGCGTCGTCCCAGCCAACAATATTAACCGCGTGATTAACTCCGTTGCTATCGTTCGCGCGGTACACGCCTTCAGAGTAATTCATAAAACTTCCCGATGCGGCTACTCCGACTGTTAGTGGGCCGTATGACATAATAGCTTGTTTCATTGCACTCTCTGAGGGCACGTCGCTTGAGCTTCCAACATAGGCCCAATCTTTTATTTTGTCGTGAAACTTTAAATTTGACTTACATTGAATATCCGCTGCGCGGTAAGGAAAATCAGCGGAATCAACCCAGCCGAAGTCTTTGTGCATGCTGTGAGCCCACCAACCGCCGCCACAACTAAAGCCTTCTGTATTACAGCTTAATAAGAATTGCTGACTGAGACTAAATGTCTGATTCTCGCGAATTTTTAGAACATCCGCAAAATTTGCCGCCGACGCAAAAGCCCAGCAGCTTCCGCAATTACCTTGATTTTGAATGGGAGTTAAACCACCAGAAGTTACCTCGCGCCAGTCAAATTTCGCAGGAAGAGTCATGCTATTAGCAAAGTGAACTTGCTTATTAAGAGACTTCCAGTTTGAAGGCAAGACAAGTCCGGTTTGCCTTTGTGCATAGAGTTGGTTAAAAGATAAAAATACACTGAATGCAAATAATAATCGAACTGATCTGGACATAATTAATTCCTCTATTTAAATTGAACCGAATTGTTCAACAGCAGAATTCTCGGAATTAATTACATAAAACTTAAGTTTTTTTGAAAACAACCAAGTAAAATTTTAAACCCAATAGGCAACATATTGATATGTTTAATAAATATGAAAAGTATAAAGAATTCACTAAATTTTGGCCGACACACCAAATGAAGACTTTGTAAAAGTTCGCTTAGATAAAAATTTATTAGAGGAATTTATGAAAAATTTTATTTATGTCATTCTCTTAGCATCATGCGGCCAGATGCCAGACCAACGGCAATCATCAAAACGTCAAATAGGCGGCGGGTTAGATTCAAAGAACTCCGCTACGAATTCCGAATCCAAGCAGCAAGATGCTACCGTAAATAGTTCGCAAAAACCTGCGGCGGATTTAAATTTAAGTTACGGCACTGGCGGAGCTTTTGGCGAAACGGCTTTTCAGTTTCAGTCGGCTTCTGGAACCACCTTTGAAAGTAAAATTTACGTCAATCAAAAGTTTGCGGCCGCGGGTATGAATCTTTTGGTTTATATTCCGTCTAGTTCTGGAACAGATTATAAGTGGATGTTTGATAACATCAAAACTCTGGCTGATCAGACGAGTCTAGCAGTGGCTACACTGCGGCCTGTAGATAAAAGTTTTGAAAGTCTTACGGCAGACGATGTTGTTGGAATTCATGACATGATCGAGAAAAAGTTTGTCCGCCTTTATAATATTAAACTCGATAACATTCGCTTGGTCGGTTCTTCTCAAGGTGCCACTTTTTTAACAAAGTCTTTACTAGCAGTTTCTATGCCTTATGCTCAAAAGGTTTTTGGCATGGCTATTTGCGATGCAAAACCAACTAGTACTAATTTGGCAAGTCAACTTAGTGGAATGACATTTGCCGTAAGTGATGATGATTTTACCAAGCCTCAAGTCAAGTCGGTTCAGGTGGCATTTCAAACCGCAGGTATAAGTGCGAAAAACTTTGCAATTCCAAATCAAGGTCATTGTCGTTTCGATGGGAAAGATCTTATCGGAAAATTCTCGCGCGGCGAAATCTAATCAAAAAATATTTCTGTTATGTTATCCTGGGTAATCTACTCGGGATAAATTTTTTTGAGCTGGTATTACAAATCTAAAATACAATTTATTAAATACCCATTTCTGATATGGGCAGTTTTTCTTTTTGTGCTGACTTTTTGTGTCTATTTCTTGTCTTCAAAAGGTGAAGGCGCTGTTTTTAACTTTCACACAAGGCTTGCGGAAGCTTTACTTGACGGGCGGCTTGATTTTAAAAAGTTCGTAAGTCATTTAGAACTAGCCGAATATAAAGGCAAGTATTTTACAGCATTTGGGCCCATGCCGGCAGTTTTGCTCATGCCCTTTGTTGCGCTTTTTGGAGTGAATTTTCATCAGCCTTATCTTTCTATTTTACTGGGCAGTTTCAGTGTAGCGGTTTGTTATTTGACACTTTTAAAGCTGTTTAAAGTACATTCTTCTGCCTTGTGGGGCAGTTTGTTGTTTGGCTTTGGAACCATACACTGGTATCACGCTAACGTCGGCTCGGGCTGGTATGTGGCTCAAATCTGTGCGCTCTTTTTTGTTTGGAGTGGAATTTATTTCGGTGCTTGTGAGAAAAAGTTTTTCTGGTGTGGTTTGTGTTTTAGTGCCGCGTATTTATCACGTATCCCAACGATTTCTTGTTTAATATTTGTTGGGCTGTATCGCTTTAAAGATCTGAATTTTTTTCACAAAAAAAATTTTTCAAACTTGAAATACCATGTTTTTCCGCTTGCTTTAGGAATTCTGCCAGGGATTGTTTTGAACTTTTGTTATAATTATTTTCGATTTGGAGTGCTGCGAAACGAAGCCTATAATTTTTTATTTGCAAAAGTTAATTTCGAGCCATGGTTTCAAAACGGGTATTTTAGTTTTAAAAATATTCCGGTTCACTTGCTAGAAATATTTATTTTATTGCCTACACTAGCGAGTGATTTTCCCTACCTTATTCCACGTTTAAACGGGTTGGCAATTTGGTTTACTACTCCGGCATTTGTTTTTATATTGTTTGGAGATTTTTCTACTAAAATCGTTCGCTTTGCATTTTTAAGCCTAGTGATTTCTGCGCTGCCTACTTTAACCCATGGGCAGAATGGTTTTACGCAATTTGGTTATCGGCATACGTTAGATTATATGCCTTTTTTGATTATTTTAAGCGTCGCAGGACTGAAGCATAAAATCTCATTTCCGGCCGTGTTCTTACTGATGTTGAGTTTTTGTGCTAACTTTTGGGGCGTCTATACTATCTCGTGGCTAAATCTAGGTAGGATGTGAAAAAGTTGAAGCTAACTCGCGATTTGACCGGATTTGTGCAATATATTTTGGATGAATTTTTGCCGCCCATTATTCGAGATAATCGCTTTTTTATGTCGATTTTACTGTGGCTTCTTTTTAGAAAAGACTACAAATATTTTTTAAATTTTAAGTCGAACGTATTAAAGTGCAAATCACAAAAGGAATTAAGTAAACTTTATCAATCTATAAATACACTCTGCATAAAGAGAGATACCGATTTAAATTCGAGGTCCTTAAAAGCTGTTATCGCTGCTGTAAAAGGACCCACTGTATTAGAAGTTGGAGCGGGTCGATGCCATCTGGCGAAAATTCTTGCCAAAAATTATGAAGTCACGGCTTGCGATGTTTCAATAAATTTCGAAACAAATGGCAATGTAAAAAATTTGAAAGTCTTAGAAGCCTGTATTGAATCTTTGCCTTTTGCACCACGCAGTTTTGCGACGGTTGTCTGTACACATACTTTAGAACACGTTTTCGATGTTGCAAATTCTATCAAGATTTTGCGATGTTTGGCTGTTGAAAAATTCATTATAGTTATTCCAAAACAGCGTTTTTATACCTACACTTTTGATACACATTTACACTTTTTTCCAACCGTCGATTCTTTTCTTTTAGTTGCCAACCCTCCTGGCAATTACACAACTCAAGTCTTTGGGAATGATATTGTTTACATGGAAAGCCTTTTAAGTTAGCGCGTGTAAGAGTCTCGGCTTTAGAAGTTCACGAGAATACAAACTTTAAGCTGCGATTTCTAATATTAAAAAAATCTTCGGATTTATTTGCGAAAAGTTTTAAATTTCGTGTACACTTAAAAAAGCATTTCAAAAAAATTGAATGAAAGGCTTTTTGCATGAAAAGTTTGTTTTTCCTAATGTTCGGTATAAGTCTACTCAGCTGTAATAAAAGTTCCGATAGCGGTGGCGGTGGATCGGACAAACCCTGCTCGGGAAGAAATAAAGACGAATGCGTAGGCAGCGCTTGTACCTACAGTGCAGCCACTGCTACTTGCAATAATGCGGGCACAACTCCGGCTCCGACGGCTATTCCTTCCGGAATCGCTCCCGGTCAAGGCGGTCTTGGCAGTTATGGCCAGGGTTGTTCCCAGCGCACACCTGCGACTTGCGCTGCAACAGGTGATTGTAAAATCGATCCAACCACAAATGCATGTGTCTCCATTGTTTCAGGTACTTCTAACTGTGCTCAGTTTAGTGGCCAACAACAAAAATGTCAGTCTCAAGCCGGATGTCAATTTCAACCAACGGGTTCTTGTATAGACACCAATTCTTTAGGCGGAACTTCAAATTGTGCGCAACTTCCCGTCGCAAATTGCAACAACACATATTGCTGTGTCTCTTTGACAAATAGCTGCCAGTCGATATCTTTCGGCTCATGTCAAAATCAACCTTACACTCCGGGTGTGGGACCAGGAGCTCCTGGCGGAACGTATCCACAAGGTGGTGGCTGGTACAATCCAGGTGGTGGTTCTGCGCCTCAAGGAGGAGGAAATTCTATCGGAAGCCTTATTGCTTTAGGTGGCGGAATCGGCGCTTTGAGCGGAGTAAGTGGTGGGTTAAGTGGAATGTTTAATGGATTTTTAAAAGGTGCCACAGGCGTCCTAGGTGGAGCGTTAAATAACGGCCTTTATGGCGGACAAAATGGAAATGGCGGTGCGTATCCTTATTCCAATCCTAATAACCCAAATGCTCCGGGATACAATAACTACTCTAATCCAAACGGATTTAATAATGGCAACGGCATAAATAATCCAGGGTATGGGACGCCAAATAATTATAATGGCTACAATTACCCCAATGGTGCAGGTGGTCTTAATAACAATATCTACGGACCATGTGCCAACTTACAATATAATCAGTGTGTCAATATGAGTGCTCAAGGGTGTCGCTGGGATCAAGCAACCAATCTTTGTCGTTCTTAATTTTAAAAATGAGGTTACCAATGAACTTTCGACATTTATTCATTTTCAGTTTGATCTTATCAAATTATTTTTCCTGTAAAAAAGCCCGTACCGATGACGGCAGCGGCGAAGTCAAAGATGTGCAAAAACTTTTGGGTCTAACAAACGATAGACGTAGTGTTGAAGCATTTGGAGTTTGTGGTGATAAGCCAGGCGTAAGTGAGACTGCTGCGGACGCTGTAAAAAGAAATTTCAAAGCGTTGCCGGAACAAGTGCAGTCAATTTTAGCCAAAAAAGGCACCAAGCTTGATTTCGAAACTCCAAATATCGAACTGCTTGATAAAAAAGCCTTGACCGAAAAATGTGGCGATATTTTTATCAACTGGTCTGCAGTAGCAGCTAATAATGCACCAGAGGCTGTGAAAAACTCCATTCGAGATATAGGCAAAACATTCGAGGTCGCAAAAGCTGATCTAGACAATCATAATCTAGAACTAAACGGCTGTTGGGGGCTAAAAAACTCTTCCGATAATGATCCAACAAAAGCCGATTTGGTGCTTTATGTATTAAATGATAAAAACCTTATTGATCAGCAATTACTTGCTTTGAGTTTTATCGCGTTCTTTGAATACTATGTGGACGTTGCCTATACCCAAGAAAGAACGGATAAGTTCTTTGCAGCAGCTGCAGGAAAAGAGGCGCAAATTTCAGACGAGCTTTTATCCACATTTACTTATTTCCGAGATGTTAGAAAGCTACGCGACAGTTTGGGTGAGAAGATGGTCAACTATTTAAAACAAATTAATTCGGCAAACCAGGCCACAACTTTGTTATCTTACTATGTCAAAATATTTCGCTCGGGTACTCCAGAAAACCTGAAGAAAAATTCGCATTTTCAAAATTACATGTTGGCAGAGCTCTTAGACAATAGACATTGCAACCTAAAAACAAATGCTGTTCTAGCCAACCTTAGACTGGACGTAACGCAGACTAACATTGCAGCAGATTTAGATGCCAATGTTGGTGCGGTTGTGCGTGCACTTGATACTTATTTAGGACTGCCTTGGTATGCTAAAGCCACGGCTTCAGCCTCGGCAAAATAAACAAAAAGCACTTCTAAAATTTTCATGATAATCTGCAGAGGCAGTCAATGATGAGGATTTTTTAAATGCTAGCGTTAATTTCAGGAATTTCCGGACAGGTTGGAAGTTGTCTGACTAAAGTTTTTGAAAAGTATTTAACGCTCGATTCAGACTTTCAAAATCTCAAAAAATTACACGATGAAATTCTCGACAAAAAACCAAGTATCATTCTCAATCCGGCGGCCTACACCGCTGTGGACTTGGCTGAATCGGAACGTCAATTAGCGCAAATCGTTAACTGCGACGCGGTAAAAATTATTGCTGAGTGTGCAAAGATTTTAAAAATTCCAGTTATTCATTTTTCAACGGATTACGTTTACCCCGGAACAGGTGAAAATTTTCACTTAGAAACAGACCCGACAAATCCTCAAAACCATTACGGAGCTACGAAGTTAGCGGGAGAAAGTTACCTGACCGCAAATCTTTCGCACTATTATATTTTTCGAACCTCGTGGGTTTTTCATACTTATGGTAAAAATTTTATTAATACCATTCTTAAACTAGCTAGCGAGCGTGAACATTTAAAAATCATTAACGATCAGTTTGGAAGTCCCACTTCGGCAGAATTCTTAGCGAAAACCGCGCATTATTTTGCGGTTAATAATTTTCCATCGGGAATTTATCATGCTACTTGCGCTGGAATTTGCTCGTGGTATGACTTTGCTCAATATATCGTAAGCACCGCTCGAGAGCTTGGTTTTCCAATAAAAACGCAAACCTTGGAGCCGATCCCTACGGCTTCTTATCCAACGGCTGCAAAAAGACCTTTAAACAGTCGATTAAGTCCTGACAAACTAGAAAAAGTACTCAATTTTCCGCGGCCTTCATGGCAAGATGAAACTTATAAAGTATTGCTGCGTCTAAAAATGTAATTTTTGCAGTTAGGTGATTAAATGAATAAAATTTTTGTAACTGGAGGCGCAGGTTTTATTGGGTCCGCCGTTGTGCGGGAGGCGATTTTAAAACAAAAAAAAGAAGTTGTGGTCATCGACAAACTTACTTACGCCGGAAGTCTCGAAAATTTAACTGAAGTCAAAGATTCTTCTTTGTTTCACTTTGAAAAAATCGACATTTGCGATTCAGAAAATATGGCCAAATGCTTTGCTAAGTATCAGCCTGACAGTATTATGCATTTGGCTGCGGAATCTCATGTAGATAGATCGATAGACGGGCCCGAAGCTTTTATCCAGACAAATATTGTCGGGACGTATCGACTTTTGGAAACCTCAAAACACTATTGGCGTGATCTTACCGGAGACAAAAAATCGGCATTTCGCTTTCACCATATTTCAACCGATGAAGTTTTTGGAAGTTTGCAAAGCACGGGTTTATTTACCGAATCAAGTCCTTATCAGCCCAATTCGCCTTATTCGGCATCAAAAGCCAGTTCAGATCACCTAGTTAGGGCATGGCATGAGACTTATAAATTGCCAACAGTTATGACAAATTGTTCAAATAATTATGGTCCGTACCATTTCCCAGAAAAGCTCATTCCCTTAACGATATTAAATGCTCTCGAAGGCCAACCACTTCCGGTATATGGAAAAGGCGAAAATGTCCGAGATTGGTTGCATGTTGAAGATCATGCTCGGGCATTGCTACTGGTTTTAGATAAAGGACGGCCAGGTGAAAGTTATAATATTGGCGGCCACAACGAAAAAACAAATATCGATGTGGTGCGGGCAATCTGTGATCTAGTCGATGAATTAGCTCCAACAAAATTAAGTCTACGCCGCAGCGAATTAATCCAGTTTGTTACCGATAGGCCCGGCCATGATATGCGCTATGCCATCGATGCTTCAAAAATCAAAAAAGAATTGAACTGGGTTCCTTCGGAGACTTTTGAATCCGGATTAAAGAAAACCGTAAGATGGTTTTTAGAAAATAAACACTGGTGCGAAAAAATTCAGGCCGATAAAAACGCCCGAGCTCGTATCGGAACAAAAATCTAAGGAAGAAAATGTCATCTCGAAAAGGAATTATTCTAGCAGGTGGTTCGGGAACAAGGCTGCATCCGCTCACTTTGGCCGTAAGCAAACAACTTTTGCCCGTTTACGATAAACCGATGATTTACTACCCACTTTCGGTTTTGTTGATGGCTGGAATAAAAGAAATTTTAATAATCAGTACACCGCATGATTTGCCGCATTTTCAGAAATTATTAGGCGACGGAACGGCTTGGGGAATTACATTGCAATATGCCGAACAGCCTAGCCCTGATGGCCTCGCTCAAGCGTTTATTATCGGCGAGAAGTTTATTGGAAACAATCCATCGTGTCTTATTCTAGGGGATAATATTTTTTATGGCTCAGGATTAGGCAAGAAACTCGTCGAAGTTAATGCAGAAAAATCCGGTGCCACGGTTTTTGGTTACTATGTGCGTGACCCAGAACGCTACGGAATTGTGGCCTTTGACAAGAATGGCAGAGCTGTAGATCTGGAAGAAAAGCCCAAAAAGCCAAAATCCAATTACGCCGTTACGGGCTTGTATTTTTATGATGAAAATGTGGTGGAAATTGCTAAAAATTTGAAACCATCACCACGCGGTGAATTGGAGATTACGGATGTGAATAAAATTTATTTGCAGCGTGAGAAATTAAAGGTAGAAATTCTTGGACGCGGTACGGCGTGGCTTGATACAGGAACTCACGAAAGTTTGGTCCAGGCGACTAATTTTGTGGAGGCCGTCGAAACCCGCCAAGGCCTAAAGGTCTGCGCACCTGAGGAAATTGCTTGGCGCAAAGGATTTATTTCCACAGCGCAATTAATTCACATTGCCAAACCTTTAGCGAAATCAGGTTACGGCCAGTATCTAATCGATTTAGTAGCACGAGAAATGAGATGACTTTCACGATCGAAAAAACCCCTTTAACGGGCCTTCTCCTGGTCAAGCCAAGTGTTTTTGGTGATGAACGAGGTTACTTTTTTGAATCGTTTCACAAACAACGCTACAAAGAGCACGGGATTGATGTGGAATTTATTCAGGATAATATATCTAAATCGCAGAAAAATATTTTGCGTGGTTTGCATTTTCAAAATCCGAAAACCCAAGGCAAACTTGTGAGTGCATTATTGGGTTCGATTTTTGATGTGGCCGTGGACGTCAGAAAGGATTCGAAAACATTTGGGAAGTGGTACGGAATAGAATTGACTGCCGAAAATAAATTTCAGCTCTACGTGCCTAGAGGTTTTGCTCATGGATTTATGGTCACAAGCTCGGAAGCGATTTGTCACTATAAATGTGACGAATTTTATGCGCCAGAACACGAATTTTCTTTAGCTTGGAACGACCCGGGATTAAATATTGACTGGCCTAAAGGTGAACCTCAGCTCTCAAAAAAAGACAAAGAAGGCCGCAGACTATCTGAAATTTTATCTAAAGATCTTCCATGCGTATAAAAAGTGACGTTAATAGCACATCAGAACAATACCTAAAAAACTATGCTCATCATCTTAAACTTGTAGAGAATTTTTATTCTTTACAGTCAGAAGTCTTGAGTATTCCAAATAAATCCAAAAAGTTATCTGCACGCGAAAGAATATTAAAATTGCTAGACGACGGGACGGAATTTTTAGAGTTATCCACACTTGCCGGTGAGAATCTTTACGACGATAAAGTTCCTAGCGGTGGCATTATCACCGGGATCGCCTTGGTTCATGGCCGGCCTTGTATGGTTGTGGCAAATGATTTTAACGTCAAAGGCGGAACCTATTATCCGATTACGGTTAAAAAGCATCTGCGTGCACAGGAAATTGCCGAAGCATCGTTTTTGCCATGTCTTTACTTAGTCGACTCGGGCGGTGCTTTTTTGCCGATGCAAGACGAAGTTTTTCCGGACAAGGATGATTTCGGTCGGATTTTTTTTAATCAATCACGGATGAGCGCAAAAGGAATTCCGCAAATCGCATCCGTTCATGGATTTTGCACGGCTGGTGGCGCGTATATTCCGGCTATGTCTGATCAAAGTGTTATTGTCCGAGGTAGCGGTTCGATTTTTCTAGGTGGACCACCTTTGGTAAAAGCGGCTACTGGAGAAGAAGTCACGGCTGAAGAACTTGGCGGCGCGCTTGTGCACACGTCAACCAGCGGCGTAGCGGATCATCTAGCCGAAAATGATGAACATGCACTACTGATCGTGCGCGAAATTGTACGTCATCTCGGAGCTCCAAATCGGGCTGCCGTAAAATTTCAGCCGGCTGAAGAACCACTTTATTCCGCAGAAGAACTTCTTGGAATTATTCCTGTGGATACCAAAAAAACTTTTGATATTCGTGAAATCATTTGTCGCATCGTAGACCGAAGTGAAATTTTTGAATTTAAAAAAAATTACGGCAGTACTTTAGTCTGTGGATTTTCTCATATTGAAGGGATGCCAGTAGGAATCGTTGCCAATAATGGAATTTTATTTTCGGAATCGGCTTTAAAAGGAACGCATTTTGTAGAACTGTGTTGCCAAGAAAATATTCCTTTGGTTTTTTTACAAAATATTACGGGCTTTATGATTGGCAAAAAATACGAGCATGGAGGCATTGCAAAGGATGGCGCCAAGATGGTGCATGCGGTTTCCAATGCCACAGTACCGAAGTTTTCAGTGGTGGTTGGAGGAAGTTTTGGGGCGGGAAATTACGGCATGTGCGGCCGTGCTTTTGATCCGCGGTTTCTGTTTATGTGGCCCAATGCTAGAATTTCCGTTATGGGTGGTGAGCAGGCGGCGAATGTTCTAGTAACTGTAAAAGAACAGCAGCTAGCCAAAAAAGGACAAACCATAACCGCCGAAGAAATCACCCAAATTAAGGCTCCAATTTTGGAAAAATACGAGCGCGAAAGTTCGGCTTATTATTCTACCGCAAGACTTTGGGATGACGGGGTTATCGATCCGCGTCGAACCAGAAAAATCCTTGCCCAAAGCCTTGCGTCGACGTTGTATTACACCTGGCCTAAGACTCAATACGGCATTTTTAGAATGTAAGGGCCTGTAAATGAATAACTTTGACAACTGGAGGTCATATTTATGAAATATTTGATAGCTAAGGAAAAAATATGAATCATCCAAAAAAAATTTCAATCGGCAATGCGGGCGGCTATTGGGGCGACGATCCGCAGGCTTTAAAAAGGCAAATTCAGGGCGGACGCTTAGATTATATTTCCATGGATTTTTTGGCCGAAGTAACCATGTCAATTATGCAGAAACAACGTTCCCATGATCCTAGTCTTGGCTATGCCAGGGATTTTTTACCGATGCTCGAACCGGTTTTAAAACAAACTTTGGCCCAAAAAACCAAGATCATCACCAATGCCGGAGGGGTTAATCCTTTGGCCTGCGCCGAAGCGGTGTTAGCTTTGGCTAAAAAAATTGGTGTTGATTTAAAAGTCGCGGTGGTCCACGGTGATGATATTTTGCCGCGGGTCTCTGAGCTGGAAAAACTTGGCGCCAAATTTACTAATATGGAAACAGGCGAGCAGTATTCAAAAATCCGAACAAAACTCGAAGCGGCTAATGTTTATTTTGGAGCGCTTCCAGTGGTTGAAGCCCTAAAAGATAATCCTGATATTGTTATTACCGGACGCGTTACGGATACGGGAATTACCCTGGCTGCGATGATACATGAGTTCGGTTGGAAACTTGACGACTGGGACAAGCTTGCTAGCGGCATTATCGCAGGCCATATTATCGAATGCGGCGCTCAGGCAACCGGTGGAAATTTTACCGACTGGGAAAAAGTAACGTCATTTAAAAATATCGGTTACCCCATCGTGGAAATGCAAGATACGGGAGATTTTGTGGTTACAAAACACCCGCAAACAGGTGGTTTGGTGTCGGTAGATACAGTTCGTGAGCAGCTTGTGTATGAAATGGGAAATCCAGCCGCGTACATCACTCCCGATGTGGTGGCCGATTTTTCTTCGATTCGTTTAGCAGAAGATGGACCAAGTCGTGTTCGAGTTTTTAATATAAAAGGGCACGAACCTACACCGTTTTATAAAATTTCCATGGCCTACGTTGACGGATTTAAATGTATTGGAACTATCGCGATTTCAGGCCCAAACGCCCGTAAAAAAGCCGAATGTTTTGCAGAAATTTTCTGGCAACGGGTTGGACGGAATTTTATGTCCACCGAAACAGAATATTTTGGCTGGAATGCTTGCCATCAAAGTTTAGGTCATAGTGAAGATGGTAACGAAATTATTCTTCGGCTTGGGGCGCGTGATTTAGACGAGAATAAACTCAAGGTTTTTTCTAAATTGATTCCGTCTTTAATCTTAAGTGGTCCACCTGGGGTTTGCGTTTTAGGAGGTGCTCCGAAAGTAAGCGAGGTTGTATCTTATTGGCCGGCTTTGATGGATAAAAAACTTGTCACTCCAGAAATCGTGGAGTTTTCTTTAGAGGGCAAAAAAAGTCACCGCGCACTTAAAGAAACCATAACGGGAAATTTTAATCCTAAAGATATTCATGCGCAGATTGCGGAAAAAATTTCCCTAGATTTAAAATCCGCCATGATAAATCAAAAGGGCAACCCGCTATCAGAAATATGCCTCGGACGAAGTGGAGATAAAGGGGACACCGCAAATATAGGTCTTTTGGCTAGGTCAGAAAAAGATTACGCCTATATAAAAAAGCACGTGACCGCACAAGTTGTGAAAAATTTGTTTCAAGAAATATGCAAAGGAAAAGTCACCCGTTATGAGATTGATAATTTAATGGCTTTGAATTTTTTACTCGATGAATCCCTTGGCGGTGGTGGAACGGTGACGTTGCGAGCGGATGCTCAAGGTAAGACTTTTGCTCAGGCTTTACTAAGACAGAAGTTTGATTTTTGAAATAAAGAGAATGAGAAAGATATTTCCATGAAACATGTCAAATTGACCTTTGAAACATTAACCCAATCTGATGGCGCAGAAGCGCAATTGGCTTTTTTAAAACTTAACCGGCCGGAAGTTTCTAATGCTTTTAATGCCGCAATGATTCGAGAAATTACCGAATGCTGCAGCGAAGTTCAAGATAGTTTAACCTGCAGAGTGCTTGTAGTAACAGGCGAGGGCAAGAATTTTTCAGGTGGAGCAGATCTTGGCTGGATGAAACGTTCATCGGAATTAAGTCTCGATCAGAATTTTGACGAAGCTTATAAAATGCTTGAAATGTTTGAAGCTATTTCTGAACTAAAAATCCCGACTATTGCCGCGGTTTTCGGTTCGGTTTTTGGGGGAGCCGTGGGATTAACGGCAGTTTGTGACTATGCCGTGGCCGCAGAAGATACAAAATTTTGCTTAAGCGAGGCGCGGTTGGGTCTTATTCCGGCTGTAATATTACCCTATTTGTCCCGAAAAATACCCATGGGAAAACTCAAAAGACTTGCCATGACCGCCGACGTTTTCTCGGCCAAAGACGCCTATCATTTTGGTCTTGTCGATCATTTGTTAGACTCAGAAAATTTTACTTTTGCTTTGCGTAACGAGCTTAATCTTTTTCTAGGCTGTGGCCCTAATGCTCAAACCACATTTAAACAACTTATAGAAGATTTGCGAAAAATTCATTTTGCCCAAAATGAAATAACTGCCAAATCCATTGCGCGGCTTCGTGCAAGCGTTGAAGGCCAACAAGGGTTGGCGTCTTTTTTTAGTAAATCGGCACCGCCTTGGAAGGCGCAGGTTGCCGAACATGATGCATCGTCGGCAGAAAAATGAAAAAGGTTTTTATTGCCAACCGCGGTGAAATTGCAAGACGCATCGCTATAACTTCCAAAAAAATGGGAATCCAGACAGTCTGCATCAAAAATTCCGAAATTCCGCCAACATATTTGACAGATGTTGTAACGGAATTTATTTTTGTGCCAAATGAAAGTACTTCCCATTATCTCGATCAGAATTTTATGATTGAACTAGCAAAGTCTACAAACTGTGACGCTGTGCATCCTGGCTTTGGCTTTCTATCAGAGAATGCAAATTTTGCGCGAGCCTGTCAAAAAGCCGAAATGATTTGGATCGGCCCGAACCCTAAAAGTATCGATGCTATGGCTAGTAAAGCGGCTGCCCGTCAAATCGCCGAAGCATCAAACGTACCTATTGTACCCGGATTAAATGGCTTGAAAATTGACACAGAAGATGGCCAGAAAATGCTCGCAGAATTTGCTAACAAATTTGGCTTTCCGATTTTACTAAAGGCCGCATTCGGTGGTGGCGGAAAAGGCATGCGCATTGTTCGCGAAATCTCTGAGCTTTTGCCCCTTGCGCAACGGGCCGCATCGGAAGCAAAAAATTCTTTTGGTGATAGTCTCCTTATCGCAGAACGTTATTTGGAAAGATCGCGGCACGTAGAAGTTCAGGTTTTAGCCGATCATCATGGACAAATAAAAATTTTTGGAGACCGTGATTGTTCACTCCAAAGACGCCATCAGAAAATTCTTGAAGAAGCACCGGCAACAAATCTTCCGTCTGCTATGCGCGAAAAACTTCACCGTAGTGCTGAACAGCTTGCTCGGGCTGTGAAGTACGACAATGCGGGCACCGTAGAGTTTATCGTGGAGGTAGATGCACAGGGCGATCCTCTTGAGTATTATTTTCTGGAGATGAATACTCGCCTGCAAGTAGAGCATTGTGTTACCGAAGAAATTTTTGGAGTCGATTTAGTTGCGCAGCAGATTCATATCGCCCGTGACGAGAGATTAACCCCAGAAATTATGCAGATGACGCCTCGTGGGCATAGTGTCGAAGTTCGAATTTACGCAGAAAATGTCCGCGAGAATTTTCTACCTGCACCGGGGCCGGTATTAGCTTTTAAACCGATGTTTGGTCCCGGAGTACGCTGGGAAATAGGCGTTGATGCAGTCGATGAAATCACCGCTAATTTTGATCCGATGATTTCCAAACTTGTGGTGACTGCGCAGACTCGAGAAGAGGCTTTTAGTAAACTTCACAACACCTTAAAAAGTACAGTTTTTATGGGGACGGAGTCGAATTTTTTATTCTTGCAGTGGCTCAGTCAAAATCCCCGGGTTTTATTAAAACCTACCGATACAAATTTTATTGGGGAAAATTTATCAGAATTTAAGAAATTTGAAAATATCGAAAATCTTGAATCGGAAAATTATAAAAAGTTATTCGATGCTGCCGAAGAACGTTTAACTGGAGTAGGGTTACCTGCGAAAGCAACGGAGAGTACAGACTCGTTTACTCTCAATGCATTTTCATCTATCCAAAACTTGACAAGAAAAATAACGCATCAAAATTTTTTATTGCACTCCGAAAATCGCGTTTTCTACCGCGGGTCTGGGGTGGAGTCAGGGGCTTTTTTCGTGCCATCGTTAAATCAAAATATCTGGTTTGTCAAAGGACATGTAAATCACCAAAAAGCCCTATGGTTTTGGCATCAAGGTGTGGCTTTCAAGGCTCCCGGAAAGGCACAAGATTTGAACGCAATAGACGGTAATTTAGCGGGTGAAAAGAGTGTTTTGGCACCTGTTCCAGGACGCATTGTTGCGGTGAGTGTGCGGATGTCCGACCATGTCCGTGTGGGTCAGCAATTATTTGTGTTAGAGTCCATGAAGATGGAATTTGAAATTAAATCAACCATCGACGGGACCGTAAAATCCATCAATACGGAACTCGGGATGATCGTGACTGGTGGAGCTTTACTTTTGGAGTGGGAAACATGAATATTCAAGAATTTTTAAAACAAAGTGGACTCAAGGTATTAGCGGTTTCGGGCCTAACTGATTGTGAGCTGAGCATTATGCTTTATTTGCTCAACTGTTCTGTCTCAGGAATTGACGAAGTTTTGACCAATGAAAATGAACTCGCAATGATGCTCAGGCAAAATATAAAATTTATTCAAGAAGGGTTGGCTCATCTTCATGAGAATGAATTTATCCGACTGCAGTATGGGGATATTTCTAAAAAACCAAAAATCCAGTCTATGCGCATCACCTTGCAGCTTGACGTAACTAAATGGAAGGTGCAGCTCGACGATGACGAAAGCAGCCATGCCGCAGTGATATATCCGTTTAAAAGAGGTGGTCAATTTACTTTGGTGGATGGAATGAAAGGGAAAAATTTTAAACCATCCGTTCCGCAGGAAACTTGGCAACGTATTTACGAAGCATTTTCCAAAGATCGGCACACAACTAAAGAAGAGTGCAGAGCCAATGAAATGGCTTCCGTTATTTTGGCTGATACCATGCCTGTGGATCAGGTCATTTTGCTAATTCGACATTTTGGCGAAAGAATTCCTTCGCTAAGCCTTTTGGCAAGTTCCTGGCATCATTTTAATGAACTTTATGAGCAAGAGGATCAGAAGGTCGACTTTGGTGAAGCACGGGTTAAACATCACGAGCTCGACCAAAAAATTCGCGATGCGGCATTGGAGCAATTAACCAAGCGTAAAGAGATGAGTCTCACCGATGATGAAGTTTGTGTTCTTGAGGTTCTAGGAAGTCATCGGCATCCAAGGCGGCAGTTGTTTTGGGCCTTTCAATTGCGCACCCGATATCCGAATTTGTCGGCTTTTTTCTTGGATACTCAGCCTTTGATGTTGCCTGTTACCACGGGCGGCAATATCGTGAAGTTTTAGATTCAAAATCGAGATAATTTTATGTTGAAATTATTTTTGCCAATTTTGCCAGTGAATGAACAGCTTGGCATTATTAATCTTAAACTAGATCGTATTTTAAATTCCGACATCCCAGTTCGACGAGTTATTTTGATTGGATCTGCTGCGAGGCTAGGAATGAAAGAATTCTCGGACGTAGATCTTGTGGTTATATATCCCGATGGCGAAGATGAAAAAAATATTCGAAAAAGCCTTGCTAAAAATCGCGGAAGTGATGGTTGGCCTGAGGATCTAATCGTAACATCCGAAAGTTATTTTTCGGAACGGTCTAAAATCGGAGGCATTTACCATGTTGCAGCAAACGGTGGAGTAGAAATTTACCCAAACTTTTGCCTAGAGGTAACTCGATGCAGTCCTTGACTTTGATATCTGCCTTTTCGTTGCCCTTGGCCTGTGGGTGATCCTGATCCTCGCCTAGAGGCGTTTACATTTTCTTGAGTTGTTTTGACAGTATCGAGACTCCCGTTTTATATTTTATATAGCAAGTTTTTCTGTCTTGGCTTACGGAAACCGACCACGACAATGTCTTCCGGAGACAATCAAGATCACCCTAAAGGCAACCAAAAAGCCAATGTCGAAGTCAAGGACAGTCGTTCAGGTTACGAGTGTAGCAAACTTTTCCCGCGCAGAAAAATCACTTCCAACTGACAACCCAAGTTGCAGGCACTTAACTAAACTCACAAACTCAAATTTAAAATCTTTTCGATTCGGGCCACTTCAATGCGTCCACTGCGAATCATTTCCTTAATCCGGGATGTTAGAGTAGAACGCGAAATACCCATAGTTGAAGAAAGTTGACGCAAAGTTAAATTGCCAAAATGGCCCGCAATTTTTTCGATACTGCAAACCAACAAATCATCTTCTAATTCCGCAAACTTAAATGGAGAGCTTTTGGGAAAGTTAATCATCACTTTATCGATAGAAAAATTTGCCGACACGCTTTCTTCAGGCAAACCTTCTTGGGCACGAAATATTCGTTGCGGTAAGGTCACTGGAGTGAGCTGCTTATTCGCCGAAAACTCGGTCATCGCCCGCAGGCAGTTTCTTAATTCTCGCACATTACCTTGGGCCCAATCATATTCTGAAAGAACTGACAGTGTCGGTCCGGAAATTGTGTACGGGCCACCGCGCATGGTTTTTAGAAAACAATCTACAATCGCAGGGATTTCTTCTTTGCGTTCGCGAAGAGGAGGTAAGATAATTTCCGTTTCCTTAAAACGTTGCCATAAATCGGCGCGAAATTTCCCTTGTAAGACAAGCTGCTCCATATTTTCATTAGTAGCAGAAATGAGGCGGAAATTTACCTCGATTGTTTTTGTCGAACCAACCCGAGTCACTTCCTGGTTTTCTAAGGCTCTAAGCAAAGCTACTTGAGCTGTTGCAGAAAGTGTTGCAACTTCATCTAAAAAAATCCAACCACCATGGGCGGACTCGATCCAGCCTTTTTTGTCGACCAAAGCCCCGGTAAATGACCCACGCACATGACCAAACAATTCGCTTTCAAGTATACCGGGAGCAAAACTTCCACAGTTCACCCGTACAAACGGCACATCACTATTGAGATTTTTCTGAAATAAACTCGCCACAACTTCCTTGCCAGTGCCGGTTTCGCCGCCGACAAAGACCGCATTGATGGCCGAGCCCATAAGCTGCGGAATGCGTCGAGCAATGCGTTGTAAAGTTGCGCCGACAATGTTATCAGCACTTGGTTTCACGGCACTTGGAGCCTGAGTTCCTAGAATATTTCTTTTAACTTGTGCCACCCGCAGAGCGTTGTGAATTCTAAAGTCCACTTCAAATTCTTCGCAGATCTTCGAAATAAAATCATCGGCTCCAACGGTAAAAGCACGAGCGATGGTTTTGGAATCGTCCAAAGAACTCGAAACAATAATGACAGAATAAGGAAACCTTTCGCGAATGGTTTGAATGACTGCTATTCCGTCACGGCTCTCATCGCCTAAAAACACATCCTGAATAAAAACATGGGGCTCAAAAACTTGATTATTGATAATTTCCAAAAATTCGTCGAAATTTTTGCAGCTTTTTAGTTCGTAGTTGCCTTCGGATAAATGCTGGCGCATCCGTTCAAGTTCAAATGTATCGTCATCAAAATGTAAAATACGTATAGGTTCACTCAAAAAAAATCACTCCTGTTTTACAATCTCTAAATTTTTATTGGGTGGCGGAACATCAAAACTAGGCGGCAAGCTTGAACTAGAAATCGCTGCTTGGCCCGAGTTTGCAGCATGAGGCGAAGCAACTGTGCCTGCTGAATGAATATCGTTTTGAAGTTCTGTTTTAGTGGCGTTAAGAATTTTTGATTCCTCCATTAAAAGACTTCGGATTTTGTCGCGTTCTTTAGAAATAACTTCATCTTCAATATCTTTTACCGCTTTTTCAAATGCGCCGCGAAATTCACTAGAGTAGCGCCGAAAATGCACATAAATTTTGCCTATCTGGTGCATGACTTCTGGAAGTTTATTTGGTCCAAAAAAAATCATCACCACAATTACTATCAAAATAATCTCGCCAAAGCCAATACCAAACATCTGACATTTCCTTTTTGGATTTAAAAAAAAGCCTACGCTTTGATTATTATCCAACTTTGTTAGTTATGTTAGGTGAAATCTCGGAAGAATCTTTTTTTAATTTTGAATTTTCTAGTGAAGAAGCATGGAATTCTAAAAGACTCGCAGGATTTGGGTAATCAATTAGTTTTACAATCATAAGAGTGATTGTTTTAACCGCCTTCGGAGCTATTTCTTGAAGCTTTAACGCAAGCTTTTGCAGATTTTGGCTATAGGAGACGGCTAGCAATCCATAGCACGGCGCCAAATAAAGAATAAGTCCCCAGTAAAGTTTTAACGTACAAATTAATCTTGCTCGCAAAGAATTTTGTAATCGAGGAAAATACTGCGAAATTAACAAAGCGTTTTTTAACGCTTTGGTCATGCCAACCCCCGTACAGGCATCAAACGTGCAAAACGCATCTCCAATCAGAGCCTTGTTTTTTCGAATCGGCAAAAATACCAGCCAGTTCAGTGGCCCGTGGGCTTTCAGCTTACTAAGTGGCTGACTTAAGTCGACGTATTCTTTAAAATCAGGAATTTCGTCTGAAAAACTTTCCCAGCCGTTAAAAGGTGCTTTTCGAGTGTCGGTTAGAAGGGAAATTTGACAGGAATGTTGATCTAAAGGGGTTAAATAAAGATCGCCTTTTGACGTAAAAAATACCTGGATGATGTTCTTAACTTTTGGTGCAAAAAAATGCTGACGAAATCCGGTTCGAGAAACACCTAGACGCCCAGTGGACGTAAAATTACCCTGCTTACTGGTTAAGGAACGCATGCCGTCCGCTCCAATAATAAAATCATATTGCACAGAATGGTCGTGTATAAAAGGCGTTTTTTCTAAAATCTTTACATTCGAAAACTCGTGAAGTTTTGAGATAAGCAAAGCGGAAAGCTTGGTGCGCCGCAATGATATGGCTTTTTGTGAAACGGGATACATGGCTCTGAGAGTTCCGACTTTATTTTTAAATTCTATGCCTTCGACCACATTCGAATTGTTTTCACCATCTGCTGTGAGAATATTAAAATATTGCAGGATTTTTTGACCGTGAAAAGTTAGCCCTTCTCCACAGGCTTTGTCCTGTGGAAGAATCGAGCGTTCGAAGACCGTAACCGAATGACCTTTAAGCGCAAATAGATAGGCTGAAAAAAGCCCAGCCACGCCTCCACCCACAACGGCGATGGTTTTCGATTCGCTTAATTTCTGAGATTTTGTTTGCATTCTCATAACTTGGCTAGATTCAGATATTATTTAAATATTAACAAAAATAGATACCTGTGTTTGTCGGCAGTTTTCAAAAATTTCTGACAAGGAAAACTAACGCCGTGGCTCTAGATTGTCGAAAAACACATATTAAACTGAAGTTTTTTATTATGTTAGGTGCAAAAATCGACTATAATTTGGGGATATGGCAGAACTTTACGATAGATTAATTGCCGAAGGCAAATTGATGCCTTTAATATCTCATCTCAACGAGTTGAGATCACGAATCATTAAAGCCATCGTTGGTTTGTTCGTTGTCTTTGGGATTTGTTATTTTTTCGCAAACCCTATTTTAGAGTTCTTAAAGCAGCCGCTTTTACAAGCAATGCCAGTAGGAACTTTGCCAAGCCAGGCACTTCATTTTACAAATCCACTGGATGTTTTTATGGTCCAGCTTAAAGTATCTCTTATCGCCGCCATTATTTGCGCTTGTCCCATTTGGCTTTATCAATTTTGGAAATTTTTTGAACCTGCGTTGTTTCCTAACGAGCGTAAATTTATACTACCGTTTGTATTTATTTCGGCCTCGCTTTTTGTGGCCGGAATGGCTTTTTGCTATTACCTCATGATGCCGCATTCTCTTGCCTATTTACTTAATGTTGGCGAGGGGGTTGCGACTTCGATGATTACAATTACGGAGTATGTTGATACGGTGAGCTTGATGCTGCTTGGGTTTGGAGTCGTTTTTCAAACACCCGTGATCTTGATATTGCTTGCTTTTTTGCATATTATTGATGATAAGACTTTGAGTGAATACCGAAAATTGACGATTGTTTTGATTTTGATTATTGCGGCTGTTTTGACTCCCTCTCCCGACCCTTTGTCGCAGCTGACAATGGCATTGCCAATGTATATCATGTACGAGATATCGATTTTGATGATAAAATTACTAGTGAAAAAAGATAAAAAAATTCAAAAGGAAACTTAATTATGTTAATGCCAGGATTCGGTGAAGGGGTTTTGATTTTTGGAGCTATCGTTTTGCTTTTTGGCGGTAAGAAATTGCCGGAACTAGGAGGCGCTATAGGTGAAAGCATTAAAAATTTTAAAAAAGGCCTTAACGGTGGCGTCGAAGAAGAGAAGAAGAAGAGTAGTAGTGGTAGTGTAGACCAGCTCGAAGAAAAAAAAGACTAACTGACGCTGGCACGAAATGATAAAAATGACTGCGTTGACTTCGAAAAACCCTCCTCGCCGTGCGAATAGCACTGTCTTCGTCGGGTTTGTCTCGTCGCCTTGTCCTTTTTTCATTTGGCACCAGCTAGGTTTTAAAGTTGAGCGGCAACTTGTTTATATAGCTGCGCGGCAGCTAGGTTTTAAAGTTGAGCGGCAACTTGGTTATATAGCTGCGCGGCAGCTAGGTTTTAAAGTAGTACGCCAAAGACTAACTTGTCCGGTAGGAGGGTCGATTTAAATGATTCTATTGACCGGTGCTGCGGGGTTCGTGGGCAGCAACGTTCTCGCGGCCTTAAATGAAGCGGGAATGACTGACATTATGGCAGTTGATAATTTGGGTTTTGGACCTAAGTGGAAAAATCTTAACGGCAAAAAATTTCTCAACTACTTTCCCAAGCAAGAATTTCTAAAATTTATAGAAGATCAAAATCCATTGCAAACCATTGCCGCGGATTTTACCTTTATCTATCACATGGGAGCGTGTTCTTCCACCGCCGAGAAAAACGTTGAATATTTGATTGAAAATAATTTTAAGTATTCCGTGGCCATGTTTCAGCTAGCCACAAAACTGCAAATTCCTTTTGTTTACGCGTCTTCTGCTGCGACGTACGGTGCGGGTGAAAACGGATTCGATGATGATGCCTCAAAAATTCATGCGCTAAAGCCATTAAACCCATACGGCTACAGCAAACAGCTTTTTGATATGTGGGTGCTCAAGCAAAAAGAGACCCCTCCTTTTTGGTGTGGATTAAAGTTTTTTAACGTCTACGGACCCAATGAATACCATAAAGAAGGCCAGTTTAGCGTTGTCTATAAAGCCTTTCGTGAAATTATTCAGACCGGTAAAATGCAGCTTTTTAAATCTTATAGTGCAAATTATAAAGACGGAGAACAGAAAAGAGATTTTATTTATGTAAAGGATATTTCAGATGTCATGCTACATATTTTAGAAAATTTTGCGCGATCGACATCAGGAATTTACAACCTAGGAACCGGACGAGCTCAAAGCTTTTTGGAATTAGCTCAGGCGTTGTTCACTACGTTGAAAAAAAACAAGGAAATCGAATGGACCGAAATGCCCGATTCCTTGAAAAATCAATACCAGTATTTTACCGAGGCTAAAATGCTTGAGCTGCGTAAAAATCTTGGGTTTGAAAAATCTTTTCAGAATTTGGAAATGGGAGTTTCTGATTATGTGAATCAGTTTTTGATTAAATCTGATGCGCATCGTTAAGTTTTTTCTACTTGTCTGCATCTCGTCACAGGCTTTTGCGGAAAAAGATTTTTTGATCGAGAAAATCGAGTTTCGCGGACTAAAGGTCTCGGATCTGGATTGGATTACTGAGTATCTCGATATTACAGTTCCTGAGCATTATTCAGCTCTGCAGATTATTGATTTCAAAAAAAAAGTTCTCACCACCGATGTTTTTTCACGTGTGGATCTAAAAGTTTCGGAAAAAACGTTGATTTTTGATGTAGAAGAAAAATGGACTTTGATCCCAGTTATCAGAGGTGCCTTTGGTGGAGGAATTCCCTTATATGTTGTGGGTGGTTATAATATCCATACTTTGGGAAGACTGTGGACAGTCGGCGCTGAGATGAGAAAATACGGCAGCGCTGCACCCGGTGGAGTTATTTATGCCAAAGCACCTCGGTGGCTTGATGGACGGTATTCTTTAGGTTTTGAACTTTGGAAAGATTTTCGCAAACGAAATGTCTACGACGATGCATTACAGATTAAAGGCACACTCGACACCGAGCAGGATTATTTTCGGACATTATTTCTTGTTCCTAGCGATAGTCAAATTACCGGTCATTTGCAGTTTGGTGCCCAGTATGAATACAAAGTAAGCCGCTTTGCGCGGTACGAAGCCCGAACTGAGTCTTCTTCCATGTTGCTTAAATCAGAATCCGGAGCGCAATCGCATTTTGTTGGGCCGGGATTTGTTTACGATAATGTTCAAGTCGATCAATTGCGCCTGCATGGAATCAGGGCGCAGATTTTCTCCGGAACATTGATTTCAAAAGAATTAACTCGTGCAAAAACAGAAAGCGAATCTTATGGTTTTTACGCCTTTGAGAATACTGATGTTGATTTAGCCGGGCACTATTTTTTTGGGTCCGTAGATTCAGAAGATGTAAAAGATATTTATTTTCTTGGCGGCCTGGAGTCCGTACGGGGTTTGCCTGACAGCAGCCTGGTGGGAAATAAAGCCTTTTACTATAACTTAGAACTTCGGCATATTTTATTTCAGTCGCACTATTTGCAGGTGCAAAATGCGCTTTTTCTGGATGAAGGCTACGCGGCGATGAGTTTTGCGGAATTAAAGACTGCGCGGCGCACGACTGCGGGTTTTGGCTTTAGATTTAATGTACCGCAAGTTTATCGGTTGCTAGTTAGGGTTGACTACGGATGGGGATTGCAACAAGATTCAGGGCAGGGCTTTTCTATTGGAATTGGCCAATTTTTTCACCCGTATAAACCATTATAAAAAGTTTCTGACATGACCGAAAAAAAATCTCAAAGCCGTACTGTTTTTTTGTTTGGGCTGCTTGGTATTGGTCTAAGTTTTTTGCTTTTTTTTGTGTACGCGCGCTTCTGGCTACCGGCATTAATTGGCGTAATGATGGCTATGTCGTGTCATCCATTAAAAGTTTGGTTTGAGAAAAAGGTTTTTAAACGCAAAAATTCTGCTGTGGCAAGTTCACTCACTTGCGTGGTGCTTATTGCAACGACTGTGTTGCCAATTATTGCGGCTGGGACTGTTATTGCGAGTGAGTTATTAAATATCTTGCGCGAGGCGCCGGCTATTGTTAGCGAATATGGTGATTTAATTCTACCAAAAATAAATGGATTTTTAACGGGTTTTGGGTTTCAAGGAATTTCCAATTCCGGGGCAAAAATAAAAGCATTTATCGTGGAACGCAGCGGTGGAACTTTAGAAAGTTTAAGTACCATTACTTTGGTTCAAGCAGGATTTTGGGGAGAATTTCTTCTTGCCACTGTGGTGGCATTTCTTGTGATGTATTTTTGTCTGGTGGACGCACAAAAAATCAAGATTATCCTAGTGCGAAAGTTTTATCTGCGAGAAGTGAATCTTTTAAGTTTTACCCACCGAATGCAGTCTTCTATCAAATCGATTATGCTAGGAATTCTAGCAGCAGCTGTGACTCAATCCATTGTGATGGGACTAGCTTTTTATTTTGCAGGCTTGCCCGGAGCAAAGCTTTCTGCGGCTGCGACGTTTATTTTTGCATTTATTCCATTACTTGGATCCTGGCCCATGGCGATTGTAGGTTTTGCGATTACCTTGATTCATGCTGATTACAAGGGCTTTTTTGTAGTGGTTGTATTTGGGATAATCGCAGGCATTTGCGACAATTTCGCCAAAGTTTGGATCAGTGGCGAAGATGAAGAGGCGCATTCTCTGTTGGTTTTTATGTCAATTTTAGGTGGATTAGAATTGATGGGTGCCTCGGGATTAATTTTTGGACCGCTTGCTTTAAATATGTTTATTGAAGTTTCGGATCAGATTTTGCCAACTTTGAAAATGTTGTATGACTATTCGCGCGCCCGTCTTAATTCACGAAATGTGGACCGATTAGATACGGGCTTTCCCGTTCGTTCGGCGCAAAGAACCCAGAGGCGGCTTGATAGAAATATCCTGCGAAAATCCTAAACCAATGGCGAATCATTTTCAGTAACGCCTAAAAATAGTTTTTCACGTTCCAAAAAACTTTCTACTCCACGCATGCTAGCTGCATCGTCAAAAATAACGCCGAGTTTTTGAGCTTTTTGGTTTGAATTGGTAAAGTTTTCATAGCGCTGTTGCATGTTGGCAGTATTTTTTTCAAAAAAACAAATAAGAGCTAGATAGCGCGCTACGAGCTGAAAAGGATGAATATCCCAACCGCGATTTATTCCACGGTCCATTTTCTCTAGGTTTAAGCGATACTGACATTTAAGGATTTTCATGGCTTCCATTAAATTGCCAGAATTCGGAATACTCTGATTTACGCCGTCAGAAATTTCTAGATGTGAGAAATTTGAAACCAGAAAATATTCTAATTGCTGAATGAAAAAATGATTTTGTCCCTGAGCGGAAGGTGGAACGCCCAATTCTGAGAGATAATCATAGATACCAATATGTAGGCCCAGAAGCCTTGTACCCAAATAATCAGTGATTTTGGACAGAGGTGCGATCCGATGAATAGAACGAGCAATTTCAGCGGTCTCGACCATGATTTCGTACTTAAAAAATGCTGAAGAAATTTTCTTTTTGCGACAATACTGTCGAACGAAATTTACAAAATGCTGAATCGATTTTGAGTTTTTAACTTTTGGTAGAGTGACAATAAAAAACCCATCAGGTTTTAGATTGTTTCCCTGTTTAAAAAAAGCATCAAAAAATATCTTAAACGTGCGCTTACAACGTTGTAGTGTGGCTCGCTCGGGTGATTTTAATCTAAGTCCAATTCTACCAGAAAAATTCTGGCGTACGTCGCAGACGATTTCTCCAGCCTTTTGGGCGAAAAAATCTTCCTCAGCGCCCGACCTGAGGCCCAATCCATCTTCGAAATCGATCCGAAAATCTTCAATGGCAGACGTGTTTAATTTTTTTTCTAAGCGGGAAAAAATTAACTTCATCTGCTCGCTAGTAAAATCATCTTCAGCAAGAAACTGACTTAGTTCTAAAACCGAAGGAAATACTTGGCGAAAAAACGCCAAAGACTTCTGCGCACATTTTTCTAGCGTGTTTACCTGAAATAGTTGAGCGCCACCGTAAAATGTATGGTTTACGGGGGCGCTATGAAGTTTGACATTCAAAATTAAGCCAACTTACGACTTTAACTTTAACGATGCTTTATGTGTTTCCAAGCCATTTTTAGCTTCCTGCACAAGACTGTTAAATCCGGCATTATCTAAAATAGCCATGTTCGCCAACACGCTTCGGTCCAAAGTGATGCCTTTTTTGCGCAATCCACCCATAAATTCCGAGTAACGAAGTCCTGCCAACCGGCAAGCCGCGTTGATTCGGATGATCCAAAGTTTGCGAAATTCTCGTTTTCGAACCCTTCGATCGCGATAGGAATAACGCAGAGCTCGTCTTACAACGTGAACAGCCGTCTTAATGTTTTTCTTTCTTGTTCCGCGAAAACCTTTCGCAAGAGACAGGAGTTTTTTTCTTCTTCTTCGAGCTTTAAAGCCCCGTTTGACGCGTGCCATAAGTAACCTTTACCTATAAATACTGTGAGTTAACCATTAGGAAGTGCACGTAACACTAAGCCCATATTAGAAGGATCTACGTATCCACCTTTTTTAAGGCGGTTTTTACGCGACCGACTTTTCTTGGTTAAGATATGTCTTTTGTTGGCTTTGCCACGTTTTACAACGCCGCTTTTTTTCAAAGAAAATCTCTTTGAAGCCGCTTTTTTTGATTTAATTTTTGGCACAATTGACTCCAGCCAAATAAGGGGTTGAGTAGAATCGTAAAAGCTAACACGGTGTTTTTGGGCTCGCAACCGAAATTTTACGAGTTGGCGAAAATAGTATAATATCCAAAGCTAACGCACTTCTTTTAAAAGGAAAAAAAATGCCGGGACCGATCAAAGAACATACGCGAGTTACAGGGTTATCAGGGAATGAAATTTACTGTCTTAATAAATTGGGAATGACACCAGGACAGTTGTGCGTTGGAAATAGCGTCCTTGCATTGGGAGTTGGCGGTGGCATCTTTGCCGCCATTGCAAATATGGCAGGGGGTGAAGTCGATACCGTCACCCAAATTGTTCACGATGGTCGGACACGAGCTTTTAATAGAATGATGGAAGAGGCTAAACACTATGGCGGTGTTGGGTTAACGGGAGTTTCATTCGATGTGATTTCGCACGGTGGAAATTTAGAATTTGTTACTTTCGGGTCGACGGTTCACAAAAACGACGGAAGAGATTCTTTGCTGTTTTCGACGTCCGCTGATGCCCAACAACTTTATTGTCAGATGGACGCCGGCTTTCAGCCTTTAAACTTTGTGTTTGGAAATGTGGCCTATTCGATCGGAATCGGTGGGAATATTTTAGGCGGACTGCGCAGTTTAAAGCGCGGTGAAGTCGAAGAATACTCGCGCATTTTTGACCGCACGAGACATTTGGCGCTGGAAAGAATCACCGCCGAAGCCAAAAAACATGGTGCCAATGCAGTTATTGGAATCCAAACCAATATTTCGTATCTAATGGGTGCCCAGGAAATGATGATGTTTGGTACCGCTTCTCGCCATGCCGAACTTAATGGGTATTCGGATAAACCGGTGACAAGTGATATGACCAACGAAGAGATGTGGAATATGGTCAGTCTTGGCTACATGCCAATTCGCCTGGTGATGGGAGTTTCGGTTTATTCGCTTGGAATCAAAGCCGGTTTTTTATCAGCCTTGCAAAGCCTTGGTGGTGGCGAGGTAAAGGGATTGACCGAATTGCTTTACGAAGCTCGGGAAAAAGCGCTTGCACGTATCGAAAAAGAAGCCGAATTATGCGGTGCGGATAAAGTTATCGGCGTAAAAACTCGAGTCTATGATTTAGGGGGAGGACTTGTGGAATTTATGGCGATCGGAACGGCTGTAAAGAAAATGTCAGGCGTAGGCACCATGAACGAAAATCTTCCACCGCAAGCGATCATGCAAGATCGAGAGACTTTTGTCGAAAGTTTAGAAGGTCAGGTTATTGGAGGTAAAACCGGGGCTGGCGCAGGACGCCTTATGCAAAAAGGTCCTTTGAGTATCTTGATGATTGTGCTTTTTGGAATATTTTATATCGTGCGACTATTTTTAAAACTCAATTAAATGGAGGGGTTTGCAAAATGCCAACACCGTACGACCTATTGCTGGATAAAAGCAAAAATAAGCTTCGAAAAGCCGTGGCTCATTTAGAATTCAGTCACTGTAAAATCGTTAATTTGTCATCTGATGTAAAAAACTTAGAAGATGAGCAATTAGAAATTTGGGAAAGTTATGCGGCGCGCTTTGGTAGAGTTGTTGATCTTTTTCTTATGCGATTAGTGAAAACTTTTGTTCTAAAAGGTGATCCTGGATTTTCAGGAAGCTTAAGAGATTTCGTGGAAGCAGCGGCGAAGGCGGGCATTATTAGCAATGCAGACAGATGGATGGAACTGCGCGAGGTAAGAAATAAAGTGGCTCACGAATACGAAGACGCACAGCTCGACTTGCTTTATGCGCGACTGAAATCAAATTTCAAATTTTTAACGGATGAAATTAGACCATTAATAAAGATGGATATTCAGTGAGATTAAGCTCTTTGCAAAAAGATTCTATTCTACAGACCTTACAAAAGTCAGCTAATCATGATTTGAAAATTTACTTATTTGGCTCACGAGTGCGTGATGACTTGCGTGGCGGAGATATTGATTTATTAATCGTCTGCCCAAGTGTCGAAGGCGCACAAGAGTTACGCTCAAGTTCAATAGAAATGAGCGTATTACTAAAGGCCTCGGTCGAAGATCGCAAATTTGACCTGTATATTACCTCAGAGGAAGAAATGGTAGACGATCCGTTTGTAGCTTCAATAATTGATCAGGCTATACTCTTAAAAAGATAGCGATTTTGGATTTTTTGACCTGAGGGCCCGTCAAAAAATCACTTATGCTGTCATGAGAGATGTCAATAAAGAAAAATATCTTCCTAAGCCGTATTCAATCCAGAACACAGTTTGTCTACTATTGTCTAATTCTTGACTAAAA